>JBEGVI010000142.1:0-42278 GCA_041178485.1 Bacteroidota bacterium | reverse complement strand
ACCAAACTCGATCAATCATCCTATCCTCCGTTAAATGGTCATTTACGGAGGATGCAAAGAAAAGGCCCTGAGAACTCAAGAAGAAATACCCCGATGGAGAGTGAAACAAACTTTTCACTGGACGTCCACTTTTGTTTACGAGCTGGAAACGTTCTTTTTGAAATCTGAAAATTTGGCCGTTTTTATTGAAATACAAACATTTGTCAATTGTATCTGCATAGAGCATTCCGAAATCAGCCTTGGGAGAATGTTCTTTCTTTTGGAATTCCAAAGATTCAACGTTCAATTTTCCAAGCATCCCGTTCGTACTCCCAAAATAAATCGATCTTTCATCAAATGAAATCAGGTTGTATTGATCCGGCAGTCCAAATCGGTCTCTTGTCGTCCAATAACGGACATTGAGATTGGCAACTCGAATGAATCCGTTGTGTAACGTGCTGAACCATAAGTTGCCCTCAGAATCTTCTATCCCGTATGAAAATGAAAATTGAGTGTAAAAGATTTCTGTTGATTTTTTTTTAGGATCATGACATACCAATCCCGAGTATGTGCCAATCCAAACTTTACCATCTCTAGATTCAAAAACACAATTTATCTTTCTCCCTTTCAATGCTTTAGTTAAAGGAGCATCGCTGTATGGAATTAAATTTTTATTTACGATTCTCATGACTTGCCCCCCTGTAAAGCTGACGACGAATGGATGCCTGGAAAATCTTGAAAAAAACACAATTGAGTTCTCAGAATTTGTACCTAGCGGTAAAGCCTTCGGAATACCATTCTGCCAAATCATCAACCTATTTCCAGACTGATAATAGACCACGCCGGAAGGATCAGAAATCCCATGAGACGAAAATGTTCTTCCTTTAGAATCATGAAAATGTAACTTTGAGTGAACTTCGTCTATGGAAAAATTCGATTCTTCCATTTTAAATGTCCCTTCACTTGAGGTAATAAAAATGTTCCCTTTATGATCATCCGCAAGGCCATTTATTGGACGATTCCATGTTTTTATTACACGTAACTTATTTTTCTCGATACAGATTAATTGTCGATTGAAATTATACGCATAAATTCTACCTGTTCTTTTGGATTGAATGATTCCTGTTACAGCTCTTGAAGTGAGCTCAGAGGATGAAATTTGTTCGTAACTTACCCCGTTGAATTTAAACAACCCAGCATCACACCCTATCCATAAATACCCATCATAATCTTCATACAACCAGTAAATTTCATTTGAGGGCGAGCCATTTTCGACGGAATATTGAAAAAAAGAAGGGTATTGTGCTCTGGCAACCAGACCACTTAAGAACAAAACTATGCACAGGAATCCTTTCACTGATAACCCTCTAATCTAAATAATATTTCAGGAAGAGAACATTTTAAAAAATAATAGGCCCGGCACGAACATAAATCTGACATCACAAAATTAGACGAACTCAATGAAGCAATTAGGATAATTATTCCAAAATGGAGACTAAACAATCACGAAAAGAATTGAACATATATAAAACCATTAAAACTTAGTTCAAACGCTGTGAATGAGTTTCCTTGAATCAACCCAATATCTTCCGGTAAATCCTGTCCAGCTTCCTGCCAACAGCGGAATAACTGAAATGATACAAAGCGTACGCCCGGATCTTTTCAGGGTCTGATACAAATTTCCTCTCGAGGAACGTTTCCATTGCCTGAACCAGTTGGGCTTCATTTCCTTTTTCGACCAGGATGCCCTTGTCGGAATGTACATGTTCGGGAATGCCATTGACAGCCGTAGAGATCACAGGAACCCCAGTCATAAATGCCTCTGGAATTACGCAAGGGAAATTCTCGTAATTGCTAAATAGCACCAAACAAGAACTTTGACAAAGCATTTCTGCTATTTCTTCGGTGGTCTTTGTAGCATGAAAACGAACGAGGGAACCATGCTGCATTCGGGATGCCAAAGCTTTTGCATATTCAACGTCTCCATCACTTACTATGTCAAATGTGAAATCCTGCCTTTTTCCGGACAACACATCCACGGCTCTGAGCATTCCTGAAAGATTTTTAATGGAATCAATGCCCGTAGAGATATGAATAAAACGAACTTGATCTATACCTACCTTTTCTTGCACACGGAAGAGGTGTTCGTCCACTACGTTTGAAATGACCTCAAAAGGTTTATGTGGCACCAAAAGCTGCAAAGAATGTTTTAAATCCTCACTCACAGGCAGGATCACTTCTGCTCCTGAGAGGATCTTCTTACAAAACAGAAGTATACTTCTTGGATAAGAGTGGTCCGTTCCGATATGAAATCCACTGGCATGCTCAGTTACAACATAAGGGATACCAAACTTCTTTTTGAGTCCTCTTGCCCAAATTCCAAGTGGAAAGGAGACATGCACATGTACAAGGTCAGGCAGACCAAATTCAGCACGATACATCTCGAAAGTCTCTTTAAATGCCCTTTTATTTCGCAAGTAATTTGTTGCCCTTGAAAAAAATCCTGTCTTCCTCGGAAAATACGCAACGTATTCGCAGACATCCCGTTCAATCCTTTTCTCAATATGCAGAGTCTTTCTTTTTTCCGAGGAAACCACAGTAATCACTGCAACCTTATTCAAAAGAGCTGCAGAATGTGCATGTTTCTGAACAAAATTGCCCAAGGTAGGGTGCTCCTCGCTGGGATACCATGAACTGATGAAAAGAACCTGAAGTGGTGTATCTGAAGAAGACTGTTCCAAGGAGGTGGTTTGATATGAACGTAAATTTAGGGGAAAATTGGCAGGTAGTGATCATTAGGATCAAATTAGAATTCATAAAAAAGGCCGCCCGGATTGGACGGCCTTTCGATTCATATTTAAACGGTCTTAAAGTTTTATAACCCGACGTACGGTGCTCGCACCTCTATTCACGAGTCGAAGCTGATACATCCCCTTAGAGAATCCTGTCATATTCAATTTAACCGCAGATCCGGCATACACAACTTGGGAGGACAACAGTTTTCCGGAAAGGTCATACAGTTCAACAGTCATCTCTTCTTCCATCAGTGTGGATAGATCGACAACCAATTCGTCAGATACAGGGTTCGGGTAGACTACAATCTCACCAAACGGATCGTTCTCGCTGATGCCAAGATTATTAATATACGTCACAACCGTAGTACAAGTTTGACTGTTACCACACTGATCCGTTGCGGTTACGGTAATTGTATTCTGTCCGTTTTGCAGGGAGGTTCCGGCAGCAGGTGATTGTGTCTCCGTAACAGCACCCCCTGAGCATGTAGTAGAGGAAGTGGCAGTAGATGTTACATTCGGAACAACCGTTGATTGCGTTGCATATATCGTTTGATTCGGCGGACACTGAAGTGTAAGCACAGCTGTTGGTGCAGCCTGAATAACTACATTGTAATCCTCAACTTCCCCATACTGCGTAGTGCCGCACGGATCTACCGGACCTTCACCTCCAGTAGTACCATTGTACGAAATCCTTACACGCATTTTTACTGTTCCGGTAGTTGCACTTGAAGGAATAGTTACACTTTGAGTGAATTCCGGACCGGTGGTTGTTTGCTGAACTTGTAAATAGAATACACGCTCCGAAGGATTTGCAAATGTGCCGTCATTGTTGTAATCTATCCACGCACCTAGTTCATTGCCGACATACGCAGAACCTACGCCATTTCCGGTGATCTGTGGTGTTAATGTCAGGTTGTATGCACTGTTCTTATTCACCGTTGTAGAATTGGTATAACTCGTATAATTGGTGCACGCCGTAGTGTTGTTCAGTGTATTGAATGTCACATTCTGAATGAACTCGTCACAAGTCGTGGACGTCGCCACACATGGCCCTGTGGATTCAGCCACAATAATGTAGTTTGTTTTGATTTCCACATCCGAACCTTGTGCATTGGTTGCCGTCAGCTGAATCGTATACTGACCAATCGTGTTGAAAGTAATCTGAGGATTCTGAGACGTTGCAGACGTTCCACCGGCATAAGCCCACCCAGTGGCAGGGGAAACAGTCCATGCCCAGGAAGTAGGCTGTCCGGAAGACAAATCGGTAAATGTAACCGTCGTGCCTGGTGTAACGTTCGTTTGATTCGCAGAGAAGTTTGCTACAGGGGCCTGAGGAGCAGAGCAAGGATCTGCAGAACCAAGCAATACCAGCGTACCGGTGTTGTTCGGGTCAAGATAGGTTTTCAGTTGCTCATTGGAAGGTGTTCCATTGCTTGTCCAGTGATAAGACATTTTCCCATAATAGTCAGGCGATGATTGAGCGGTGCAGAAAGACCCCCCACCTGTGAGGGTTCCCATTATTACCGAGTTGCCTCCATTGGTTTTGAAGATGGGCGAACCTGAGGATCCTCCTTCGGTAACACCCCAACCGTTTGAATTGGACGACCAGGTTACTCTCCAGTGCGACTGCAAACCATTTCCATTCCATCCTGAAGTCACAAGGTTGCTCGAATAGGTGGAAATCTTTTTGATATCTCCTGCCGGATGGTGTATCCCTGCGCCGCTGTTAGTAGTGGTATTGTTGGCATCCCAACCATTCCAATACGCATTGAACGCAGCACTTTTAAGTGTATTGACCGTGGTGGTCTGGCTGGCAAGTGAACCCAATTGAACCAACAAAAAGTCAGATCCTGAATCCCCTCCGCCATCATTCGAACTCGCCAGCTTAACGGAACCAGTAATAAAGTTATCATCCAGTGTTCCGGCTGTGGAAGGATTGGAACAATTCGGAGACTCATACTTGAAATAAAAGCGCCATTGTGTAAAATTCGCAGTAGTTGAAGTAACTCCACAGTGCAATGCTGTCAGAAAAAGCGGCTTACAATCTTGGGCTACGTTGTTCACAAGTGAACCTGTACACCAACCCTGAGATCCGCCGTCTACAACCAGAATTCGTGCAACACCTCGTTTTTCATCCTGCCAGCTATCGCCGACCGGAGAACAGTTCACATTGACCTCGCAAGCATCTGATTCATTGATCTTCTGAATCGCCGGATTTCCGGTTGACCGGTACCCATACATAATACGATCAATGTAGATTTCTGACGGCCTTGCTCCGTATGGTTCTGTAAGAGTCAAAACCAGGTCTTCCCCGAAACAAAGAGCAGCGTTCTGACGTCCATGATCAAGCACATCTGCCTCTATGAACGGCTTGTGTCTTAACACACCTGTTGGATCTTGAACAGTCAAAGTGGATCCGTCATAAACTTTAAAGACTTCAAAAAGAAAACTCAACGCTTCAGCCCCTTCAGACTTTACCCGAAGCTGCCATTGTCTCCCTCCACCCGGCAGGTTTTTCCAACTTCCTGAGTTGGCTGGTGTAATATTAGTGAACAGGGCCACCCCTATTCGGTAGAATTCTCCATTTCGATCACGTTCTTCATCCTGAATTCGCAGTTGTTCGCGATCAGGAGACGGAAAGGTAACCAGAGGAATCTCCTTCAGGTTAAGTTGAGATGGCAAGACAATTCCATCGCGCTCCGATGTTTGAGCTGTAGCCCACATTGGAGAAATGAAAAGAACGCAAAAGAGCATTCGGAGTACAGTTGTTTTCATAGTTCAGAGACTTTAAATAAAGAGCATTTAAAAGCAAAAATATAACTTTACGGGATACAACAAAAAAAAGTGGCTTTAGTTTCGATAGTTGAAGATGAATCCTCGATCAGGGAAATGATATGCCTCAATCTTGAGCTCGAGGGGTATGACGTTCTGTCTTTTTCGGATGGACGGGAGGCCATGAACTCTTTGGACAAACTGTCTCAGTCTGATCTGGTCATATTGGATGTAATGTTGCCCTATTTCAATGGCTTGAGCATCTGTGAAGCCATCCGAAAGACTTCTGCTGTTCCGGTGCTTTTTCTTTCTGCGAAAGGAACCACATCCGATAAAATTGAAGGGTTAAAAAAAGGCGGGAACGATTACCTCGCCAAACCCTTCGACCTTGAAGAACTCTTGTTACGTGTGAAGGTTCTGACAGATTTTGCGAAAGGTGCTGAAAAAGACCGTCCCGACAAATACCGTATTGGAGATAAAACCATTGACACCGGATCCTTCCACGTAAGCAATTCCTCCGGGGAGCATCTGTATACCTTGAGTAAACGAGAGATGGATCTGCTGCTTTTTTTCATAGAGCATGAAGGGAACGTTGTTTCCCGCGATGAGATTCTTGACCACGTCTGGGGAAAAGATGTTTTCCCAACCACCCGAACCATTGACAACTTCATACTGCAATTCCGCAGAATTTTTGAAGAAGATGCAAAAAAACCAAAGCATTTTCACTCCATCCGTTCGGTCGGTTACCGATTCACGTGGAATTAACTACTTTTACAAGACAGATGTCAGCAGGAAAGGAACATTTAAAACAACTTCGCTACGACCAGGCTTACCTTCGCATGGCGTCTTCCTGGGCAAAATTGTCACACTGTAACCGCAAACAGGTCGGAGCACTTATTGTGAAAGACTCCATGATCATTTCGGATGGATACAATGGCACCCCTGCGGGTTTTGACAACTGCTGTGAAGACGAAGCGGGTGAAACCTTCTGGTATGTATTGCATGCCGAAGCAAATGCCATCCTTAAGGTCGCCAAATCCACCAACAATTCGAAAGGCGCTACACTTTACCTGACCTTATCTCCTTGCAAAGACTGCAGTAAACTCATCCTTCAGGCAGGCATTACCCGTGTCGTTTACAAGGATGCGTACAAAGATTCAGAGGGCGTCGAATTTTTAAAAAGTGCCGGAGTGGATGTGACTCAGATAAATGAATTAGAAAATGAACCAGCCTGACAGACGATATCTTTTACCTGTACTGCTCTCAGTGGCACTTGGTGCGGGAGTGTGGCTGGGAAATTCGATGGGTTCGATAGAGCAAGCATCCTCGGGAGGTACAGAAAAATACCGAAAGCTTCAGGACATCATACAAATTCTTGACGATAAATACGTAGATACGATCAACGGAGAGGCATTGTTTGAACAGACAATCTCTGACATGCTTCACGAACTCGATCCACACAGCAATTACATCTCTGCCAAAGACCTGAAGGCAATGAATGAAAGCATCCAGGGCAAGTTTGGCGGTGTGGGTGTCCGTTTTATGATCCTCCGCGATACGATCTGCGTGACCAATATCATTAATGGTTCACCGTCACAGAAAATGGGGGTTCGCCCGGGTGATAAAATACTTAGGGTTGATGGCAAAAAAGCCCATGGTAAAAAGATTACAAATGAGAAAGTAATGGCTATGCTGAAAGGACAGGAAGGCACTGCCGTAACCGTGGAACTCCTGCGAAATGGAAAGGTCCTGAAAAAAAGAATTGTTCGAGGCAGCATCCCTATCGAATCCGTAGTTGCTGCATACATGGTGAACGCTTCGGTGGGATACATTAAGGTAGATGAATTTTCTGTGACCACCTCACAGGAATTTTCCCTCGCGGCAGCATGGCTGCAGCAAAAGGGCATGAAAAAACTAATCCTTGACCTTCGCAACAACGGCGGTGGGGTATTGCAGTCTGCAATTGAAATATCCGATGAGTTTCTTGCTTCTGGAAAAACCATTGTTCAAACCAAAGGAGAGCATACCGGGACTTACACCTACCGGGCTACCTCAAGAGGCACGCTTGAAAAAACACCTGTTGCCGTACTCATCAATTCAAATTCCGCCTCCGCGAGTGAGATTGTGGCAGGTGCGCTTCAGGACAACGACCGCGGAACCATCATCGGACGCAGATCCTTTGGAAAGGGACTCGTTCAGGAGGATGTGCCCTTGCGAGACGGAAGCAACGTACGGGTTACTGTTTCCCGATACTATACACCAACTGGAAGATGTATCCAGAAACCCTATAAAGAAGGCTACAAGAAATACATGGAAGATCAATTGGAACGCTACGACAATGGTGAACTCTACGCTCCGGACTCGAGTATTTTTGTTGACTCTCTGAAATTTAAAACCCCGAAAGGTAAAACTGTGTACGGCGGCGGCGGAATCATGCCCGACATTTTCGTTCCTTACGATTCAACCGGAACAAGTGATTACCTTACCACGTTGCGTTATTCTCAAGTATTTAGTGGATTTGCGTTTGATTTTGTCCAAACTAAAAGGTCTCAGTGGCCCTCTCCGGAAAGCTTCAACAAACAATTTAAAGTAACCGACGAGTTAATCAATTCGCTGGCAACATTTGCTGAGGAAGAAATGCACATTCCTATAGATTCAAAAGGATTGGCACACAGCAAAACTGCCATCGCTCAATCCCTGAAAGCTGAAATTGCAAGACAAATCTGGATGGAAGAAGGATTTTATCAGGTATTTAACAGCACCGATCGGGAATTCAATAAGGCCTTAATGTATCTCATGCGTTAGACCGATTTCTTTTCTGTACGAATGGTCAGATACACCCCTGTAAAAATGAGGAACATATACCCTAATTTTGGAACCGTGATGGTTTGCGTGTAATCTTCAGAGAGTCCCAGTTCTACAAATACATAGGCAAATAAGATTACCATAATTGGTTGGAAGTAAATGTACACTGCTGAAGTTGATGGCGACAGGTATTTAAGTCCGTACATCGTCATCAGATAGGTTAAAAAAGTTACTCCGACAATGACATAGGAAATCTTCCACCAAGCATCCATGGGTATCACCTCAAAATTTGTATTCGCCAGATCACTGAAGGTTGGCGGGAAAATAAGCACAAAGACCAGCCCAAAAGTAAATACCCAGGTGATGACCGTAAGAGGTGAATACTTTGACATTATAGGTTTAATCAGAACAAGATAAAGTGCATAGCTGACAGCATTAACGAAAAGAAACAAATCCCCTAGCGCAGAGTCCTTACCTCCTGATCCCGCCGTAAATGTGAGTAAAATGGTGGAAATAGTTCCTAGCAGAATACCTGCCATGCGAAGCGGCGTAATCGTGTCTTTTAGAATAAAAAAGGACATAACTACAACCACGATCGGATTGATCGCCATGTAAATGCCTGAATTGATCGAAGAAGAAAGATTCAACCCATGAAAGAAGAACAATTGGTTGATGGTCACGCCAAACAAAGCACACAAACCAATCAATCGCAAGTCCTTTTTAGGAACCTTTTCGTTTCGGGTAAACAGCAATTTAAGTAGCCAGAACAAAAGGGTTGCACCAGCTACACGGAAAAGAATAAATACATTGGGACTTACATAGCGAGGCATAACCCCTTTGGCAAGGATATGATTCGCGCCGTAGAGGGCGTTCACGAAAAACAGTGCTAAATGCGCTTTAAAATTTCCGCGAAAGGCCACGAATTAGAACGTATAACTGATTTTATTAATAAAATACACCCTTCGTTTTGCCTTGCCCCGCTCCTCTTTTTCATCTTTATTCTTAATGGTCTGGGTACCATGTGCAAGGAAAAAGTTATCGTACCAAAATGTCAGGTTACTGAAGGACGACTTAATTTTATCTTCTTCATTTCCGGTTTCAATCGAACTAACCTCCCTTTCATTCAGCACTTCTCCTTCTGTTGAGATTGCCTTAGACTTTATGGTTCTGTAGCTGGAGAACATCAAGCCCAACTCGGTATCGCTGGTTTCGGTAACACGTATGAAGCGTATGACGCTAAACGGCTTATACCCCGGATACATTTCGAAGGTTTTATCCCAGAGTTTCGTCCCTTCGATATCAAAAGCAGCAACCGTTGCATGGGTATACTGGTACCCATCAAATACCTGCCTTGTTTGTGTAACTGGCTGACCGTTCACATACGTCGTATAGGTTTCTGTGCGGTATGTCGGGTAATATGCTTCACCGATGTAAATGAATTTACCATCCATGAAACGGATATTGTGCGAAGACATTCGGTAGTTGATGACAAACTCTTTGCCTTTTGCCTCTGCCTTTTCTTTTTTCTTTTCGATCTTTTCCTGACGCTTATCCGACAGGTAATTCAAAAACTCATCAAATTCAGTGAAATTGTAAAACTTAATGAAATCCTTTGTTCCATTGGTTGTTTTACAAATGTAGATGCCTTCAGAGGTATTCCCACCTGCTTTTTTATAGGACGAATAGGTACCTGTATACAAATATTCTCCCTCTCTGAGGTAAGAAGCCGAAATTGAAGTAAGTGTCTTTTCGACGTCCTTACTCATAGACATCGTTTCGTTTAATTTGCCCTCAGCGCTGTAACGCAGTACATGAAGATTGAGCACTTTTTTTACATACGCATTGACAAATAGGTAAAGTTCTTTGCTGTCTTCGTCCACTTGAAAATTCTCGAATACCAGGGCATTTGGTTTATATCCAGCAATCGTTACCGGGATGTCCGTATCTTTTCCGCTCTTCAAATCAATACGTTTCAAGGTAAGTCCTTTTTTACCGGTGAACGCCATGTATGCAATATCCTCATTGAGCAAGAACTCATACGTGTATGCTTTATTCGGTGTCTCAAAGGTGTACGATTTCTGCTTGAGTGACTCTGCCTCTATTTGAACTAACTGGATTGGACCCTTTCGCGAGGAAAACAACAAATAAAGGTTATTCTTATCCGCTTCTGATTTTCTAAGGTAGAAGTCGTCTGATACTTTGAATTCTTTGGAATCAATGAGTTTGAGGTCTGTAGAATAATGATCCACTTTCCACTCAACCATTCCTCCCTGTGCTTTTTCTGCACGATAGAACACCAATATCCCGTATTCTCCAAACTCACGAAGATCGAAATTTTCGTATCCTTCTTTTAATTCAAATTCAATTCTGGTTTCTGTCTTGATCTGACTGTAAGTCGTCATTTGACATAAAAAGAAAAAGACGAGGGCAAGCAAACTGGTTTTCATGGTTGAATAAATTTGGGTGAAGGTATGCAAAAATTATCGGTTGAGAGCAATTTTAGCCTCTTCAATGACTTTTGCGGAATTGCCAATAAACACTGCTTCATCTATGATGATGAAAGGACGTTTTAAAAACGTATACTCCTCAAGCAACCATCGGCGAAAATCCTGTTCAGTGAGGTGCTGTGTATTCAGACCTAAACTTCGGTATTTGATCGCTTTTTTGGAAAACAATGCTTCATAACTGCCAACCTTTTCTTTGATCCAGTCAAGCATATCGGAATCTATGTTCTTCTCCTTAATGTCTTGCAATTCAACCGTCTTGTCAGGATTCAGTTCTTTCAGAATCCTTCGGTTCGTATCACAAGTACTCAGGTAATAGATCTTTTTCATTAGTTGTTCTGAAGATACTCCTCATTGCGTTTGCGGTCCTCGTCAGAACTTGGAGTGTTGCACCCCTTAGCCTTCTTCTCAAAGAGATAGATCAATTTAACTTTCGCCATCACAGGAAGGTAATTCGAATCGAACCATTTCAATGCTGCACATCCTCCTCGCCATTCATAAAAACTCATTATTGGCAGGTGTACTCCCGGAATCAGAAAACTTCTTCGACTTAGTTTGATCCCAAAACCAAGGTCGTAATTCAACTGCGCCACAAAAGAAGGATGGGTATAGTCATTTATCAGGTCATACTGGGACAATCCATAACTGGTGTTGGTTTCCAGCAAACGATAGTCAAGATTTGCACCTAAGCCATTGTCAATGAAATACTTTTTTCCAATGTAAAAATTCTTGTGTATGGAGAACCTGCCATAGACATATCCATTTTTGAACGTGCTGCTTTCGGATGAACTGCTCTGTGTGCCGCCGGGATTTTGTATGGTCAGTTCCATTTTCTCTGCACCACTGAACATCTTAAATCCTATTCCATAATCAAAATAAGAAATAAACACCTTTTTCCATGCTTTCGCCAATTTTGACCTGCGTTGGGTAAAATGCGCCAAACCCACCTCTGCAAAATACCCAATTCTTCCTGAAGGGTCCACGGTGTAGACTGCCGGGCGGCCATTGGCAATAAGATCCAACTCAGGATTTTCACTTCTTGTTTTCATAAAGGTCGGACCAAAGGAAAATTGCAAGCCGTAGAAACGGTAATCCTTGTAGTCTGCTTTTCCGAAATAGGAACCTTTTCCACGACCAGGAGTGAGGTCTTTTTGTGCAAAAAGCGAAAAAGTTACAAGTACAGCAAGTAAAACAAACAGTGTTCTCATGGTTCTAAAATACAAATAATGGATTTCAGTTACACATAGGACAGGATCTTTTGCATGACCTCTTCCGAATCCCAGCGTGTCTCAATGTCCGGCATGGCCATCACCTGATCCATGATCTTTGTTTGTTCTTGCCCTTTTTTATATGCTACACTGTATGGCGTGTCACTGAAGGCTACAAGCGAATACAAGGTCGTCCATTTGTCCGGATACAATTCACTAAACCGTGCTTCTATCTTTTTTCTCAGAAGAAAGGATGGATCCGCCACATGGTCTCGCATTTCATAGTAATTGTCTACAGACAAATCCTGAAGAGCATCGCCGTCCGGCTTCCTCACAACATTGTATTCACTGAAGATCTTTTCCCAGTCTTCGCCGTACTTCTGCATAAGTCCCCACATTACTGTGCAGTCTTCAAATCCTGCGTTCATCCCTTGGCCATAAAAAGGCACGGTGGCGTGTGCAGAATCCCCGAGAAGAGCAACCTTTCCCGCAGTCCATGGGTGACAGCGCACAATAGCAAGAGAAGACAATGGATGGTCTTCCCAGGCATCTGCAATGTTCGGCATCAGTTCAAAAAAGTCAGGAAAAAGTGTCTTGAAGAACGCATTGACATCTTCCTTGGTTTTAAGTTTATCAAAAGAATACCGATCGTTTTCGTGGGGCATAAACAAGGTGCATGTGTAAGACCCATCTTCATTCGGCAGGCCGATCAGCATGAAACGGCCTCTGGGCCAGATGTGCAGCACATTCTTCTCAAACTTGTGCGTTCCATCCGGATTGGCAGGGAGTAAAATCTCCCGGTAACCATCAGCGATATAATTCTGACTATAGTTGAATCTGTCCAGCTTTTGCAAAGAAGCATAACGCACTGCCGAAAACGCACCGTCCGCAGCAAAGATCAGGTCTACCTTATCTTCAAAAGACTCACCTGTAACGGTATTTGTCAGGTAAACAATTCCCTGTTTCAAGTCTACTCTGCGGCAATCGTGGGAAAAATGAATCTCAGCGTTGCCATATTTTTCTGCGATGTCCATCATCGTAACGTTGATGATCCCCCTTGAAACAGAAAATATTGCCTGACCTTCCTTTCCGTAAGGCTGATAGGTTAAGTTGCCTTCTAAATCGTGCATGACCCGACCGTACATGGGAATTGCGATCTTGCGGATTTCATCCCCCACACCCACTGCATCCAGTGCTTTCCAACCGCGGTTTGACAGTGCAAGGTTAATTGATTTACCAGCCGATATCTTCAGTTTGCGCATGTCTGTTCTGCGCTCGTATATGGTCACCTTGTATCCGGCTTTCGACATATACACTGCCCAGAGTGAGCCGACCAAACCAGCCCCAACAATAATAACGCGTTTTTCTTTTTCCATCTCTTAAAAAGTAATTCAGGATTTGTAATTCAGGATTCGGATTTATTCGTGTACATGATGTCGGTCTCCTTAAATTTTGATCCCTTATATTCAGGCTGATTTAGGTGTTTTATAATTCTACTGTATCGCCTCTTCCAGCAACTGCCCGAACCAGTAACAATCCTCAAAAGAATTGTAAAGCGGAGCCGGTGCCACCCGGATCACATTCGGTTCTCTCCAATCGGCAACGACGCCCAAATCGGAAAGTGCGTCGAAGAGAGCTCTTCCCTGTCCTTTTGCCATTATAGACAACTGAGCACCCCTCTTTGTTTTATCCCTTGGTGTGATCAACTCAAAAGACACCCTGTCACGGTTTTTTTCAGAAATATCATCGATCACGAACTCCAAAAATGCGGTTAGTATGTCCCGTTTTGTTCCTATACGTTCCATTCCGGCTTCGTCAAAGATCTCCAGAGAGGCCAGATGTGCAGCCATTCCCAGAACCGGTGCGTTGCTCAACTGCCATCCTTCCGCACCCTCCATAGGAATGAAACCCGGCTCCATCAGAAAACGCTTTTCCTTGTTGTAGCCCCACCATCCAGCAAAGCGTGGCAATTCCGGGCGATTGGCATGTCGCTCATGTACAAACATCCCGCTGACACCTCCCGGGGAAGAATTTAAATATTTATAGCCACACCAGGCGGCAAAATCAACATTCCACTCATGCAATTTCAGATTGATGTTTCCTGCTGCATGCGCAAGATCAAACCCGGCAATTGCTCCAACACGATGTGCTGCTTCTGTGATCGATTTCATATCAAACAACTGTCCGGTATAGTAATTTACTCCACCTATCATGACCAAAGCAATTTCATCGCCGAGCTCATTTATCTTGCTTAAAATATCTTCCTCGCGTATGAGTTGCTCCCCCTCTCTCGGGAAAACTTCTACCAGATGTGTTGCAGGATCAAGTCCATGGAACCTTACCTGCGACTCCAGTGCATATTGATCGCTGGGAAAAGCTTTCGCCTCACAGAGAATTTTTGTTCGTTTTCCTTTTGGCTGATAAAACGACACCATAAGCAAATGAAGGTTGGTGGTCAGAGAGTGCGTTACCACCACTTCAACCGGTTTAGCACCCACGATGCGTGCTGCCTTTTCGGTCAAATTCTCGTGATACGCATACCAGGGGCGCCTCGACATAAAATGCCCCTCTACGCCAAAAACCCTCCAGTCTTCGAGTTCCTGGTTTACGTATTCAGTCACGGACTTTGGTTGCAACCCCAGGGAATTCCCTGTAAAATAGCGAACCGGCTTTTCATGAAAGGAAGGGAAATGAAACAGATCTCTGAAGGATTTGAGCGGATCGGCGGCATCTAATTCCTTCGCAAATTCAAGGGTATTCTGGAAATTGTGCATCGTATTGACTTGTTTCTTTGGTGTTTGCTTGATAAGATGGGGCAAAGATAAGGAATGTGAATGTTTTAGGACAGATTACAGCCTCATCCCAATCACACAAACATCATCTACCTGTTCTCTGTCACTCATCCATTGAACCAAATACTCATCCAGCTTATCGTGCTGATCTGCAATCGGGAGAGGACATACTTTCGTGAGGGCATCCCGGAAGCCTGACTTTTTAAGTTTCTTGCCCAATGGCCCTCCAAACTGGTCGTGAAAACCGTCTGAAAACATGTACACTGTATCCCCTTTGTCAAGTGTAAAGTGATGATCCGTAAAGGGTGCTCCGGATTCTCCTTTTCCGATGGGCTGCTTGTCTGGGGCGAATTCGCGGAATGCCTGCGGATCTGATTTACTGTAGATCCACAACGGGTTATTGGCTCCGGCCCAAACTGCTTCATACGATGTGTCGGCGCTGTAATTTATCCTCAATAAGGAAATATCCATTCCGTCGTTTGTGGCATACTGCAATCGCAATTCCTCTATGAATTTATCGCGCAACTGGTTGAGTATCTCAGCCGGCGTCATGCGGTTGGGTTTAGACAAAATCTCATTGAGGAAAGCAATGCCAAGCATCGTCAAAAAACCACCTGGCACGCCATGTCCGGTACAATCAGCGGCAGCGACATACAGGTATTCGTCGAGTTCGTGTGCCCAGTAGAAATCTCCGGAAACAATGTCTTTGGGTTTATACAGAATGAAATGTTCGGGGAGATGTTTGCTGACGTGTTTCTTCTCCTTCAGTACTGCCTCTTGAATTCGTTGCGCATACCTTATACTTTCGGTAATTTCCTTGTTATGTTGTTCAAGCAGCCTGCTTTGTTCCTGGATTCGGTCGTACGCCTTTTGAAGCTCAATTCCTCTTAACTTTTCCTGTTCAGCCTCTTCCGCTTTCTGGCGAATCTTTTCGAGCTGATGCTGAAACTGCATGTCTTTGATCGCCTGAATATTGCTTTGATCATGTATCTCTGTATACAATTGATGGTAGGCTTTATAGTAAACCATAGCTCCTTGAAAGTCACCTTTTTGTTCCATGATCTGAGCTGCCATCAACTGTGAAGCATTTTGATCCTCCCTTGATCCGGTCTGTTTAGAGATCTCCAGAGATTCAAGGATACAATTGAGCGCCCTGTCCAGCTGGCCATCCTTCATGTAAAGACTGCTCAATTGAATGAGCGTTTCGGTGGTCAGTACGTGATAGGAAATGCTTTTCGACAACCTTAAACTCTCATTGAAGGCATGCTCAGCGGATTGAGCATCATTTAAACTGAAAAATAATTTTCCCAGGTTGTGCTGCGCCCATGCTACTGAATCTACACCGGCTCCCGGAAGTTCCAGACACTTTTTAAACCAAGACTCAGCCGCATCGGTTTCGCCGAGGTCTATGTATGTTTCGCCAATATTGTTCATGGAGCCGGATATATCGGCGGGATCTCCTAATTGCTCACGAATGGCAAGACATTTCATGTTGCACTCCAGGCGCTTGGCATGGTCCTTTTGAAACATGTATACGGCGCCCAGGTTATTCAATGAATCGGCCTCGCCTTTTGGATCTTTGAGAATTCGAAATAACCTCAACGCACGAAGCGCGTGATCCATTGCGAGTGAATAATCGGAAAACCTCCAGTAGCAGTAGCTCATTATTTTGTGACATTCTGCCCTTCCACGCTCATCATTGACGCGCTCAAATTCTGATAAGCGCTCATTCGCCAATGCAAAAGATCCTCGGAGATCACTTCTGCGCTGCTCCCAAGCTTTTTGGAGTTCGGAATATTTCTTCTGTCTATTCACCGTATAAAAATAACCAAAATTCAGAAGATACGCGGATATGACAATTCGGTTTAATCATGGTTACGTTCGCTTAATTTTAATTTACTTTTGCAAAAGATTCATTCCTATGAGTACAAAAACAGAATTAAACAGAGTCAATTCCAAAGCTCTTTTCGACAAATCCCGCTCGTACTTTCCGGGCGGAGTGAATTCTCCTGTTCGGGCCTTCAAATCCGTCGGTGGCACCCCGCTGTTCATTAAAAAGGGTGACGGCTGCAGGATCTGGGACGAGGACGACAATGAATTCGTTGATTTTTGTTGCAGCTGGGGACCCCTAATTCTCGGGCACAACAACACGTCGGTTTATGAAAGTGTAATGGCTGCCATGCAGAATGGATCCAGTTTCGGTGCCCCGACACGCCTGGAAAATGAACTTGCTGAACTCATCCTCGGGCACAATCCGTTTATCGAAAAGTTGCGCTTCGTCAGTTCCGGAACCGAAGCAGTGATGTCTGCCCTACGCCTCGCACGCGGATACACCGGCAAAGACCTTATTTTAAAATTCGAAGGGTGCTATCACGGCCATTGCGATTCATTGCTTGTAAAAGCCGGCAGTGGTCTCGTTACCTTTGGAGAATCGTCCAGCGCCGGAGTTCCCGAAAAAGTTGCCTCAGACACCCTAGTATTGCCCTTGAATGATCTGGCTGCACTTCGTGAATGCATCGACAGATACAGAGGAAAAATTGCCTGTGTCATCATTGAGCCCATTCCCGCAAACAATGGGTTGCTCCTGCAAGACCTGGACTTTTTGAAATCTCTTCGCGAAATTTGCTCACATGAAAACATTCTGCTCATCTTTGACGAGGTGATTTCAGGATTCAGAGTGGCATTTTCAGGTGCTGCAGAACATTACGGAATCGCACCCGACATCGTGACTTACGGAAAAATAATTGGTGGTGGACTGCCTGTAGGTGCCTACGGTGCAAGCAAAGAAATCATGTCTTCCGTCTCCCCGGATGGACCGGTTTATCAGGCTGGAACATTGTCGGGGAACCCGGTGGCAATGGCCGCCGGCAAAGCACAACTTACTGCGTGTCTGGAACCGGGATTTTATGAAAGGCTTGCAGAGAAAACCAATCATTTTGTTTCGGAAATAAATTCCTATGCTGGCTCCAAAAACTATCCGTTTGAACTCGTGTGCATCGGCTCCATTTTTTGGCTCTCATTCAATGGAAAGAAACGCATTCAAAAAGCAGAGCAAATTGATCCGGACATGTCACACTTCAATGTGATGCACCGTGAATTACTCAACAACGGAGTGTACCTTGGACCGAGCGGGTATGAGGTCGGTTTTATTTCGGCCGCACATAATACTGAGGATTTGAATTTCGCCTCTGCGGCATTCTGTTCGGCGCTGGATGTTGTGTTTGGGAATAATTAATTATTTGCAGTGGAATTGCATTTCGCGTAATTCTTCTCCGTCCATTTGACTGTAATCAGCGCACTTTTCCTTTCTTTCGGCCGATAATTTTCGAATTTCAAGGGCTTGCTTTTCTGTAACTGAAGTGTTCAGTGCCTCCTGAGAACGACTGTTTAGCTGATCTGAAAGTTTCAGACATTCACAAAATTGTTCATCACCCGAACTGCAAGATCCAAGAATGAACACCAAAGTAAAAAACAATACTATCCGGCGTTTTGAAAGCATACTCTGTTATTTGTTCTACAAGTATAGTCAATCCGGGACAAATAAATCGGAATTCTTAAATTCGTAACGTATGATGAATTTTGAAAGCAAATTGCCGGCAGTGGGTACGACCATTTTTACTGTCATGTCAAAAATGGCGGCAGAATATGGCGCCATCAACCTCTCACAGGGTTTTCCAAATTTCCCAATCGATCCTGTCCTTCAGAACATCCTTGCCGAGAAAGCTGGTCAGAATGTCCACCAATATGCCCCGATGGCGGGCGATCCCGAACTTCTCGAAGGCATTTCAAAACTCATCTTTTCCCGCTATGAACGCAGCGTGAATGCAGGAACCGAACTCCTCGTTACCGCCGGAGCTACACAAGCTATTTTTACCGCAATACAGGCATTGGTTAAACCGGGAGAGGAGGTCATCATTCTGGATCCCTGTTACGACTGTTATGAGTCACCGGTGATACTGGCAGGAGGGATACCTGTTCATGTACCACTTACGGATGATTTTACTCCGGATTGGGAGCATATCGAGCAAAAAATGAGTTCAAAAACGAGGATTCTCCTCATTAACAACCCTCATAATCCATCTGGAAAGGTATTGGATGAAAATCAAATTTTGAGACTCGAAAAATTGATGGAGAGACATCCTCAACTGATCTTGATCTCCGATGAAGTTTATGAGTTTATCACTTTTGAACAACCTCACATTTCTATACATACCCGACCATCCATGCGCGAGCGTTCGATCATTGTCTCGTCTTTTGGAAAGACATTTCATATCACCGGATGGAAGATAGGCTATCTTGTAGCGGGCGAACAATGCATGCGTGAGATCAAAAAAGTTCACCAATTTCTCGTTTTCTGTGTGAATGCTCCTGCTCAGTCTGCACTTGCCGCTTATCTCAAAGTAACTGACACCCGATTGCTGGGAAAATTCTATCAGGAAAAACGAGATTTATTCCGCGAGCTCATGGCTTCCAGCCGATTCAACTTGCTTCCCTCTGAAGGTTCATACTTTCAAGTAGCGGATTACTCCGCAATTTCAAACGAACCTGACGTTGATTTTTGCAAGCGGCTGGTCATCGAAAATGGAGTTGCAACCATTCCTTTGTCGGTTTTTAATTCCAATGGCAAAGACCGGAAACTGATCCGTTTTTGTTTTGCCAAAACAAACGAAACACTCATTGAAGCCTCAGAAAAACTATGCAAGATCTGAAAATAGTCCTCGTACAAGCCGATCAGCGCTGGGAAGATAAACCCGCAAATCATGCGCATTTCACTGAACGGTTAAGCACCCTGCAAGAACAGGTCGACCTCATAGTTCTTCCAGAAATGTTCGACACAGGATTTTCAATGAACACCGAACTTGCAGATGACTGGAATGAAAATGCGTCTTTGAACTTTCTGAAAAATCTTGCTCAGAGGTATGATAGTGCAGTATATACATCTATGATGTGTAAGGAGTCAGGTCGTTTTTACAATCGTGGTGTTTTTGTATATCCGGATGGGCAAACACAACAATACGACAAACGTAAGTGCTTTGGATTGGCCGGAGAGGATAAGGTTTTTTCTGCCGGATCCACTGAAACCATCGTTCAATTCAAGGGGTGGAACATCCAGCTTCAGATCTGCTATGACCTCAGATTTCCAGAGATTTGCAGAAACAGGTTAAATGATAATTTCGAACCGGCTTATGACCTTATTGTTTATGTAGCCAACTGGCCTGAAAAGCGTTCCGGACACTGGAGCACACTCCTTCAGGCACGCGCTATTGAAAATCAGTGTTATGTGGTTGGCGTCAACCGTGTCGGTGTGGATGGTAAAGGATTGAGTTATTCAGGGAATTCCTGTATGATAGATCCTTTGGGTAAGGTCGAATCATGCGAGAACTCAAAAGAAATTTTGAAGCTCGTTACACTTTCAGAATCAGATTTATGGGATGTTCGACAAAGCCTTCCGTTTCTCAAAGACAGATAGTGTTAATTCTGTAACACGGATGTTTATTTTGTTTGTTATTGCGCTATATTTGCACTGATTCAAATTTAAACTTCAATGAAAAAGTTCTACTTCAGTATTTTATTTTTCGGATGTTCTGCAGTTGCTGTGGCACAATACGCTCCAAAAACAGCTAAAATGTCATCCATCATCTCTGCACCTGCAAAGGATGTGGAAGGAGGTGAAAAAGCACTTGGTACCGTCATCTGGACAGATGATTTCTCAAATGCATCTACCTGGACGATTGACAATTCAACCCAGACAGATGCTGCACAATGGGGATGGGACATCGGTACGACAGAACAGTCCTGGTATTTTAACTCGGGAATTGCTTCAACCTCCGGTGGCGCATACGCTGAATTAAAAAATGGGAATTACAACACGAGCACTCAGGCAATCAACGTGACGTACACCCTGACCACTGCTGCACCTATTGATGTGCAGACACTTGGCGGAACCGATCAGGCTACATTGTCTTTCCAGCAGCGTGGAGCTATCTTCAACGATGATCAACAAGTTCAGATCAGTACCGACGGAGTAACATTTACGACCGTTTACACAAACAATGACCGAGAAATATTTGTGGGGAATAACAATTCCGCCCTATACGCCAATCCTGAAAATGTTGCTGTGAACCTTGCTACGTTCATTGCGGGCAATGCGGGATCAGTTTGGGTCCGATTCACATGGACTTCACGTTTCCCGAGCAACAGCGACGTTATTGCTTGGACAACTTTTGGATGGTTCATCGATGATGTGGCTATTACAACGAATCCTGATTTCGACGCAGATGTGACAGATACGTATTGGGGAACCAACGGATTGACTTACTACAAAATTCCACTTACTCAGGTTGCGCCAATTGATTTTGGGGCGGATGTCCTAAACAATGGTACACAGACCTTAAACAACGTTACGCTGAATGTAGATATCAACGGAACATTGGGTACAAGTGCACCTGTGAGCATCCCTTCACTGGACACACTTGGTTTGTTGATGTCTGTTCCTTTCACTCCATCGTCTGCAACACCAACTGTATACACAGCCACACAGACGATCACATCGACAGAAACGGACGATGTTCCTGCAAACAATGCGATCTCCAATGTTAGCTTCAGCACTACGAATTACATTTATGCACGGGACAACGATGTTCCTTCAGGAACGACTTACGCCAGCGGAACAACTGGGTTTGAAACCGGAAACTTGTTCGAAATCTTTGCAGATCAGACTGTGACTGCTATTGATGTGCGCATGACAGGTGGCAACGGAGGTACGCCGGTAGGGACTGAAATTTATGCACGCCTTTATGGAATTGATTCGAATGGAGACTTTGTTTATCTGTCTGAATCCAACCCTCTGATTGTGGCTGCAACTAACCTAAACACAAATCTGGTTATGGACCTTGTTCCACCTGTTGACCTGATCGCAGGAGATGCTGTGCTTGCAGTAATTGGATCTTACGATCCTGCGCTCGTTGTTACAAATGCAGGGGTTACTGAACCTCAAACTTCATTTTTCCTTGATGGTAATGACATGGTTGTAAATACGCTGTACTACCAAACAAATGTTCCTTGGGTTCGATTGAACTTTGATCCGTCTGTTGGAATGAGCGAAACATCCAATGACATCACGACGGCTTCGGTTTATCCAAACCCTGCAAACAGCACTTCTACAGTAAACTTTACTTTGCCGGTGTCATCCAATGTGAAAGTAACAGTATCAGACATTACAGGAAAAGTAATCGCTGTACTTATGGATGAAGCAAACGTTACAGGAGAACAAAAAATCACTTTTGATGCTTCTTCTTATGCAAATGGTGCGTACCACATCACCATTGCCACAGACGCTTCAAGCATCACAAGAAAATTCATGAAACGATAACCAGCAAATCGTAACTTTAAAGGCCTCCAAACGGGGGCCTTTTTTTATGGGTTCAATTTTCTACGAGTATAGCGCCTTATTTGTTGGGTCGTTTCTGGCCTCAACGCTTCTTCCTTTCAGTTCAGAGGCCATGTTGATCCTTGCACTCACCCAAGGGTCCGAGCCCTGGAGTTGTCTTTTTATCGCCACGACCGGAAATACCCTTGGAGGGTTGACAAACTATGGGGTAGGGTTGCTGGGAAATCCGCTTTGGCTGAAGAGGTTCAGAATTTCCGAAGACAAACTTTTACGCTTCGAAGACAGGATAAAACGCCATGGATTCTGGCTTGCGCTTTTGAGTTGGGTGCCCTTTGTGGGCGATCCCCTGACCGCAGCATTGGGATTTTTTCGTGTTCCATTCCTCCCCGTGCTGGGACTCTTGACTTTGGGTAAATTTCTTCGTTATCTCGTCCTTATCCTTCCCTTTTTATAACTACCAAAAGAATAAGAATACCGATATTTGCCAAAAAATTAGAGAACATGTCAAAGGTCACCACGCTCAGCGAGTTTATAATGGCAAAACAGGCTGATTTTCCATTTGCCACAGGAGAATTGAGTCGCTTGTTGAATGACATCGCCGTTGCTTCGAAAATAGTAAGTCGGGATGTCAGAAAAGCCGGATTGGTAGACCATATCCTTGGAGCGCAAGGCGACGTCAATGTGCAGGGTGAAGAACAACAGAAACTCGATGTGGTCGCTGACAATCAATTCATCAAAGCATTTGAATACGGCGGGGAAGTTTGCGGTATTGCCTCAGAAGAAAACGACGATTTTGTGGCTTTCACCTCGGAGATCTCGAAAAAAGGAAAATATGTGGTGTTATTCGATCCGCTGGACGGTTCATCCAACATCGATGTCAATGTTGCCATAGGAACAATCTTTTCTATTTACCGCCGACTTTCTGAAACAGGAACAGAGGCTACACTGCAGGACATGCTGCAAAAAGGCAAAGAGCAAGTGGCCGCAGGCTACGTGCTTTACGGATCCTCAACCATGCTGGTGTATACTACCGGAAAAGGAGTGAATGGTTTTACGCTCGACCCTTCCATTGGAGAGTTCTGCTTGTCGCACCCCAACATGCAAATGCCTGAAACAGGTCGATTGTACGCGATGAATGAAGGAAACATCACCATCTGTGAAAAAGGTGTTCAGGATTACATTTCGTATTGTCAGAGTTATGAAAACGATAAAGGCGCTCCCTATTCCGGACGATACATTGGCTCACTCGTAGCAGATTTTCACCGAAATATGATCAAAGGCGGTATCTACATTTATCCGGGAACGACGCCGGCGCCGGAGGGCAGATTGCGTTTGTTGTACGAGTGCAATCCCTTGGCTTTTATAGCCGAACAGGCAGGAGGGCTGGCCACCACCGGACGTCAGCGTATACTCGATATTGAACCAGAGCGATTGCATCAACGCGTTCCTTTCTTTGTAGGATCGAAAAAAATGGTCGAAAAAGCTATGAGTCTCCTTCAATAATCTATGGAACTCAAGGAATTCAGATCCCTCTTTCAGAGACTTTCACCTATTGATGCTTCCGCAAAGAAGCTTCAGGAAAAAACTGCCCGCATTCACTGGAAAGGCCTGGTGGGTTCTGCCAGAAGTTTATGTGCCTCTGCACTTGCAGAACAAACTCCCGGTCATCATTTATTTATTCTGAATGACAAAGAAGAAGCTGCCTATTTTCTGAATGACCTTGAAGGTCTGTACCCCGAGGATAAACGCATCTTATTCTATCCGGCCTCGTACCGCGTTCCATATCAACTCGAAGAAACTGACAACGCCAACGTAGTTTCAAGAGCTGAAGTACTGGAAAAGATCAATAACGGCAACAATGTGTGGGTAGTCACCTACCCGCAGGCGCTCTTTGAAAAAGTTCCCAGTCAGAAAAGACTTCAGGAACACACCCTTCGGGTTGAAACCGGCAAATCGTATTCGATTGATTTCATGAATGAACTGCTCCTGGAATATCAATTCGAACGTGTGGATTTTGTCTATGAACCGGGGCAGTTTTCAATACGCGGTGGGATCGTAGATGTGTTTTCCTACAGCAACGACCTGCCTTTCCGTATAGAATTCTTCGGAGATGAAGTAGAAAGTATCCGCACCTTTGATGCTTCGACGCAGTTGTCTGTAGCCACACACAAACACTTCAATATCATTCCGAATGTTCAGGGTTCATTGAGCCTTGATTTTAATGGCAGTTTCTTTGATTTTATCGGACGCAATACCACCGTGTGGCTTTCATCGTTCGACCAGTTGAAAAGTGTGCTTCAAAAAGAGTACGACCGCGCGGTAAAAATACATTCGGAACTTTCAGATGTCATCCGTCGCACCCTGCCTGGCGATCTGTATTGTCATCCGTCTGAAATGGAGAATGTTCTGAGTGAATCCCGAGTGATCGAATGGGGCCCTCAATACCATTTTCAGTCTGAGGCGACGTTTCAGTTTGACTTCCTGCCCCAACCCAGTTTCAACAAGAACTTTGACCTGCTTCGGGAAGACCTCATCCATCGAAAAGAAAACGGCGCTAAAAATCTGATCTTTTCCAATCAGCCAAGGCAGATCGAACGATTGTACCAGATCTTCGAAGATATTGGTGGAAATGTCGATTTTACTCCGATGCATCTGGCGTTGCATGAAGGATTTATTTCTCAGGAATTAAAGCTTACGTGTTACACGGATCACCAGCTTTTCGAACGCTATCATCGATTCCGCCTCAAAGAAGGGTTCCGGCAGGCAAAACAAGCGCTGACTTTAAAGGAGATCTACAACCTGCAGAAAGGTGATTTTGTCACACATATCGATCACGGCGTGGGACAGTTTTCCGGTCTCGAAACAATCGATGTGAACGGCAAGCCACAAGAGGCCATTCGACTCATTTATAAAGATGGGGATGTACTCTACGTCGGGATTCACTCCCTGCATCGCATCTCGAAATTTACAGGAAAAGAAGGTACTGCACCGAAGTTAAACAAATTGGGCACGCAGGCGTGGGCTACCCTGAAGAACAAGACGAAAAAGAAGATCAAAGAACTGGCTTTCGACTTGATTCAATTGTATGCCAAACGAAAGAGTGAGCCTGGTTTTGCTTTTAACAAAGACACCTATTTGCAAAATGAATTGGAGGCTTCCTTCATGTACGAAGATACTCCCGATCAGTTCAAGGCAACTCAGGCCGTGAAGGAGGACATGGAATCCCCAACCCCTATGGACCGTTTGATCTGCGGGGATGTTGGTTTTGGCAAGACAGAGGTAGCCATTCGAGCGGCATTCAAAGCGGCAACCGATGGAAAACAAGTTGCAGTGCTGGTCCCGACGACCATTCTGTCGATGCAGCATTACCGTACCTTCAGAGAGCGCTTGAGAGATTTTCCGGTAACCGTAGATTTCCTGAATCGATTTAAATCCGCGAAAAAAACGACCGAGACGCTGAAAAATCTGGCCGATGGGAAGATCGATATACTTATTGGCACGCATGCATTGGTTGCCGCCAAGGTAAAATTCAAGGACCTTGGATTGATGATCATTGACGAAGAACAAAAATTCGGTGTATCTGTCAAGGACAAACTGAAAACACTGCGTGCAACGGTGGATACCCTCACGCTGACGGCAACACCGATACCAAGGACATTGCAATTCTCCCTGATGGGTGCGCGTGACCTGAGCATCATCAATACGCCACCTCCCAACAGACAACCCGTACTTACGGAAATCATTCATTTCAATGAAGAAACGATTCGCGATGCCATCGCGTATGAGGTAAGTCGTGGAGGACAAGTCTTCTTTGTTCACAATCGTTTGGCGAACATACGTGAAGTGTCCGGAATGATTTCTCGGTTGTGCCCCGGGGTACGCGTAGCCATCGGACACGGACAGATGGACGGCGAACAGCTCGAAAAGATCATGATGGATTTCATCAACGGGGAATACGATGTGTTGCTCGCTACGACCATCATTGAATCCGGAATCGATATATCGAACGCCAACACAATTATCATCAACGATGCCCATAATTTTGGTTTGAGTGACCTGCATCAGCTTCGTGGGCGCGTTGGACGAAGCAACAAAAAAGGATTTTGTTACCTCATCGCACCGCCTTTCAGCATCATGACATCCGATTCACGCAAACGTCTGGAAGCACTGGTACAGTTCTCCGATTTAGGAGCAGGATTCAACATCGCCATGAAAGATCTTGACATCCGTGGTGCCGGGAACATGCTCGGCGGAGAACAAAGCGGTTTTATTTCAGAAATTGGCTTTGAAATGTACCAGAAGATCCTGAACGAAGCGATTGACGAATTGCGTGAAAACGAGTTCAAAGAACTGTTTGATGAGCGCACTACAGACAACCCGCTGCACTATGTGAAAGACTGCATGCTTGAGACGGACCTCGAAGTGCGGATTCCCGATGACTATGTGAACAATGTAGCTGAGCGACTGAGTTTGTACCAGGAAATGGACAACCTCAAGAATGAGGAGGAGCTCAATGCCTTTGCAGAACAGCTGATCGACCGTTTTGGTCCATTGCCTCGGGAAGTAAAAGAACTCATCCTCTCCTTCCGCTTGCGCTGGGTTGCAGAAAAAATGGGACTGGAGCGCCTCGTCATCAAATCCGGAAAGATGGTCGGTTACTTCATTGCGAATCCGCAATCGCCTTTTTACGAAACAGAGACCTTTACACAGGTGCTGCAGCACATTCAAAAAAATGGTTCTCACTGCACTCTCAGCGAAAAAAATGAGCGTCTGCGAATTATATTCAGTCAGGTGAAACACATAAAAGACGCCTTTGAACAAATGCAGGAAATCGTTGGAATTGCCTGAATTTCCTACATTTGACCTATGAGTAAACCCAGAGCGCTTGTTTCTGTCACGAATGACCTGTACACCGACAATCGCGTGAACAAAGTTTGTTTGTTCCTTCAGGAGCAGGGCTATGACGTCACCTTGATCGGGCGCAGGAAAAGGGACAGTGTGGATTTGCCAAAACGGCCCTACGCAACCAAACGCTTCCGTTTGCCTTTTGAAAAGGGGTTTCTTTTTTACGCTTCGTTCAATATCAGGCTTTTTTGGTTTTTGGTGTTTAAGCGCGCTGATCTGCTTTTAAGCAACGACCTCGACACACTGGCTGCGAATTATCTGGCTTCGAAATTCAAACGTTCCTGCCGACTGGTTTACGATACGCACGAGTATTTTACGGAAGTTCCCGAATTGCAGGGCAGACCTTTCGTGAAACGTTTCTGGGAGCGCATCGAAGGATGGATCTTTCCGAAATTGAACACCATCTACACGGTCAATGCGTCCATTGCAGACATGTACCGAAAAAAATACGGGAAGGAAGTCCTCGTGGTGCGCAATGTATCGCCGAGATGGCAGCCGGAAAAACTAAAAACGCGCACTGAACTGGGATTGCCCGAAGAACGATTTTTGATAATACTTCAAGGGGCCGGCATCAATGTCGACCGCGGAGCAGAGGAAGCCGTAGAAGCGGTGAAAGAGCTGCAGAATGTACTGCTGCTGATCCTCGGGGATGGCGATGCGGTTCCGGCGCTCAAGGAATATGTGTTGTCCCATCAACTGTCGGAAAAGGTGTGGTTCCTGCCCAAGAAACCCTACGCGGAAATGATGCAGTATACTGCTTGCGCCGATCTTGGACTCACGCTCGACAAACCGAGCAACCTCAATTACCTCTTCTCTCTTCCCAATAAACTCTTTGATTACGTTCATGCGGGAATTCCCGTGATTTGCACCGATCTGCCCGAAGTAGCGCGCATCGTTCAACTGCATGAAGTGGGTGTGGTACTGGAGGAACTAACGGTCAAAGCGCTGCAAGAAAAAATCACCGAACTTCAGGCTCATCCGGAAGTATTGACCCGATTAAAAGCAAATTGCAGCAATGCAGCAAAAACAGAATGCTGGGAAAATGAAATAGAAACCTTGAAAAAGATCTATTCGGCAATACCCTAATCGACGGGCCTGTTCTTCCAAGTGTGAAAGCGCCATCGTTCTCCTTATTTTGAAGAAAAAATAGGTTGCGGTGTTATGTCGTGATTTAAATGCCGTAATACTTCTTAATACGACGCTCTCTAGATAATTAATTAAAAATTAAAGCTATGAAAAAATTGATTTTTATTTCGGCAAGTTTGATCATGGTAATGACATCATGCAATCAAAAATCTAAATTATCGAGTAGCAATTTATCCGAACGCATTGATATTAATACTAAAAATGTGTTGCAAGTTGTTCGAGATTATAAATTTTCTATAGATTCTCTAAGGTATATCAACAAGTTAGATTCTGCATCTGCTTCTTTATTAAATGAAAGATGTTCAAAGAAAATGGCAGATCTTATTATTGATAATGCAAAAATCAATGCAGATATCTTGAATTCTGATTTAGATGGTAAGACATCTGGACCATTACTTGACAGAGTACATGAAATTGGATTAGCTTCTTCATATTATTTAGAATATGAAGAGCGAGATAAAGTAGCCGATGGTTTGAATGCTGCTTTGAATTCGATAGTGATAAAGTAAATGGAATCTATCGTTCCTAACAAAAGGAGAAACGTCATAAAAGATTATCAATTTATAAAAATTCCGGGCGAAGCCTGAGTTTACAAAAGAAACGACAACTCCCTTTTTTTATTCTCCGGGTTCCCTCACCCACTTCCAACAAAATGTGTATTTTAAGGCGTTCATTTTCACAGTATGATACACCTTAATGCTCTTCATTTACTCAATAAGATGGCAAATAGACCGAAGAAAAGTTTTTTGAAAAAGTAAAGGATAAATTGAACTAATAATACGCAACGTGCCTGAAAAACACCTACATATCGTTTGCCTGGATGTACCTTTTCCCGCTGATTACGGGGGAGCGATCGATATGTTTTACCGCATCAAAGCACTCAAGGAACTTGGGTTTAAACTCACCCTGCATGTTTTTGAATATGGCCGCGGAAAGCATCAGGAACTCGAAGCTTTTGGAGCGGTGCACTATTACAAACGCAAACGATCGATCTGGCATCTGTTTTCCGGCAGACCGTTCATTGTGCAATCCAGAAAGAACACATTGCTATTGAAACGATTGCTTCAAGACACCTCCCCGATTCTCTTTGAAGGAATTCATACGACATGGTATCTTGAGCATCCTGACATTCGGAAAAGAACCACACTGGTCCGCATGCACAATGTGGAACATGAATATTACAGCGGCTTAGGCAAACAAAGTTCGTTTCTGAAGAACCTTTTCTTTCAATTCGAAGCCTCCAAACTAAAGAAATACCAGTCCATTTTAAGCAACTGCACTGCAATTGTTGCCATCAAAGAAGACGAAGCGGATCAGCTGCGGACATTGCATTCAAACGTGCATGTCTTGCCGGCTTCGTTGCCGGATATCGAAGGTCGGTTTATTCCTACAAAACGCTATGCCTTATTTCATGGCAACCTTTCTGTTCCTGAAAATCAGCAAGCCGCCGTGTACCTTGTACAGGCGTTGTCGAGTCTAACGGATAAAGAGTTCTCACTGGTAATCGCGGGGAAAAATCCTCCGAAGAAACTGGCTCTACTTTGCAAAAAAGCGGGGGCTTCCCTGCTTCCCAATCCGTCAGAAAAACAGCTGGATCAACTTGTTCAGGAGGCGCACATCCATGTCTTGCACACGGAAAATGCCAGTGGGATCAAATTGAAATTGCTATCGTGTCTTTACAGCAGCGGGCATTTGCTGGTGAATCCGAACATGGTAAAAGGCACTCCACTTTCTGATTTTTGCACGATTTACGAAGATTCCAAAGACTTGAAAATGCACTTTTTAGGTTTAAAAAATTCCGCTTTGAGTAAAGAAGATTTTGAAAAACGAAAGCTATTCATTCAAACCCATTTCAATAACAGAAAAAACTGTACACTCATTCAACACTTACTTTCCGATGAAATTTAGAATCCTTCTACTCCTTTGTTTTCCATTCACTGCAATGTCACAGATCAATGGATTGTGGCATACTTCCTTCACCGTCATGGGAATGAGCAAGCGGCTGGATCTTTCCCTAGAATTGACTGCTAAAGACACTACAGGCTGGATCCGCGACCCGGAAATGAAATCGCAAACAAAGATTCCGATCGATGGAATAAAACTTTACGGGGACTCTCTCCTATTTAACTGGACCGCTGGCAGACTCAGTTTCGAAGGAAAATACTTTCCCCAAGGCGACACGCTGAATGGCATTTTTCATCAGGCAGGTTTAGAGTGGAACGCCTTGTTTACTCGGGAAGAACAAGCGCTGAAGAAGTTAATTCGTCCACAAGAGCCAAAACCGCCGTTTCCATATCAGGAAGAGGAAGTCACGATTGAAAACGAAGAAGTCATGCTGTCAGGAACGCTGACGTTGCCAACTGTTTCGGGACCCTATCCCGTAATCGTACTGGCATCAGGCTCAGGCGCCCAGGACCGCAACTGCGACATCATGGGACACAAACCCTTTCTGGTGATTGCTGACTATCTTGCCCGAAACGGAATCGCCTGCCTCCGCTTTGATGACCGCGGAACGGGAAAAAGCACGGGTGTGTACATGAGCTCGACATTGGAAGATTTCGCGTCCGACGTTAAGGCGTGCGTGCATTCCCTCAAATCGGATGATCGGTTTGTCAATTCACCTGTAGGAATAGCAGGACATTCGGAAGGCGGCATGCATGCACTGATGGCTGCACAAAAAAATAAGGAAGTATCTTTTATCATTGAACTTGCCAGTGTCGGAACAAGCGGATTAGAGGTTTTCCTTCAGCAACAATACGACATCCCGCTAAAAGAAAGTGGAGATAGCGCCATGGCTGTCTGGAACCGTGAATTCTTTCGGGGGGCGTGTGCCCTTGTGGGTGCAGAAAAAAATACGGAACTACGCACTAAAAAGCTCAACACCTATCTTGATTCACAATACGAAATCGCGCCGGAAGAAGTGCGTAAATCACAGCCGCTTATGTCCTTCAAAATGAGTGTACAAATGCTTTTGAACAACGAATGGTTTCGTCAGTTCCAAACCTATGTTGCTGCCGATTACCTCAAAAAACTTTCGCTCCCCATACTTGCCATCAACGGTGGATCAGATCTTCAGGTGGAGCCGGAAATGAACACGTTGGGATTCGCCCGGGGTTTTTCAAAAAAATCACGATCTAAATCGGATGCGGTTGTTGTTCCGGGACTTAATCACCTCATGCAGCATTGCGACAAATGCACCGTTTCGGAATACAGTGAACTGGAAGAAACCTTCGCAACCGATGTTATGGAAACTATGGTAGAATGGGTGAAAAATTTACCTCAACACTAATTACTCGTCCAGCTTATTGTCCCTAAAGGCAGAAGGCACCAGATCAGGGATAATTTTAAGCACCAAAGGCAACAGCACAGCACCGCCCGGAAGCATGAAAATTGCCAATGAAGGCATCGATTTTACAATATCCTTGAACTGTTGTTTAACCGCTTCTTTTTCTTCTTTCGTAAGTTCAGTCGTTGCTGATTTTCGAATAAGGGCTACCAGTTCCTTGCTTTCTTTGAGTTCTGTAGCCAGCTTGTCTTTATTACGGCCCAAAATTTTGATCCATCTTTTGGATAAGCTGCTGTACAATTTCTCCATGGAAGAAGAGTCCGAGAGAAAAGTGGTCTTTTCATGATTATTAAGAATGAACTGTTCAGTGAGCACAAGTGCCTCATTGAGTTCATTTTCTCCAAACCCCAGATGTTTGGACAGCTCGGTCAGAAACACTCGTTCTTCAGAAACGGCATCGTGATTGGAAAAAATCACAAGACAGGAAATGTCCAAAAGAAAGCGCTTCGCCAACTCACTTTTTTCCAAAAGATCAGTAAAATCCTCAAAAGAGGAACCGCGATCAAATCGTTTCTCTGCTTCAGAGCGATTGGACTCGGAAATATTTGCAGAAGCCAGAAACACCTTAAACATAGAACGTTCCTTCTCTTCGATGACTCCATCAGAGAACGATGCCAGGGAAATTGCATTTAGCGCATTCATGGCAAGTTCGTCGTATTCCTTAGTGGAAAATCCCCTCCTTCCGGACAATTCCTCATGAAACAGAATCACGTCGAGATACACAAACACATTGTGGACGTAGTTGATCCAGGACATGCTGTCCAGAAGGCGCAACTTTATGTCTACTCTGTTGGCCAAAATTGCCTCCAAACGATCAGATTTGGATTCCTTGATAACATACTTCAACATTCGCGATAGCGATCCCGGCTTGTGGTCTTTATAAAATTCAAGCAGCACATTCTTGAATTCCTCGCTGTTAAATGGTTTTGTGGACGTATGAACCAAATAGATAAACAGATGCGCTTCAAAAAGGAGCAGTTTGAGGGTTTCTTCCGTGGTCCACCTCGTTTCATCCACTTCACGAGCAAATAAAAGCGATGACGGAAACCCGAAGTTAATTCCGGTCTTACCGAGCACCGCATGAACATATGCATCTGTGCTCAATCCTTGCGGATGCATGATCTGCAACGGTATTTCTCGTTTTTCAACAAGCTCGAAGTATTTATCCATCCACCCCTTGGAACCGGGAAGGAGATTGAGCCTTTTTTTGTCCATTGGACTCACAAAATAAATGAGTTAAAGTTTACCCGCAACAACGAAGGCCTTACTTTCAGTAAAAAACAGACCTCCTCCTGTAGAAAACGCTTCAAAAACCAATACATATGTGCCAATACTGGCCTTAACTCCATTGTCCGTGACTCCGTCCCAGGTAAATGAGCCCGTAGTTCCAAGAAGTTCGTTTTTGAAAAGTGTTCTTACGAGTCTGCCTCTGTCGTCATAGACGGTACAGGCTCCTAGCAAGCCTGGCTCAGACATGGCATAACTCACCTGAAGAAGATCCTCGAAGCCGTCATTGTCAGGAGAGATGGTTCCTGAAGTAAACGAGAAAGTTCCGTTCGTCTCCACAGGACGATACTGTGAATTCTTTGCTCCGGGAGTTGCAAAACCAACAGGTTCAGAAGCAGAATGCCAGTTCGATCGTTCTTCAGAAGGCCCCTGCGGATCAATTCTTTCTAAAGAAACCCCGTCTGTCTCATCGAGCAGAGAAAAGTGCCAGTCTTCCTGATAAGAAACCTTATCCATGACCGTTCCGTTCCAGATCAGATAGACCGTACTCGAATCATTATTAAAAGACGGCGTTTCTGAATACACAAATGTTCCCGGAACTGATGATACGTAGTTTTGTTTCACAAACGCGGAATCTTTACCAAGAACGGCATATTCTCCCGCCTGTAAATAGAAATGGCCGGTTACAAATTTTTGATTGTCAATGGTGTCATTGTCAAAATTGGCCAGAGACCAGTCTTTAAGATCGATCAATTTGGAAGAGGCATTGTGCACCTCTATCCAGTCGTATCCACCCGTGTACGGATCAAACAATATTTCGTTGATCACAACATCCCCTTGTGCGGGCACATCCGGCAAAACAAACAGGCCTGAAACATCCGCTGTATTTCCCCAGCAGTCCGTTAGCGAAGAAAAAGAGATCTGGTACACCGTACCGGTTTGAATTTGTTCATTGAACTGAAGCGTGAGGCTCGATGGGAAAGCCCCTATAGCTGTTTTGTTGGATACAGTCAAAGCGGGTGCAACAACAAGCGGCGCATTCATGAGGGCAAGACTATCCATTCCTTCCGAAAAGTAGACTTCCAACCCGCTGGGTGCCGTTGCAACAAGTTCAGTTATAGACGGCGGCTGAATATCGGGAGTGGCATCAAAAACAGAATTCTGTACCCCGGGAGTTCCTCCATTTCCTGACTCCGAAGCAGTCCAGTTGTCCTGAGCTGAGCACGGATCCTCCGGATTGATGCGTTCCAGAGAATATCCCCCTTCTGCCTTAACTGCATCGTTGTACCACTGGTCTGTGAAATACAATTTATCAATCACAACACCATTGTTATCCTTCAGAATGAGGCTGTCGGCGGCATTGTTGATACTTGGAAAAGCAGATACCGCGACCGTTTGTGCAAACTGATCCACTGCCGCACTGGTACACAACACTTTGTATCCCCCGGGATAAAGCCAATCCGACTGAATTGTGCCGTTTGTAGCGCCGTCTGTAATCTTCCAGGAGGTTAGGTTAAAGTACTTGGTGCTTCGGTTGAAAATTTCTACATACTCAAGTTCAGGCTGTCCTACCGATGGACTGGGATCTGCCATGAATTCGTTGATTACCACATCTCCCGGAAGCGGATTTTCAGCCACCAGGTAGGTAAAGTTGACAGATTGAACAGCAGAGGAATTGCCGGAAACATCTGCTACTCCGGTCGTTGTAAGGGTGTAAAAGGACCCATTTGTAAAGGGTGTTGCAGGCGCCAATACGCCATGCACCAGTGCTTGATTCACCAGATCTGCACTCAACGACTGAATGTTCAACCCGGAACTCAGCGAGTAGTTGGTCAAAGTCTCTGCCGATGCAGTTCCAAGCGGCTCATCAAACAATACATCAAAAGTCGTGGACGAAGTGGCAGTAGCAGAAAAAAGAACCGGAGGCGCAGTGTCATAAATTATAGGCCCTATATACACGCTGTCGAGGAAATGTTTTTGAACAAAACTTGCAGTTGAATGGGTAATGGCAAGGCCAAAATAAGCACTGCTGCCAAGTGTATTGTCCGTAATTTGTCCCTGCGTTGAATAGCTCGTTCCTGTTCCGGTATTGTCTGTTTTCAGGACCCATTCTCCAAGCGCCGAGCAGGTGACCTTAATTTTGAGCTGATTGTTGGAAACATTGGTAAGTCCATCTGTTCCATCGATAATTTCGGTTGCCACACCCGACTGCTTCCTGTACAGGCTGACTTCATCCGCAGTGCCTCCGATGCGAACGAAATAACCCGACAAGGTGCCACTCAAAAGATTTGATTGATTGGATGTCAGAAAAACATCTACATAATTGGCGCTGGATGTGTTGAACTGCAAATTCAAATAGAACTCCCACTGCGAGTCTGTTGCGAGTACTGAAGGAGTACTCAGGTAATAACTCGAATTCGGAATAAGTTTGTTGGACCGGAGACGGAAATCCCCTGAAAGACTTACTACAGTAAAAACACTGTCGTCACCCGTCCAAACAGGATTTGCAGAAAAATTTCCGTCACTGAACTCCTCATTGACCTGACCAGAGATACCAAACAGAAACAAGAAAAATACCGCAGTAAAAAAGTATTTCATCCGCAAAAATTACGTGCTGATAAATATACTAATTTTGACACTCGCCGATAAAACTAATTTACGATGAAAGTTGCAGTTGTAGGAGCTACAGGAATGGTGGGCAATGTCATGCTCAACGTATTAAGCGAACAAAATTTTCCGGTATCTGAGCTGATTCCCGTGGCATCAGAACGCTCTGTGGGAAGCAGCATTTCTTATCGGGGAAAAGAATATACCGTGGTGGGATTACAAACGGCCGTGGACATGCGTCCTGATCTTGCGATATTCTCCGCGGGCGGTGAGACCTCACTCGCGTGGGCACCAAAATTTGCCGAAGTTGGGACTACTGTAATTGATAACTCTTCCGCATGGCGCATGGATCCGGGCAAAAAACTGGTCGTTCCAGAAATAAACGGAGCTGTTCTGACCGCTGAAGATAAGATCATTGCAAATCCGAATTGCAGCACCATACAATTGCTTCTTGCCCTTGCGCCTCTTCACAACGCATTCAAGATCAGAAGGGTGATCGTTTCAACCTATCAATCCATTACAGGGACCGGCGTAAAAGCAGTTCAACAAATGGAAAACGAACGCCAGGGCATTCAAGGAGAAATGGCATACCATTATCCCATTGACAAAAATTGCATCCCACAATGCGATTCGTTTCTGGAGAACGGGTACACCAAAGAAGAGATGAAACTTACAAACGAAACAAAGAAAATTCTGGATGCAGGGATTCAGGTGACAGCAACCGCAGTTCGTGTTCCCGTGGTTGGCGGACATTCCGAAGCGGTGAATGTAGAATTCGAGCAAGAATTTGATCTTTCCGAAGTGCGCAGGTTGCTAAGTGAACAGCAGGGCATCACACTTCAGGACAACCCGTCGGCCTTCGAATATCCTATGCCAAGATATGCAGAAGGAAAAAACGATGTCTTTGTTGGACGTATCCGAAGAGACGAAACCCAACCGAAAACCCTGAACATGTGGATCGTTGCGGATAATTTAAGAAAAGGCGCCGCGACCAATGCCGTACAAATCGCACAATTGCTTCTTGAAAAAGGGTTTTTGAACGCTTAATTCGATAATTTAATTTCCATTCATGTGGGAAGTTTCTTCAACTGAAATACCACCTTCCCGGCTTATTGAACATTGTGAATCTCTTCCTTTTAAAAATGTTCATTTGCAATATGATATGAACATTTATGACATTGATCATTATCCCTTCTGTAGTTTATCGTATATTTAGTATTTTTTAAATTTTTCATGCAAAATTTAATCCTTATTGCAATTTCAAGTATTGTCTTATCATATTCAACCATTGCGCAGAAATTACATTATGAGTTTATCTTATCCGGCGGATTTGGTTTTTCTGTTCTCACAAGATCAGATAGACTAAATATTAATAGTTCTTTGAGGGAAAATGGATTTAACCCTCTAAATTCAATACAGATTCCATACGGTTATGGGGTAACTGAAATTCCTTACCCACTGTTAAACGTTCAATTGGATCATACGATTATTGAAAGATTCAGCCTGGGTATTGCATATGCACATGTAAAATTCAGCACGAATCAAACAGGCTTAATAAATGACACGCTGTATCACGCAAAAGTTTCATTGTCAAAACAAAATATTGGAATTAGACTATTGTATCATTTTAACCCCAATGAAACATTTGATGTATACACAGGTGGAAGAATAGGCTATTCGGTTAGGAGAGGAAATTATGAAATAACCAATGATTTTGGTGATGACAAAGCTGTACCTCTCTTTGCAAAAAATAAAGGCACTCTTCAATTCATTTTTGGAATTCGGAACTATTTCAATAATTTTTTCGGACTTAATTTTGAAATATGTTTGGGAGCGCCCTATTTTTTAAATGGAGGAGTATGTTTTAAAATAAGATAGCATCTTTTAATTTTCAAAAAAGTCGAATGTTTTTGAGAAATATTCTTGTGGTTCCTCAGTGTCCAATTCGTCTTTGTGGGCTATCCAAGCCCTAAATTCTCGAGAGTACATAGTATTTTATATTTAATCGTCCTTTTTTTGGAAGTCAATTAGTTTCATCAAAAACAACTAATTAATAAGTGCAAATTTAAACAACTTCTTTTTCAAATAATTCGCTGTCAACCTAACACCTAAATCCAATTTGGAAAGGGCGAGAAAAAGAGCGAGGGCGTAAAAAAGAAAAAGCGCATTTCGATAATCTATGTAGTCATCTCGTATTCTGTATTCCCGGCTTCTAAATCCGTTATTTGAATCGTTATCGATTGACCTGGCTGTGCTAAAAATGATATGATGTCAGCTGCGTACAACTCTTCAACATGATTAGACATGAATTGAATCACCGCATCTGAATTTCCATTTGACTTCATGAAATCAATCATCCCTTGTTGTTCAGCATCTAACATAAAGGAATGTGACATGATACAATCATTAACTACAAGAACAATCCAATCAGGAGATTCAGAAACCAACCAAAATAATTTATCTGCCGTACCGAGTACATTTGGGTTATAACAACTTTCCAACTCATTTAAAATCTCTCGGTAATTTGCAATTGGTTTAAATAAACTTGAGCGGGTATTTGTTACTGTCCCAGACTCCATTCCAGATTCTATAAACGTTTCCATCTTTATACTTTATTTTTAAAAAAGTTAATACTATTCGAACTTAATAAAAGATTTAACATTATTAAAACTCACTCTGAAGGGAAAGCGACTGCACTAAAGTGTGAGCTTGAGACTGAGGGCAAAAAAAGCGCCGAATCTTTCGCACCTGTGCTTTTCTGAGTTCCTTTATTTACTTGTGTTTGGATTATATTTCGAAAGATAAAAGGATGGTTTCTTCTTATTATTTGTACTGATTTGAAAATTCCCGTTCAATGTTAACCTTGGACCGTTGAATTCATATCCATAGCGCATGGCAATATTTCCTTTCTCAGAAATAATAAATACACTGTCCGCTTCAACCTTCCATTTACCAATCACTTGATCTTTTGTCATGCGCGGTGTAACTTCCATGGCTGAAAATATTCCATCCTTTCTGAAATTAAACACTTGAATTATACTGTCTTTAGTTAATCTATCTATGACACTATTGTTTTCACCCACAGAGTCAATCTTCCATGTTCCATGTACAAAATTTCCATTATCGATGTCTTCCTGTTTATCTTTCAAAATTTCAACCTGCTGATTGGCATTCACCTTCACATTCGCATCTCCAGAACAAGAAGCGCATAAAAGCATCAGTATCGACATTAGTACAATGGAGGGTTTTCTATTCTTCATTTTTATCATTATTTACATATTGCGGCTTCTCAACGGCTAGAATAAATGTCCGTTTTAATGGCGTTTATTTAGTGTTGGCATTCGTCATCTTATTTATTCAATTCCTTGCGTCCATCCATATTTGCTATGGTATATTTCCGAATTTTAAATTCAATTTATTAAATAGTTCATAGACATTCAGGTTGCTATTTTTTATAACAATATGGTTTTGATTAATGATCTCATAATCAAAACCTTCAAGTAAGGATTTGTCAATTTTAAACCCGTTAAGCAGTATCCGTTTGCAGTACGTTGTATTTGGATAAAGCCATGTGCGTCTGTCACCATTGAGATTAACCGAAATGATTATTTCATCATTTTGGTTACTATGTGTTAACGGATTAAAGGCATAACTGTCAAAGATGTAATTCCATACAACCATATTTGAGTGAACAATTAAATCTATTTCATGCTTCAAAACAAGCTGGTTTAATTTGTTTGCTCTTGATATTAATTCTTCGTTTTTGGAAACAGGAAACTCGGTTTCTTTCATCACTTTGTCAACTGTTTTATTAATTGTTGAATTTTTGATTATGAATGTAATCCCAGCCACTATAAGCAAGAAATATACAAATACTGTTTTAAGCTCAAGTTTTTTAAAGATTAAATAGGATGATAGAATTAATAAAAATGGTAAATACAGATAAAAACGGCTTGGAGAGTAAAACAACCCCGCATTCGGATAGATTTCCTGAACTTTGGGAATAGCCAGAGTTATGAGCAATGCTATGAGTATTGAAAGTGTGAATAGAAATTCTATTTTCATTGATTTAACCAAAGCTATTCCTGCCAGGAATAGAAACAAAAACGGGTATACTATACCCCATTCTGAAAATAATGGGAATAAATTTTCAAAGTGATTGGTATTTTTTAAGCTTGTTAGAAACGTTTGACCGTCTGGTCTTATTCTTGACATTTGGTATACGACTCTTTCAGGATGAATTTCATAAAAGTGTTTTGCTAAATAATAGCAAATGAAAAAAGGGATAACCAATAAAGATTTTAGATAAAATGCAGGTGATTTAAAATGATACGAGTACACCAACAATAATATGGGCAATACAATGATTACTGAACTCTGATTAGAGATAACGCAAAGAGCAGAGATGATGTAGAATATGGTAACATTCCTTGTACTTTGAGGATTAAACAGAGGTATGAATAAGAACGGAAAAAACAAATGTGCCTGAACAAACCCTCTTGATATTGTTGTGAGAAAATTATATTCTAACGGCAGGAGTATCGGAAAAACTAAAGAAAGGTATGCCCAAAAATATTGTTTTCTATTTTTAAAGAACAGTGCCAAAAATACAAATGGTAAAAGTGAAATGAAACTGGTAATAATTGGCAAGGCCATGTAAACCGGAATTTTCAGCCATAAAAGAGGAACTGCCAAAAATGACTCTAACATGAAGTTATATGCCTGACCATAAAAAAAAGGCTCGTGAAATATTCCTCTTGAATAATCATAAGCACCGTTCCACAAAATCGTTTGATCAATATCAGTGTAAATAAATCCAAAACGAATTAGGGATATAACGCGGTCAAGAATCAATACGCCTAAGAAAAATGTAAACAAAGACCAAGAGCCTAGCCACCTGTTAATTCTCTTTTTTTTTATTTCAAAAGCCATTCTTTAACGAATTTATACCCTGTTTTTTGCTAACGGTTTGCGTGTAGGCGAATGGTCCACTTTTCACACGATCGTTTCTCCCAAGATAAAACTTAATCTTTAAAAATTATTTGTTGTTTCGAAGTATGATCTGGGCTGGGGTTTGCTTGCTGTTATGCATATATTTCATTCTTTCTTTTTGATTTTGTATACCTTATTAGCTCCCCATTGAAATAAATAGTTCTCGTCTTCTAAAATGAACAGTCCATAATCATCTTCTTTTATTCCATTTGGCAATTCATATTTAGATAATTCTTCTTCATTTTCACCTTCACCATCTTTTGTGTATGAATTTATCCGCCACAATAGTTTATTGAATAAGATTGGATAGCCAATTGTAATGTCCATTCTTGGGTTACCCATCATAAATAAGGTGTAAAATTGATTTGTAACAATCTTTTTGCTGTTTGGTACTTGGGTTATTTCTACTTCATTATTGGGACTCACTACATAAATGTATAGTGATAACAAAGCAACAATTGGTAGACTTATAACAGAACCGATGATGCGTTTTTTTCTTATTTCCTTTTTGTCGGAAAATTTAACCAAGAGAAAAACTCCATATACAATAGTTAGCCAAAAATGAATAAAAGCAAAACCTGGGTTTAAATAATCCAATTGGCTAAATAGAATCAATAATAATGTGGCAAGGAGGAATAAAAAAATATTTCTATGTGCTTTTCTAGTCATATTTAATTCGCGAGACGAGTAATGGTAATTATGCCTAACTTGTTGCTAAACGCCACAAAACTAAGAAACCGTTATAAACGAAGTTAAACAAAAAGTATTTGAGATTGCCGGAGATGTCCTAGGAAAAATAACAACTCAATATTAATATTTGTATTACTTGTAACGTCCTCATTTTGACACTCTGGTTATTGTTGTTTCGAAGTATGATCTGGGCTGGGGCTTGCTTGCTGTTATGGCTATTTTATAATTCTGTATATTGTCTTTGTTTTATCTCCTTCCTTTTCAAATAAACCGAGTTCAACTCCTCGTTTCAAATCTCGACTGGCCGTTGCAGAAGAAATATCTTTGAACACACTCATATAATCCTTCCGACTGAATTCGGAAACATATATTTCAGAAAAGTAGGTCAAACGGTCTTCCGTACTCATTATTCGACTTTTGAAATCAAGCATATTACACAGTGCATCATTGATTACTTCAAGCATGTACTCGATAAAAGGTGTTGAGTTGCCCGCCTTGTCACTTTTTGACAGAGCATGATAATAGTCCCGTTGTGTTTTGTGTATAATATTTTCAAATGGGATGAACTCAAACAAGGGATATTCATTCATCAAGATGAGTGTTTGCCATAAACGCCCCATTCTGCCATTTCCGTCTGCGAATGGATGAATGAACTCCATTTCGTAATGGAAAACACAGCTCTTAATGAGCGTAATCTCTTTGGATGTTTTTAAATAAGCGAACAAATCGTTCATCAAGTGCGGAACATTATCGGCTGGCGGTGCCATATGAGCAATTTTATTGCCTGCCATAATGCCAACAGCTTTATTCCGAAATTTCCCATTATCAGGAACCAAACCTTTCATTAGGATCTCATGAGCACAGAGAAATGACTTTACGTTGTTAGGGTTGAACCCCCCAAGTTGATTATAGACTTGTATTGCATTTAGAACCTCGTTCACGTCCTTTTCCGGGCCTATGATTCTTTTGTTCTCGATCAATGCCGTGATTTGCTCCTCAGTGAGCGTGTTACCTTCAATGCTTAAGGAAGAATGAATTGTCTTGATTCTATTTTCCTTTCGAAGTTTAGGAGATGGTTTATCCAGAAATTTCGCATTTATCTGACCTATTTTTTCTGAAA
>JBEGVI010000141.1:0-3251 GCA_041178485.1 Bacteroidota bacterium | reverse complement strand
ATGCGTTGCACTTGTTCTGTTGCATCATTCTTAAAAAGCAGGGCATGCAGGATGAGTTTGGTCCGCGTGTTGTACACCACCTTCCAGCAATACTCCGGAACCGCAACTCCGTTGCCTATTTTCTGTTTTCCATAAATAGCACCGGTATAAATTTTTAATCGGTCTTTCTGGCTTTCTTTTCGAATGGTGCTCTCCCAGCTTTTCCAGGAACCTCTGTTCAATTGCGGATGCTGGGGGATGCAGTTGTAATAAGAGAAGGTGCATTTTTCTTTGTCGCAGTCGTAGGCAAAATCCTCTGCGTTGGCCAGGTGCCCCCTGTCATATCCGCTCTTGAGATAATCCTTGTTGGTAGCGGATCGGTATTCTTTTGCAAAGCTCAATCGCTGTCGCGAACAATCGCCTCCTCCCTTGTACAAATAGTAGACCACATAAAGGGGGGATTTCAGTGCATAAGAATAATAGGAGGTATAGACGGGTTTCTGGATGACAGTATCGACGCGTTGTGCGAAAACACCCATCCCCCAAAACAGAAAGAGTAAAAAAGAGAAAAGCTTCATGGTCAGCTTACCATTTTAGGAGGGCACTTCCCCAAGTGAATCCGCTGCCGAAGGCAGCGAGGCAGATCAGATCGCCATCCTTGACCAATCCTTTTTCCCAGGCTTCGCAGAGGGCGATCGGAACAGAGGCGGCGGTGGTGTTTCCGTATTGCTGGATGTTGTTATACACCTGATCATCGCGCAGCTTCAGCGTTTGTTGCACGAATTGTGCAATGCGCAGGTTGGCCTGGTGGGGTATGAGCAGGTTGATATCGGCCGGGGTCTTGTTGTTTTTGGTAAGGGCTTCCATGATCACTTCAGGAAATTTCACGACGGCCTTTTTGAATACGGTTTGTCCGTCCATTCTAGGATAGGTCTCACCATTGTTGATCATCGAATGGGTCATGAACATTTGTCCGATTTCCGCCGTATCAAAGGTGGCATAGTTCTTTTCCTTCCAGTGGTTCGCATGGGTACCGGGATTGAACATGGCCAGGTTCTCAGCAAATTCACCATCGCTGTGAAGGTGGGTACTGAGGATGCCTTCATCTTCTTTTTCGGTAGGCTGCACGACAACTGCCCCGGCACCATCGCCAAAGATCACGGTCACGTTTCTGCCACGGGTGGAGAAGTCGATCCCGAAGGATTGCTTTTCGCTGCCGATGACCAAAATATTTTTGTAGGTGCCTGTTCTGATGAACTGGTCGGCGATGCTCAGGGCATAGATAAATCCGCTGCATTGGTTGCGGACGTCGAGGGCACCCACTTCCTTCATTTTCATTTCGCGTTGCACAAGCACACCGCAGCCGGGGAAATAGTAATCCGGACTCAACGTAGCGAAGATGATGAAGTCAATGTCCTGCGGCGTGATGCCTGCTCTATCGATTGCGATCTTGGCCGCTTCGATCCCCATGGTGGTGGTGGTCTCTCCTAGTCGGTCGCCATACCTCCTTTCCTTGATACCCGTTCTTTCCTGAATCCACTCATCGCTGGTGTCCATGTACTGCAGGAGGTCGTTGTTCGTGACCACATTCGAGGGCAGGTATTTGCCGATGCCGGCGATTTTGGAGTGTAACATTTTTTAATTTTTATATAGCTTGTTGCCGTAACACATAAAATGTGAAAGATGATTTTGAATATAAGTTAAATCATATTCCACTAAGTTTTGCTCTAATCAAACAAAACAAATCAATGTAAATAAAATTCACATATGTATAGACAGTTAATAAACAATCTATTAATTATAAAAAATAATCATAATGTGTTCAATCTTAAATCAAATGGCCTGACTTCAATTTTTTGGTTTCAATATTTTACCTTCAGTACTGAAACCCTTTAGGATGAGATCTTTTCCCAGTCGTCTATTGGTAATTATCATCGGTTTTTTTGTATTGCAGCCTCTATTTTATTCGTCCTGTACTAAAGACGAAATCAAGGCAATAGAGGATGCAATTAGCTTTGAGTTCGATGCTTTAGAGACGAATGTAAGCAATGCTGAGAGCTTTTCATTCACGGTGAAGTTGTTGAGTGCGATGCCAGCTGATGGGGTTAAATTAGAGATAAATGCAAAAGAAGAATTGAGTGGTACGTTATTGAATCAGAATGCATCTATTGTGAGCAAGGGAGTTCAGACCATGTTAAGTGTGAAGAATTTGCCGCGTCAAAAGTGGGTTATTGTAACAGTAAATGTTTGTTCTACAAAGACGCCTTCGAATTGTGTGAGCAAGACATTTAAAGTGGTTTTCAAATAGTATTTATCCAATATCCCAAAGATCCTAGTGCTCAGTTAATAATTACTAGTTTGATTTTCATTGCATTTTGGTGGTGACTGAAATTTGTAAACTGAAGGTGCAGAAAGGCTATCAAATTCTGGGTATGAACAGTCAGCGCTTGTAAGAAGAAAAGCCGCAAGTATACCGTACTGACCAATAAAATGGTATAAGTATGTTTGAAAATGTTTAAGTCTATTTATTAGAAATGAAAAGCAACTGTTTACTTAATTTCAGCAACTTCATCAAGATTTGTGCAATATGTTCTGCATTTCTCATTTTTGGTGAAACTGTCCAGGCACAGGTTTATTTGTTGAATGAAGATTTTTCGTCAGCAACAGGATCCAACCCTCCCAAAGGGTGGAATAATTTGATTGTCAAAGGAGAAGCCACTGACCTCTGGAGATTCAATAATCCTGGGTCAAGGAGTTCTGCGTACCCTTTTATCGGCAATTTTGCAATATTTGACAGCGAAAATTATTCTGGACCTGGAGGTGCTGAACAAATTTCTCTTGAAACACCATTTATTGATTGTTCATTCAGTCCTTATATAATATTATATTTCGACCATTTTTTTTTGGCGGATAGGAATGGGAAAGCAACATTGGAGGTTTTTAATGGGTCTTCATGGACAAAGAAAAAAATTTACACGTCTTCAACCAGTGGGATAGTATCAGAAAAAATTGATCTCAGTTCATTGATAGGTAATGTCAGAGATGCCAAGATTCGTTTCACATGGGAAGGAGATTCATCCAAATATTGGATGCTTGACAACATCAAGCTTCTGGCTCCACTCGTCAGGGATGCCAACCTGAAGGAGTTTGATTCTCCGAAGATGCCATTTTCCACTGGAGTTAATCCGGTTAAGGTATCCTTGCGAAATGATGGATATCAGGATATAAAAACTGTCAAAATCCGCTGGACAGTAAATGGGGTCGAACAAACA
>JBEGVI010000140.1:0-3583 GCA_041178485.1 Bacteroidota bacterium | reverse complement strand
TGTCATGAGGTGCATTGCGCCAATCGCATGATGAAAGCGGGTGTGCAATGCGCCGGGATATACCAGGTGGCTGAGGCCAAGTTGCATGATCCGACGCAAACGCTGAAAATAGGGGTGTTCGATCAGGTCGAAAATAATATCATCCGGAATTGAAATAAAACCGTAGATTGGATCGTTAAAAATTTTCTTTTTGTTGTTTCGGTTCAGATTCGGGCGCAAATCCATATTTTTAAAAGTTTTCAAACATACGAAATAAAGCAAGATGCAAGTTAAAATTCTTTGGGCAGATGATGAGATTGAATTGTTGAAACCTCATATTATGTTTCTTGAAAATAAGGGGTATACGGTAGATCCTGTCAACAATGGAGCGGATGCTGTGGAAAAGAGCAATCAGCAGGATTACGACATCGTTTTTCTGGATGAAAACATGCCGGGTATTTCCGGGCTGGAAGCCTTGAGCAGAATCAAAGAAAATAAGCCCTATGTTCCCGTGGTAATGATTACCAAAAGCGAAGAAGAGCATATCATGGAGGAGGCTATAGGCAGTAAAATTGCCGATTATTTGATCAAACCTGTAAATCCGAATCAAATTCTGTTGAGTATCAAGAGGAATCTCGATCAGTCCAAACTCGTGTCACAGAAAACGAACCTGTCATATCAACAGGAATTCAGACAGTTGGGCATGCGCTTGTCGGATCCGCTTGAAGCGGAGGAATGGGCGGATCTGTACGGAAAACTTGTGTACTGGGAACTTGAGCTTGAGAATGCACAGGACTCAGGAATGAGGGAGATTCTCACCATGCAAAAGAAAGAAGCAAATAAATTGTTTTCACGGTTTGTGGAGCGAAACTACGTTGACTGGGTGAATGGAGATGAGGATGCGCCTGTATTGATACATACGCTCATTAAGGATAAGATTCTTCCTTTGTCAGAAAAAAGAAAAACGTTTGTGTTGGTCATAGATAACCTTCGGTATGACCAGTGGAAAGTACTCCAGCCCATTCTTTCGAAATCGTTCACATTGGAGGAAGAAGAAATTGTGTATTCAATCCTTCCGACTGCGACAGCCTACGCCCGCAATGCACTGTTCGCCGGTTTGATGCCCTCGGAAATTTCCAAACGGTTTCCGCAATTCTGGAAGAATGAAGAGGACGAGGGAGGGAAGAATTCACATGAAAAAGATTTTCTAGAAGCCAATCTTAAGCGACTTGGCAAAAATGTAAAGTGGTCGTACAATAAAATTACAAATCTGGATGCCGGGAAACGATTGGCTGATCAGTTCAATCAGCTGAAGGAGAACGATTTGAATTTCATCGTCTACAATTTCGTGGATATGTTATCCCATGCCCGAACCGAAATGGAGGTCATTCGTGAGCTGGCTTCAGACGAACCTGCATACAGGTCCCTAACGGTTTCATGGTTTGAGCATTCTCCTTTGATCGAGATAGTTAAAAAGATAGCAGAGGCCGGTGCAAGATTAATTATCACCACCGATCATGGAACGGTTAAAGTTTCCCAGCCGGTGAAGATTGTAGGCGAAAGGTCTACGAACAGCAATTTGCGATACAAAGTGGGAAGGGGGCTTTCTTACAATGACAAGGAGGTATTTAGAGTTTCAGATCCGCTGAAGGCTCATCTTCCGACAGGTAAGTTCGCTGCTGAGTTTGTCTTCGCAAGAGAGGATGATTATTTTGTTTACCCTAACAATTACAATCAATTCGTGAATTATTATGCCAATACTTTTCAGCATGGGGGTATCTCACTGGAAGAGGTATTGATTCCATTTGTCGTTATGGACCCAAAATAAGTCTGGAATATAACATTTGCTTGTTTGTAAACAGAATTTTAAGCAGTTTTTCTGATGGAAACTATACATAGATTTGTTGTGTGAATTTCCATTTGACAGATATTGCTGAACTTCCGGCTGTAGCAAAACAGTTTCTGGATGAGTTTGGACATCGCAAATGTTTTGCTTTCTCAGGTGAAATGGGCTCCGGTAAAACAACGTTTATACTTTCTGTTTTGAAAGCCATGGGGATCAATGATCCAGATGGATCTCCGACCTATTCCCTTGTCAATTCCTATGAAAGTTCGATGTATGGTAAAGTATATCACCTCGACCTCTATCGGCTAAAAGATGTGTCCGAGTCTTATGACATTGGTATTGAAGAGGTGCTGTACGGAGGTGGTATATCCTTCATCGAATGGCCCGAAAAAGTGACAGCTTTGTTGCCGGAAAACACCGTTGTTGTAAATGTTACTGTTTTGGAAGATCAATCACGAACCATAAAATGCGAAGTATGATTACAGATCCTGAAATCCTAAAGAAATTAATGAGTCAGGGCGGTTTGTTGCCCAAAGAAGAGATGCTCGAGGTTTCAAGAAAAAGAGGGCAATTGTTCATTGGAATTCCAAAAGAGATTTCCTTCCAGGAAAGACGTGTGGCACTGGTTCCGGTAGCTGTTGCGGTCTTGGTTGCGAATGGACATCGTGTGAGGGTAGAGTCCAAAAGCGGTGAGCTAGCAAGTTTTACTGATACAGATTACAGCGAGGCGGGTGCAGAAATTTGCCATGATCCGAGACAAATCTTTGAATGTGACATAATTTTTAAGGTCGCTCCGCCTACTGAAGATGAAGTAGAAATGATGTCAGGAAATCAGACGCTTATTTCTGCTTTGCAATTGTCGGTTCAACCCAAGAGTTTACTTCAGAAACTTATGCAAAAAAAGGTGACTGCCATTGCCTGGGATTATATCCGCGATGACTCTGGAGTTTATCCGGTTGTGAGAACGATGGGGGAAATTGCAGGTACAACATCTGTTTTAATAGCGGGTGAGTTACTTTCTTCTTTTTCGGAAGGGAAGGGTGTGATGCTCGGAGGAATCGCAGGGGTTACTCCGGCTGAAGTAGTAGTAATAGGTGCAGGGACTGTGGGTGAGTTTGCTACCCGTTCGGCGCTTGGTTTGGGTGCTTCAGTAAAGGTGTTTGACAATTCACTTTCAAGGTTACGCAGACTACAGAATGATCTTGGACACCGTATATATACATCTGTAATTAATCCAAATGTGTTGTCGAAAGCACTTCGACGGGCAGATGTTGTCATTGGTGCACTAAGAGCACCTTTGGGCCGAACACCATGTGTCGTCTCCGAAGCAATGGTTGAAGGGATGAAGGCAGGTTCTGTTTTAGTCGATGTAAGCATTGATCAGGGGGGATGCTTTGAAACCTCACATGTCACCAACCACAAGGACCCTACCTTTGTTAAACACGGGGTGATTCATTACTGTGTTCCAAATATTGCATCGCGCGTTTCGAGAACCGCTTCTTTTGCACTTTCAAATATCTTTTTACCGATCCTAATGGATATGGGTGACCAGGGTGGTGCCAGGGATCTGATTAAGAATGATCCGGGATTCAGAAATGGTGTCTACATGTACAAGGGCACCCTGACGAGTGAAGTTTTGGGGAAAGTGTTTGATTTGAACTACAAGAACATTGAATTGTTAATTCTGGGAATCTAATTTTTTTTGTTTTAGACGGTTGATATGCTAATCAGGTTTCTGAATAAAATCTTTTTTGTTCT
>JBEGVI010000139.1:0-6227 GCA_041178485.1 Bacteroidota bacterium | reverse complement strand
CTATTTCCAGATATTAAAGAATTTGTTCCATGAACAGTGGGCAAAATGCACCAAAAATCATTTCTTTGAGTTCTGCCATAGAACCATTGTGCATAGTTACTAGCGCATTCTTCCCATTCAGGATTAAATGTTCCAATGAAAAGAGTCTTTACTTCCCAATCAACATATTGTAATTGGAGGTCTTTGATGAATTTGTGATTACAAGGCATATCTTAAAAATTTAATTGGTTCGTACGGCTTGCTTATAACTTACTTATAACCGCCACAAAAGTTCTGTTAGCATACAGATGAATGTTGTATAAGCCTCATTATGTGGAGGTAAGTTTCGCATTAAAGTTATCATAAATCATCAAATGGCGTTCTGATTTGTTGAATATTTTTCGTGCTCACATGCGTGTAAATTTCAGTTGTTCTGGAACTGGAATGCCCGAGTAATTCCTGAATATAGCGTAGATCTGTTCCGCTTTCAAGAAGATGTGTAGCATAACTGTGCCGTAACCAGTGTAAACTTACCTTTTTTTGTATTCCAGTTTTTTCTATACTGTGCTTTAATACATTCTCCAAGCTCTTCTCCGAATAAGGATTGCCATGGTTCTGTCCTTCAAATAACCAATGCTGCGGTTTATAGACTTTGTAATATTCACGCAGCATAGCGATCAATTTTTCACTTAATGGCACGACCCGGTCCTTCTTTCCTTTTGACTGTCGAATGAGCAGAAGTTTGCGGTCGGAATGGATGTCTTTCAATGTTAAATTGAGTAATTCGCTTCTTCGGAGTCCACATGCATAGATTAAGCTAAGCATGGCTCTGTGTTTAAGATTGGTCGGAGCATCCAGAATGGCTTTCACTTCTTCTTTACTCAACACATTGGGCAATCGTTTTTCCCGACGAGGACGGTGGAGGTGTTCAAGTTCCATGGAACGGTTGAATCGATTTCGGTAAAATAATTTGATGGCATTGATCACTTGATTCTGAAAGCTTTGGGACAGACCATTTTTTAAAATGTAGTCATTGTTAAATCGAATCACGTCTTCTACACCGAGCTTTTCAATACAAGTATCATGGTGAAATCTGAAAAATGTACGAAGGGAATCACTGTAGGTCTTTATGGTACTTGCGCCGTATCGCTTCGACTTTAAATAGTTTTCAAATCGTGTGAGTTGTTGAACAGCTTCTTCGGAAAGTACAGACAATGTGGTTTTCTCGTTCTTTACAGTAAGCGGCTTCTTTTTTTCTTCGGAATGAATGTTTCTAGAGGGTTTCACAGTTTTAATTGATTCTAGATCCACCCAGGCGATTCCTTTGAATTCTGATAGGAGAAGATGTATACTATTGGGTTCATCAGGCAGTTGCCAAAGCCTTTTTTGATGATTCCATTCGATCTTTGGCAGGGATTTTAATTTTTGATACAATTCACGATCGAATTCGTGTTGCACAAATAGATAATTCGTTCCTTCGGAACGGGTAACGGTTAATTGCTTCATTGGTTAGGTTTTGTATCTTGAAGATACGATTTTTTTTGAAAAATCAGATGAAAGCTAAGAGGGTTAAAGCTGCTACGTCGCCACGTTCTTTGAACCTCCCCCTCTTAGTCCCCCTCCATGAGGGAGAAGTATTAATATCTTGAGGTCCGAAAATCCTACAGCACCCCCTTCGTGCGCATGTACTCATCCAAAGATTCGATGTCGGAGAAAAGTACCTCCCGCGCTTTACTTCCCTGGAACGGACCAATGATGTTCATGCCCTCAAGCTGGTCTACGATACGTCCTGCGCGGTTGTAGCCCAGTTTCAGTTTACGTTGCAGCAAACTAGCGGAACCTTGCTGATTGATCACGACAATACGTGCTGCCTCTGCAAACATTGGATCGATCTCGCTCATGTCCAGATCTCCGTTGCCTTCGCCACCCTCGCCGACATATTCAGGCAGGAGGAATGCTGAAGGGTAGGCGCGCTGCTCTCCAATAAACTCGCAAATGGCTTCTACTTCCGGCGTGTCGAGGAATCCACACTGCAGACGTTTGAGGTCTGAGCCCGTGGAGATGAGCATGTCCCCGCGTCCAATAAGCTGATCTGCACCTGAAGCATCGAGAATCGTACGGGAATCGATCTTTGACAAGACCCTGAATGCAATACGCGCAGGGAAATTCGCTTTGATCATACCGGTGATCACGTTCACTGACGGACGCTGTGTCGCAACGATCAGGTGGATGCCAATAGCCCTGGCCAGCTGCGCAATTCGCGCGATGGGATGTTCCACTTCTTTTCCTGCAGTCATGATCAGATCTGCAAACTCGTCGATCAATACGACGATGTATGGAAGGTAACGGTGTCCCTTTTCCGGATTGAGTTTACGGGCGATGAATTTGGTGTTGTACTCCTTAATGGTTCGCACGCTCGCTTCTTTAAGCAAGGCATACCGGTCATCCATCTCGATACAGAGTGAGTTGAGTGTATTGACCACTTTGGAGGTATCTGTAATGATCGCGTCCTCTTCTCCGGGCAACTTGGCAAGGAAGTGCCGTTCGATCTTGTTGAAAAGGGTTAATTCCACTTTCTTCGGATCCACCAGTACAAACTTGACCTGTGCGGGATGCTTTTTGTACAGGAGCGACACGAGGATGGCGTTCAATCCTACCGATTTACCTTGTCCGGTGGCCCCTGCAACAAGAAGGTGAGGCATTTTAGTCAGGTCGAAGGTAAAGGTTTCGTTGGTGATGGTTTTCCCCATGACCACGGGCAATTCGGCATCTGAGTTCTGAAATTTCTCCGAGGCGATCAGTGAACGCATGCTCACCATCACCGGATTGGAGTTAGGTACTTCGATCCCGATGGTTCCTTTGCCCGGAATAGGGGCGATAATACGGATTCCGAGCGCGCTAAGTGAGAGTGCGATGTCGTCTTCAAGGTTTTTAATCTTTGAAATGCGAATTCCCGGCGCGGGAACAATTTCGTAAAGGGTTACGGTTGGTCCGGAGGTCGCAGAAATGTGTGCTATGTCTATTTTGTAGTTAGACAAAGTGTCTACAATCTTGTTTTTGTTTTCTTCCAGTTCTTGAGGATTCACCGATATAATGCTCTTTCCGTAATCTTTCAGGAGATCAATGGAAGGAAGAACGTAGCTTGAAAGATCAAGCTTTGGATCGTATTCACCGTATTCTTTTCTTAAGTCATCCAGGTCCTCTTCGTCGAGCAATTCTTCTTCTTCCGGCGTCGAGAAGTCAAAAGTTACTTCATGCTTTTCTTCGGAATCCAGAGGTTCTTCTTTTTCTAATTCAGATTCTTCGGTTGGGTGCAGAAACTTTTTGTACGTAACAATAAGCTCTGATTCATCAAACTCTTCATCTTCTAAATCTTCTTCATCCTCAATTTCCTCATCTGTATCATTTTCATCAAATAGAATCGGCTTCACTACCTCATCCTCTTCGATTTCCTCAGGGCGAAGTGTGTTGACAACGTTCAAATCGTTTTCACTTTCCACTCTGAATAAATTGCCATCGTTTTCATCTTCTTCCTCTTCTGCATCGTCTTGCCGTCTAGTTAGTTTATCAAAAAGAGCACTGAAGTTGGGATTGAATAACAGAACAAGTATCACATAACCCACGACGAGTATCAGTGCCATGGTACCGAACCTCCCAAGGGTTACCCCAAGCCATTGGTTGATGTAAAATCCAAAAGCTCCACCAAGAAAATTGACGGATTGTGAGAAAAAGCCAAGAAAAACAGATGTCCATACGGTAAGGATGGTGACAACAGTGTAGGACTTTCCGATGGGCGTGATGGTTAAGTTGAATAAAATGCGCGCCCCGGAAATGAAAAGGAGGTAGGTCATTCCAAAGGAGGCAACCCCAAACCAGGAAAAGACGAGCAGGTGGGACGTCCAGGCTCCGAATTTTCCAAGCCAGTTTTGGACAGGCCGTTCATCCCCGTCGAAGAGGAATTCAAAAAGCCCTTTATTCAACACACGGTCCTGATCCTCAGTCCAGGTGAAAAGATAGGAAAGGCAGGAAAGAAACAAATAGAAGGAGAGCAGGATTAGGATTGCCCCGAGGGTGGTCTTTACCTTTTTTTTGTCAAAGCGCGCTCCTAAACCAGACAAAGGTTTGGGGTTTTCGTCTTTGCTTTTTTCTTTTTTAGATTTTTTCTCCGTTTTGCCAGCCAGCTCCTCTTCGATGCGATCTTCTTTTGGTTTATATTCGTTATCTGCCATGATACAATTGTATTACGAAAGTAAACAACGTTTCACGGCAACATTTGCAACACGAGAAGATACTTTGAACATGGAAATGTTAGTTCAGGCTTACTTTTTTTCGTCTTCCTGCACAGGGATTTCCTGCGTTTTCATGACTTCCTCCATAAATTGATCGAATGTCACCCGTTCGAAATCCGACGGAATGCCGAAAAGGTCATGAGCTGGTTTCTTGAATTCTACTTCAATAAGTTCGTATTTATACATCCCGTCATTCGTGGGGATATAATAAATCACAGGCAGTCCGGGAGCATTCTCGAAGGTATTGAGGTACTTTGGTGAATATTTTTTGACGCAATAAAAGACCATTGGTTCTGCGAATCCTTTATGCCGCACAGAGGTTTTTGTTGCCTTCAATCCACAGACCTTTTTTTTGCCGAATTTTTTTTTGAAGGAATAGGGGAGTACGCTGTCCTGTTTGGATTGGTTGTGGTCTGTTTGGATGGCATATTTCCCGAAAGGTGTTTGGAGCAGCAAATACGATTTATTCAACAGCATGTGCTTAATGACGACCTGTAAACCGAGTCTGTCTGATTCATTCTCTATTCGGGTCAGTGTGTCGTCGGTATGGATTCGCATATAACGTGTCGGCACGAATTTCTGCAATGCAGTATCGCAAATAGTGATCTTGTAGGTGAGCGTACCAACGAATGGGCTTTTGCCTTTTTGACCATACGCCGGAGCGTTTGTACATACAAACATCACCAGAAGGAGCAGGCATGCAAGAATGTTCTTTGGTTGAAACATGATGTAAAACTACGCATATAGCCGGTTATGTGTCCTGCGGTTACAAAAATCAATTCACTTCGGGTTGTTGGGAAATTGCTAATTTTGCGCCCACAGTCCATTTTATGCAGCAGGAAATTGAGTTTATCATCAACAGATCTGAAATTACGGCAGGAACAAGAGGCGCTTCCCTCGGACCGGATGCCATTTTTACCGCTGCACGGGTTGTTGGTGATCCTTTTTTTTCAAGGTATTCCAAAAGAACCGTTGAAGATCTGAATGACTTGATTGATCTTCCTACGGAACACCGTTGTGCAAAGCGTATTGACGGACTAAAAGTAATCCAGCAGCGTGTATGTGATGCGGTTTCGGACGTGTTAAAAGAACAGCGTTTCCCCTTCGTGCTTGCCGGCGACCACGGTTCAGCAGCCGGAACAATTGCAGGAATAAAAACAGCATTTCCCGACAAACGCCTCGGTGCAGTGTGGATAGATGCACATGGCGACTTACACACGCCCTTCACCACGCCTTCGGGCAACATGCACGGCATGCCCCTGGCCATTTCTCTTGGAATTGACAACCAGGAATCTCAACTGAATACGGTTCCGGTAGAAACGACTAAACTTTGGGAAGAATTGAAAAACATTGGTATTCCCGGACCAAAGATTCAGGCAGAAGATCTGATTTTTATTGCTGTTCGAGATACTGAACCGGAGGAAGAATTTTTAATTCAATCGTTAAAAATTCGAAACTACACGGTTGAAGAAGTGAACGGACTCGGTACCGCTGTGATCGTTCAAAAAACATTAGACCGCTTAAAGGAATGTGATCTGATCTATGTATCTTTTGATGTAGACTCTATGGACCCGAAAGCGACCTCTTATGGAACAGGGACACCGGTGAAAAATGGCTTGATGCCCAAGCAGGCAAAGGAATTGTTGCAGGGGTTTAAAAAATCGCCAAAAACGGTCTGCATGGAACTTGTAGAGGTAAATCCATGCCTCGATGAGAAGCTCAATCGCATGGCAGAGGTTGCGTTTGGATTAATAAAAGAGGCAGTACACTATTAAAAACGCTGAATTCAAATGGAACAAGCCATACGGTCCTTACTTCTGCAAAATGCCAATGAACTTTTTGGTGAAACACTGGATGAAAAACTGATTCAGTTTCAAAAGACAAAAAAAGAGATCAAAGGTGACATCACCCTGGTGTTGTTCCCGTTCATTAAAGTGATGCAATGTTCGCCCGCGGAGG
>JBEGVI010000138.1:0-4119 GCA_041178485.1 Bacteroidota bacterium | reverse complement strand
TTCAATTGCAACCTTCGCCTTGAACTTGGCTGTAAACTTCCTTCTGGTGTTTTTCATGACAGGTAATTTAAACATTATTTATACTTAAATTTCTGTCCTAAAGTTTGGGAGCATTACAATTCTCTACTATTACAATTGGGATATTCATACAAAAACATTCTCAAATATTGCTATTTATAAAAATCTAACAGAATCAACAAGCTCAAATTCCAGTAAATCAAGTGATCAAGAAGTACTTGCAAAATTCATAATAACCGACGCGTCATTTAACGGAATAGATAATACACCCACAATTCTTGATCAGGGCGCTTATACAGTATTCTATACAACCCAAGATGATGGTTTAATTTATATGGCTAATTACTGGACTAAAGATGACACGCAAAGTTATGGACCGATGTACTCTGCTGAAACAGTACAATACAATGAAACGTATGAAACATATAAAGCTGATATTTTTTATTATAATTGGAGATATAACAATGACTATGATGGCAAAAGTGGAACGGCAAAGGTTCAATTAACAAAAATTTATAAGCCACAAGGTGTAGCTTTCATTCTGAAAATTGTTCCTGAAAATTTAGATATAATAATTTATAAAGGATTTATGGAAGGTACCGTTGATTTTTCACAATATTAATCTTGCGTGTAAGTGGTAATAGCGGATGAAGTGATAAATCGAAGAGCCGTGCTTCCAATAAACTTTGTGCCAAACGGACTGGTCAACGCTTCTAATCCGCTCTGCACGTACACTTAAAAACGTTATGGGCAAGTTTAAACCACGACAAAACGGAGAGAGCCGAAAATCCATTGAAGAGTAGGCAACAATTTAAGACTATGTAATATGAAAAAGTTTGTTTTTGAAAACTTGTACAAAATGATGATAGGCTCATCATTAGTAAAAGCATCATTGTTTACTATTGTTTTGTTTTCACTTTCTAGTTGTGGAGGATGCGGAGATTGCATGGTGTGTGATGGCAAAGGAAAAGCATACTTTGACTTGACAGGTGAAGTGACATGTCCTAATTGCGGTGGTGATGGTTGTAGTAGTGATGGAAAAAATTGATGAGGGAAGAATAAAGTAATAGAAATTAGTTCAAATTCAATTTTTTGTTGTTTTCAAGCAAAACTATATCCAAACGAATCCAGAAGGAGGAAGACCGATTTTCCTTTTTTAATCTTTGATCTCTATCTTTCAATCAACCCAATAGCTTCTACCTCTTTTAATTTCACTCCATAGAAGTTAAAATCATTTTCATCCGGCGACACTTCTTCGATGATGTCAATAACACACTCTTTAATTGGAATAGGTTCGAAGATGAGGGTAAAGACTTGCCAGTCTTCGGTGGATTCGAAATGGTGTTGCTCAGGTGCAATGGTAATGTTAATGGCTTCCTTCATTGCGTATCTCTTTTCTGAACCATGAGCTTGAATAAAGGTGTGGGGTGCAATGCGAATCCAACCTCCTTTTTCATAGATCCACTCCGCGACATACCCGAAATCGATTTGGGTGTACTCATCACTAAGGATAATGCGAAGTACTTCAGGATTGTTCCTTTGGTCTTCGGGAACTTCAATGGTTGCCAGGTATTTTTTGTTTGTATTTTTCATTCGTTAAGTTCTTGGATGAATGTTTTAAACCATTTCGGCTTGATGACCTCGACATGGTAGCCTTGTGATAAAAAGTATCGGGCTAATTCGACTGATGGGATCACCTCGTAGGTGATGAAGGATGTGCCGTAATTTTCCTTCTGAATACGTTGACTTTCGTGTAGGGGGTAGGCCTGAAAATAATGGGTTCCCAACTGACTCACATGTATTTTGATTGTTTCCTTTTTGGCTTCAGGAATGGGGAATACGCCGTATACGTCTTGTTGATAGGCCTTCCGTTTTTCCCGGTCCGTTGGAATAAACTTCTTATTCATCAATAGGGGATTGGTAATTCTATCCAACCCGAAGGTTCGAATGTCATTGTGGGTTTCAGAAAAGCCTATGACGTACCAGCGGTTTTCGAATTCTTTGATCAGGAATGGATGTAGTTGAATGTGCTTGTATTGTCGCTTTTTGTAAGAGAAATGAATGAATCATACGGGAATTTTTTCTTTGCAGGCTTTGTAGAAAAGATCAAAGTGCTCAAATCCACGCGAAGGAGGTGGTGACATCATTTGGAGTACGGGCAAGCGATCTTCTTTATTCTGCTCTACCTCCAGAGTTGCAGACAGCATTTTTTCTACCGCATGGGTGAAGTTTTCACTAATCCGTGAACTGCCAATAGATTGAATCAGTTCAACTGCCTCTTGAATGGCAACTAACTCTTCCTGGCGTAAAGATACCCCTGCGAGTGAATAGTTGGGATCGAGGTATTCGTATCCTCTACGTTGTCGGTTGTAATGGATCGGTGCATCAAACCCATCCGGATATGGAAGCCGCATGTTGGCGATGTCTTTTTGAATGGTTTCTGGTGACGGTTCGAAATCCAATCGCTCTATGCACGCCTGGATAATCTCCTCCATTCCAGGGTATTTCCTCATCGGATTGCGCAATAAACTATCGATCACCTTGTATCTTCTGAAAGCACTTTTACTCAGGTTCATCTTAAAAATTTGAGAGCAATATACGATTTTATTTTACTCCGTATACATAATACGGCATATAGTTATTGCTTTGTCTTTTAAAACAAAACGCTATGGATACACATGTCAAAAAATTAGTCGAAACCGACCGGAATCTGAAAGTTGATCAACCGGTAAAACTGTACAATCCTGAAGGGATGGATCACACGAAATCGCTTCGCATTAAATGCATAGAAGCAACGGAGGAGTATACCCGAATTGATTTTATCTATCGGTCATCTATGGTTTACATCAATGGGGGCTGGATTCAAATGGAAAGAAATGCGTACATCCAACCGGTTGGTTCAACGCAGAAATATCGATTGTTGCGCGCTATCGGGATTCCCATTGCTCCTCTGAAGCATTATTTCAAACGGCAAGGTGAGTATTATACCTACACACTTATTTTTCCGGCATTGCCGAAGAACACTACCCAGATCGATATTATTGAGAAATTGGCGCCGGGTTCTTATTTCAACTTTTACAATGTAGATTACTCGAATTGGATGTCAGTACCTCATGCAGTGGATATCGCGAGGTCGAACAATTAAGGAGTAAACTATGGAGGGTAGTTCATATTCTGTAAAGATTTGAGCGAAGAAACCCGCTTACGAGGTTGGAAAATTACTAAGATTTAAAGGGAAAGAAGTTGATGCCTGTTTACAGCTTCCAGAAGTAAAACTGTTTAAATCCTGGGCGACGATATGTTTCCCTATGTGTTACCCTGACCTTTTTAAGAGCTGGGCATTGAAAACAAAAAAGCCGCTACTAGAGCGGCTTTTTAAGCTTTTAACTTTCGCGGTCTGGACGGGACTCGAACCCGCGACCCCATGCGTGACAGGCATGTATTCTAACCAACTGAACTACCAAACCGTTTTTCTATCTTTTCAGACTGCTGCATCAGCGGCATTCGAAAACGTGTGTGCTTTCGTTAAAAGCGGTTACAAAGTTAGAAGAAAAAATAGTACTGACAATACCCGCCGCCAAAAAATCTTTTTTGTGTCAGAACATACAGGAAATAACAGGTAAAATTAATGGATAATGCCTGCAGCTACTGTGTTGTTCGTGTTCTCATTGATGAGAATAAATGCTCCCGTCTTCCGGTTCAATTGATAGGGGTCGTAGGTGATTGCCTCGGCCGTTTTGATGGTGACCTTACAGAATTCGTTCAGATTCATTGATCCATCGGAAGGCTTGTCCTCGAATGTGTGGATGTCGATTGTTGCGTCCACCTCCTTGATTATTGCTTTGGAACGGAAACTGTTCTGCTGTAGAAGCAATTTTTGACCATTCTGGAAAGGTTTATTGTCCATCCAGCATACGGTGGCTTCGATCGTGTTTTCCACATTGGGTACCTCAGAGGTCTTGACAATGCTGCTGCCGCGACTTAGATCAAAATCTTCTGTCAGATGAATGATAACTGGTTCTCCGGCGTGTGCTTCGTTTACCTCTTGTTGGTGCTTTTCTATCTTTTCGATTGTCGTGAATACGTCAAGGGGAAGCAATT
>JBEGVI010000137.1:0-5188 GCA_041178485.1 Bacteroidota bacterium | reverse complement strand
AGGTATTTGTAAAGTTGAGTCCGAGTTGTTGTGTTAAGATATTGTGAACATGCGAATTAAGAATTCCGGTAAAGGATTTGTCTTTCAAAAAAGCCCAAGTTCTGTTGGAATATAGAACCATAGCCCCCTTGTCCGTATAAACCGTATCCAAAATTTGTTGACTGAAAGCCCCTTGAGCATTCAGAATCAGAAAAAACAAATACAGACAATAAACAGTGCGTTTGGTCATATGGAGAGGCAAAGCGCTTTTAACAGTCGCGAATTTAAGCTTTTCAGGGCGTATTTACAACATCCACAACCAAGACGTTGTAGAAAACAGTTTCGTTCGGTTTGACCAGATCGAGGTATCCTTTGCTGCCATACGCTTCTTCAGGTGGCACAACAATAAACAGTCGGTCGAACTTTTTACAATTTATTAACGCTTTTTTCAAGCCCGGCACCAATCCGTGGTCAGCCAAACGGAAACTAAACGGTTCACCCAGACGAAATGTGTTGACAAATTCATTGGATGTAGGGGTACTTCCAATGGCATGTAAAAAAACCATTTGTTTCTCATTGAATTTAAGCTTGTTTGATTTATTCTCTTCAAGCAACCATACACGTGTGCCATCGACAATTCGCGTTGGCTTTTTTATATTTAACACTTTGATAAACAAAATATTATCAGAATTAGGAGGGATTAAGCCTTTAACTCCCTTGTCTCCTCTAGCTAATTTACTGGGAATTAAAACCCGTGCAGAATCGCCTGGATGCAATTCACGAAGTGCAATATCCCAACCCGGTGTCTGCATTTTGAAACCAACAAGAAATGGAAGAGAATTCTTGTGGGCCAGTTTGTTTCCATCTACGATTTTGCCGTTTTTCAATCGCACCTCATACCGAATCTCTATGAGATCCCCGTCCTTCAACAAGGGACCCTTTTTCTTTGTGAACCATTCAATCTGAAGTCCACCAGTAAAATTCCTTGTCTCTATAATCGGCTGCTCCTTCCTTATCCTTTTTGGATGTGAATTTTTATCCGGATGAGCTGAAGATTCTACACCATTGCATGCAGCACACAAAAGCAAAACAATACCAAAAATTCCCGGGTTTATTTTCATGGTACAAGTTCAATTAAAGAAATGTCAACCACCAGCACGGCCAGTGGTGGAATTTTATCCAAGTCGCCGATCAAACCATGCGCAAGATGGCTTGGAATAATCAATTTAGCTTTATCGCCCACCCTCATCTTTTTAATTCCTTCCTGAACACCACTCTCCACATCACTGCGATCGATCACGAATTCATCATATTCATCCGAAGCCGTTTTGTAACACGATGTTCCATCGAGTAAGGTAATTTCCGTTTCTACTCTTGCATGCATCCCGACAACAGAACTGTCACCAGTTCCGTTTTTATAAATCCAGTAACGCAATCCTGTACCCGTTTCCTTTATTTGCCAATCCGAATGCTGCTCCAAATACATTTTAATCTGCATTTCCTGACGAATGGCAAGTTCCCGATTCAGATCTGTTGACTTCTTTTTGCTCCAATCCGTTTTTTTGGGCTGGACAACTTTACCGCCACACGCCGTCAAGAAAAAAAGAAACACAAATAGAAAACGGTTCATTTTGAAAAATACTTAGGAACTAAAGAACGAAACTTAGAAATTGTGTTGTCCAAAGAATCCATAGAGACGCCTCCGGCAGCATACTTATGTCCTCCACCTGAAAATTCGTTCATGGCGAATTCATTCACAACATATTCTCCCTTTGAACGAAATGAAATTTTAATTTCATTTTCCCCCTCAAGAAAGAAGGCAGCTGCTTTTATGCCATCGACCGACAATGCCGAATTAACCAACCCTTCGGTATCGCCTTTTTTGTAGTTGAAACGCATCAATTCTTGCATATTCAACGAGATGATCGCTACAGGATAATCCTTAATTCGTTCAAACTTTTCTGCTATCGCGTATCCTCGCAATTGAAGTCGCTCGAGTGTGTTTGAGTCGTATATCTTTTCGTGGATATCACTGTGCGCTACCCCATTTTTCATGAGATCAGCCAGGACCTCATGCGTGCGCGGGGTAACTGAAGGATAACGAAAAGAACCGGTGTCCGTCATAATCCCCAAATATAAAGGCGTACCGATAGTTTGATCCAGCTTTGACCTATTGACTGATCGGTCAATCACTTCATAAATCATTTGTGAAGTCGAACAAAAGGCAGAATCAGAAAATACAATTTCACAAAAATCAGCCGGATTTGGATGATGGTCGATCATTAGTTTGGTGGCAGGAGAATTCAAGAGGGCGTGTTGCATTTCTTTTCCCACTCTCTCCGGAGAATTGTAATCCAACACAAAAACCAAGTCCGCCTCATTCATTTGTTTGGTGACCAAATCAGGCGTTTCATCAAACAAGAAAACAGAAGCGTAGCCCGGAACCCATTGCAAAAATTCTGGAGCTCTGTCCGGATGACACACTGTAACGTCTTTATCAAGCTTCTTCAAAAAATGGTACAGGCCAAGTGAACATCCTACGGAATCACCGTCCGGACCTTTGTGGGAAGTAATAACGATTTTTTGACTGGACTGAACCGCCTCATTAATCTTTTGATAGATCTCCATGCTTTACAAATTCAACAAACGTTCCGTTTCTACACATATACGTTCACGAAGGCCATTTGAAACAGGATACAGTGGCAACCTCATGATTTCGGAAGAAATGCCACGTTTGTTTAATGCAACTTTTACACCTCCGGGATTGCCTTCTTCAAAAAACATCTTGGTAACCGGCAGCAGATCGTAATGTTCCTTACGCGCGCTTCTAAGATCGCCATTCAAAGAACTTTTAACCATTCTAGAGAATTTTTCAGGAAAAGCATTCGCCACAACAGATATCACCCCATCAGCTCCTGCGGCAATGAGCGGCATAGTCAGCGCATCATCTCCTGAAAGTACTCCAAATCCCTCCGGTCGGCAACGAATAAGCTCCATAATCTGCTCCATATTTCCTGAAGCCTCCTTCATGGCAACAATATTTGGAATATTGCTTAACTCAAGCGTTGTATCCGCTGTCATGTTTGAACCTGTTCGGCCGGGCACATTGTATAAAATTATTGGAAGATCTGTGCACTCAGCAAGATATTTGTAATGTGCTTTGATTCCACTTTGCGTAGGTTTATTGTAATACGGGGAAACAGAAAGAATTCCGTCAATTTTTGAATCAAGTTTTTTCAACTGGTCGCCAACCGCCAAGGTATTGTTGCCGCCTACTCCATAGACAACTTTCAGACGGCCCTGATTGACCTCCAAAACAAAATCCAGCACACGCTTTTTCTCATCAGCTGACAATGCAGGTGACTCCCCAGTTGTTCCTTGAACTACTAAAAAGTCAGTTCCACCTTCAATCTGAAGAAGGACTAATCTTCTTAACGCCTCAAAATCGATTGAACCATCAGAATTAAAAGGTGTTACCAAGGCTACACCAGAGCCATTGAAAGGGTTATTCATTGCCGGAAATTTTATCCAAGGTTTGTATTGTAAAGCGAACTATTTCGCCTGGTTTTTCACTTTTACTCTCAACATGAAGAGAAAAGAAATCATTTTTAATATTGACACCCACCTTGAGCGGTGCATGAATGTCCTTCATTAGTTTGAACAACTTTTTATCGTCTGTGAACAACCAGACAAGTGCATCGTATGGCTGAACAATAATACGCTCCATTTCTTCATCCCTAAGTTTGCCGAAAAACGAAATGTCCTTCGGAGAAAAATAGTGAATCAACCTGTGAGTAGGAAGGATTTCCTTTTTCACCTCTTTCGGAAGTGGTACAATGATTTTAAGATCTCTCACATTGCTGTCATTGAGAATCTCGTCGAGTGCTTTCAGGTATTCAAAATACTGCAGTTCCTCGTTGTAAGGCAACACGATCAATAATCTCTTGATCCGGCTCCAAATGGATGTTTGTTCTGTCACAGTTATTTTTTCAGCAATTTAATAAAATCATCTTCAGAAAGAATCGTAATTCCGAGATCTGTCGCTTTTTTCAACTTAGCCGGCCCCATATTTTCACCCGCAACCACAAAATCAGTTTTTGAAGATATAGAAGATACATTTTTGCCTCCATTCATTTCAATAACCTCTTTGATTTCATCGCGGCTAAATGAACTAAAGACTCCGGAAACCACAAAAGACTTATCTGCCAATACATTAGACTCTAACTCTTTCTCCTCAACGCGCAATTGAATGTCATGTTTTTTGAGTTGTTCGATCAACGAACGGTTCCGTTCATCCCTGAAATACATCCATACCGAATGGGCAATCTTTTCTCCAATTTCCTCCGCCTCCATGAGTTCCTCAGTCGAAGCTTGAGCTAATGCATCAATATCCTTGAAATGTGCAGCCAGTTTTTTGGCCACAGTCTCACCGACGAATCGAATTCCCAGGGCAAATAAAACACGATGAAACGGAACTTGTTTTGAATCTGAAATCCCCTTGAGTAAATTATTCGCGGATTTTTCCGCCATTCTTTCAAGCTTGAGAAGTTGATCAAAATGAAGTTCATACAAATCCGCAACATTCGTTAAAAGACCAGCGGCATACAACTGTTCAACCGTTTCCGCGCCAAGTCCGTCAATGTTCATTGCTTTACGACCGATAAAATGTTCAATCTTCCCCTTCATTTGTGGAGGACAAGCAAGTTCATTGGGACAATAATGCTGCGCCTCCCCTTCACTTCTCACAAGGCCAGTGCTGCACTCGGGACATTTCTCTATGAAAGCAATGCGGTCAGAATCAGCAAAACGCTCAGTAAGTTTTACACCAACAATTTTTGGGATGATCTCTCCCCCTTTCTCTACAAATACAGTATCCTTTACATGCAAATCCAATTTCTCGATCTGATCCGCGTTGTGCAATGATGCTCTTTTGACTGTTGTACCGCCAAGCTGAACAGGTTTAAGGTTTGCAACAGGGGTAATGGCTCCTGTTCGGCCAACTTGATAAGAAACGCTTTCCAGAACTGTTTCTGCACGTTCCGTTTTAAATTTGTACGCAATGGCCCATCGGGGAGATTTTGCCGTAAATCCGAGCTGATGCTGCTGTTCGTATTCATCCACTTTTATAACCACACCATCGATGTCAAAAGGCAATTCGGCCCTTTTTTTATCCCAGTAGTGAATAAAATTCATGATCTCCTCAATGGAA
>JBEGVI010000136.1:0-6495 GCA_041178485.1 Bacteroidota bacterium | reverse complement strand
TTTCACTGTCCTTATTTAGAATTAATCTAAAATACCTTTTTTTTGGTATTTGGAATTCAAGTCAACCCCGACATCTTTGCAGCGTAAATTATTATTTCATGAAAAGATTCGTACTTCTTCCCGCATTGCTTTTTTCCTGTTCGCTTGTCGCTCAAAAAGACACTGTCAAAACCCTTCCAAAGATTAGCATCACTCAACTTATTGATAAACAAGATCACCGTGTACTGAATGAGGTAGAGGGCACAATAATTTTCGCTACGAAAAAAAACGATGTAATTATTCCGGGAGAATCCAATGCCGATCTTTCAACGAATTCCACAAGACAGCTCTTTCAGAAAGTTCCCGGAATCATGATCTGGGAGAATGATGGTACAGGAATACAAACAGGAATTGCAACAAGAGGCTTAAGTCCCAACAGGTCCTGGGAATTCAACATGCGTCAAAACGGTACGGACATGAGTGCCGAAGCCTTCGGGTATCCGGAAGCATATTATACTCCAGCAACAGAGGGTGTGGAACGCATAGAAGTAGTTCGGGGTGCAGGATCACTACAATATGGATCTCAATTCGGTGGAATGGTGAACTACGTCATGAAGGACAGGATCGAAGGCAAAAAAATAGGCTTCGAAAGCTATCAAACACTAGGTAATTACGGTCTTTTCAATACATACAATGCCATTGGAGGAGAACTTAAAGGATTTTCATATTACGCATATATCCATCACCGGAACGCAGATGGATGGCGTGAAAATTCAGCGTATTCCTCAACAACTGCTTTCATTTCAGCCAAAATGCAATTGACAGACCGTTTCATGATGGCACTTCAATATACCCGTTCCAATTTCCTAAGTCAACAGGCAGGCGGACTGACAGACAGTTTATTTCAGATCGATCCAACGCAATCCCTGCGTGAGCGAAACTGGTTTTCCGCGCCCTGGAATGTCATGCAATTTACATCCACATTTGATGCGACCAAGAACCTGAAATTCGATTTGCGCATTTTTTCTACCGTTGCTGAACGAAACAGCATTGGATTTACCAAATCGATCAATACCCCTGATGCCATTAATGCGAGCACGCTGGATTACAGCAACCGTCAAATTGACCGTGACTGGTATTCAAATATTGGTGCAGAATTACGCATGGCCCAAAAATTCAATTTGCTTGGACAAGAACAAACATTCACCGCCGGAGTGCGTTCCTATGCCGGTCAGACGGACAGGAAACAGAAAGCGATCGGTTCTACCGGAACAGACTACGACCTGACGATCGTTCAATTGAATAACGGACAACACTATGAAAAAGAATTGATCTTAAATACGTACAATCAAGCTGTATTCATCGAACAACTGTTTAAACTGGGCAAGCGCCTTTCCATCGTACCCGGTCTGCGGTATGAAATCATTTCATCTACTGCAGATGGACGCATCAACACAACCGGAAACGGAATCATTCATGGCAATAAATTAGATCGAAACGTTTTGCTTCTCGGAGTAGGAGCCGAATTCAAAATGGCTGAAAAGATCAGTTTGTATAGCAATTTCTCTCAGGGATACCGTCCGGTGACCTACTCTCAACTTACACCTTCAGCAACGACAGACATTATCGATCCGGAACTTAAGGATGCATCCGGGTACAATTTCGATGCTGGAATGCGCGGAAAATTGAAGGACCTGTTCACCTTTGACGTGAACTATTTCAGACTGGGCTACAACAACCGCATTGGTACACTGACTCAAAATGGGACTAATTTCATCACGAACATCGGCTCATCGTTAAGTCAGGGAGTAGAAGCATTTTTAGAAGCAGATCTACTTTCACTCTGCAATGCCAAGCAGAAACGCACCTGTCTTAAAATACATACCAATTATACCTTTACGAACGCCTTGTACACGAGCTGGAACAATCCATCCATAGCTCAAGACGCGGAAAAATCTATCGAAGGAAAGCACGTTGAATATGCTCCAAGACACATTTTCCGTGGAGGATTGAACATCAGTCACAAACGCTTCAACCTATACTTCCAGAGTAACTTCGTAGATGAAGTATTCACCAATGCAGAGAACACGATTTTACCGAACAGCACAGCAACCATTGGAATCCTCGAGGCCTACCTTGTGCACGACCTTGGTTTGGGTGTAAAGATCTCTGACAATTATTCACTCAAGGCGGGTATAAACAATTTGACCAATACGATATACGCCACGCGCAGATCTGGAGGGTATCCAGGACCGGGAGTCCTGCCGGGCAATGGAAGAACAGTATTCCTGACGGTTCAGATCAAATTGTAATTTGTTTCAAGTAGCGTTTAGAAAACGACAAGCGGCAGTACAGTTCTCTTTCCATTGGAGAAAATCAGAGAAACAAAATAATTTCCTTTTTCCAGAAAGTCAGTACGAACAAATTCCCCGATGTACGCTATACGCATCATTTGCTCTTTACCCATCATGTCAGTGACACTCAGAGAAAGAACCGGTGATTCATCCTCAATGATCACGCGAAAACCATCCTGACTTGGATTGGGAAAAAGGAAAGCTGCTTCGTGTTCAATTGCATTCAACCCCAATTCTTCATTCAATTCAATCGCTCCAACATTGGTAGAAGCGAGATCCCTCGGTAATCCATGGAAATCTTCAGACAAAGCGATTGAATTCGGAACACTCATAACAAGCGCAGGGTAATAGGTGGAATTTGGCGTGAGCTGATCCAAGGCAACAGCCGGATCGAGGTAAACCGGCAAGGCATTTTGGATTTGATCCGTTGAGGCATTGAAGGCAAACCCGGGATTCATATTGAACAAATTATACCCAAAACTCAATCCTGGCTGAGGATTCAAAGGAGCAGAAAACAATTTATTATTGTTTAAACTGTCTGGATTTGCTGAAACAATATTTCGATCAATGCTAACATTCGTGAATGTAAAATTCGGTGCCGGCTGACCCAGAAGTGTCTCGTGTGAAATACTCACTTGCGCGCCATTCCCAAACTGCTTTCCGACTATTGTGTTGTGGCGAATTTGAATGTTCGAATATATGCCGTTTTGAATTGCACTGTAGATTCCTTGCCAGAGGCTAATTCCTCTCGTGTTCAGAATCACATTATTTTCCACGTAAATGTCCTTCATGTAGTGGTCTGTGACAAAAGCCGTAAAGGCTTCCAGTCCCATCAAAATTCCGGGAACTGCTTTCGTTTCGTTGTAGATATAGTTCCGGTGAACATGGGCATATTCCATTTTGTCCAGATAGATATTTGCATAATTGTCATGAAGTAGATTCTCTCTAACCTCAGCGGTATCGCAAAAATCAAAATCAATCCCTTCGCCGGAATTGTCGTGCACATGATTGTTCAATGCAAGGTTGTGGCTGGTATTCCAGAATTTCACGGCTGAGCCCCATTGGGATTGCGGTGTATTGTAATTTACGGCATCGTGTACGTGGCAATTGGTTATCTTGAAGCGTTTTGCACGGGGAATCAGAACGGACGAACCATTCGCGTTTAAAGAACCGATACCGACAAGAATCCCATGGCCTGCAGTTTGAGCAACCTCAACGCTGTCTATCCAGATGTCGTGAGAGTTCACCACAATACCGCTGTAATTGTATCCAAAGCGCACACCGTTCTCCGTGCTGTAATTGACCATAAAGTTCTTTACATGTATGTTGCTCCCCAGGAGATAGATTATACCACTTCCAGGATTGACTGTCAGCGAAGTTCCGTCAATTAAAACAGTTCCTTTCCCGCGGACACTCACATTCATCCGTTTCGAACCGATCTGATACTTATTGTATGGTTGGTTAATCTGTTGTGCATACGTGCCGGAATAAAACACCACTTCTCCGTAAATGTCACCTGAAACACTTCCAGACAGACTGTTCAATTTGTCCAAGGCTACACTGAATGAGGCCAAAGGGGACAAACTATCACCTGAATTGCTGTCATTTCCGGTTTCAGACAAATAAACACGAAAAGTCGGTGTGATCAAAACAGGTTCATCGATGACCACCGTTTGAGCCCGTAACGTATTCAAAATAAGCAGGCAGAGCAAGGTGTTAAATAACTTTCCCATGATACAAAAATAGTTTTTTACAGAGCAACATCCTTTTTTCTGACTGAACAAATACCTGTTCAACATGTTGATTGAAAAAAGATCATGGCAAATTACCTGGTTGTTGGTGCTTCATCCGGAATTGGAAAGGAAATTCATTCTAAACTCAGCTCATTGGGGAATACCGTATATGCTACCTACTGCAAAAACAGCGCAAAAGGAGACGAGGAAAATTTTTATCACCTCGATGTGCTGAAAGAAACTCCAGACCTCAATTTTTTGCCAGAAGTTCTGGATGGATTTATTTACTGTCCCGGAGCTATCGACCTCAAACCATTTCATCGAATCAGTGAGGAGGCAATTCAACAGGACCTCAACTTACAAGTAGTTGGAGCCGTTAAAATTTTAAAATTGATCTTGCCAAGACTAAAGGCTTCAGGAAAAGCCTCTGTAGTTTTCTTTTCTACCGTTGCAGTGCAAACGGGCTTTCCTTTTCACGCTCAAGTTGCGATTAGCAAAGGGGCTATAGAAGGGTTGACGCGCTCCCTTGCCGCAGAATTGGCACCTTCGATTCGTGTCAATGCCATCGCACCTTCGCTGACCAATACTCCGCTAGCTGAAAAATTACTCAGTAGTCCCGAAAAAATAGAAGCGAATGGTCAGCGACATCCTATGAAACGGATAGGGACACCGGATGATCTGGCGGAAGCAGCCTGTTTTTTATTGACGGATAAATCAAGTTGGATCACCGGACAAATCTTGCATGTGGACGGGGGAATTTCTTCCCTGAAAATTGGTTGATTCAGCGTTTGCTGATCTTATTTCCTGAAATCGAGCGCTGCCTGGAACATCGAAATCGGGAAATTTCCTCTGAACGCCTTTTGGCATGTTTCGTCTGGCAATGTTCTACGCGTTCTCTCCAACGCTTGTATGAATTGAGTTTTAGTTCTCGTTTCATCAATGCTTTGACATCTGCTTCTCCAAGTCCGAATTGGGACTTAATTGCATCGAAAGGCGTACGGTCTTCCCATGCCATTTCAATGATACGGTCAATGTCTTCATGGGACAATTCAACTGAAGGATCTTTCTGTTTCTCTTTCATTGGCATATACGCCATCGGCGAGGGAAGATCGCTATAGTAACAGTAGTTCTGATCGAATTCATTGTTTCTCATCACCGTTTAAACCATCGTGAGTTAAGAATGTTCGTTCAATTTGATTCAAAAAAAAAGAGGAAGTCTCCTCCCTCTTTTGATATGCTTCTGGATTTTCTTAGTTCCCGGTTACTTCAACTTTGTACGTCGTGAAGAAAAGTCCTCTTTTAACCGAATAGTCAACAGTAGCCACTTTTGTAATACCACCGCTTTTAGCTGCTTTTTCGATGCTGAGATCAACAGGTTTAATGGCAATTCCCATAAAGATCTTTTTCGATGCTGTACCCGATTTAACGATCTCATTACCTGTAGCAATTCCCGGATAGGACATGGTGCATGATGCCAAAAATCCTGCAGAAACGATTAGTGCAAATAAACTCTTTTTCATGGTTCAATTATTTAGCAGTTACGATCAATTCCTTTTTGGAGAAGATCAGGTAATTCGTTGTTTTTTCATCTATGGTTGCGATCGCAGAAGTAATCTTCCCTTTTTTCGCAGCCTCTTGGAGACCATAATTCTTATTCAGATAGATTGTCTGAAACAAAACGATAGACTCAGATGTTCCACGCAATTCTCCAATTTCAGCTTTAGAAGCCGTAACCGGTAAAATGACAGTACAAGATGACATCGCACCAGCGATCAATCCTGCAATAGCTATATTTCTTAAAACTTTCATGGCCTTAGATTAATTACCGTAAACAATTGTTTTCGTAATAGGAAAAATAAAAATCTTGGTGGTCATTTCTACCGCACCGATCACCGTGATGTTTCCTTTTTTCGCTGCTGTTTTAATTGACGTATCGCTGTCGCCGATGAGTTTTGATTTGGCAACACCCACCTTATTACCCAAAGGTTCTCCGGTCAATTGATAGGTTCTTGAAATTGTACATGAACCTAAACCAAGCGCCAAAGCAGAAATAATAAATAGTTTCTTCATAGTATGTGATTTAGAATTGATTCAAGGTTACGAAGAATAATCTTTAAAATCAAACGATTCAATGATTACTTTGAATAGATGTCTGTTCAAGCCATCCACTTCATCCTGTATTGTTTCTGAGAATCATATATTTCCGCCTGCTTTTGGGTATCAAAAATCCGTTTTCCGCGAGGATCGTTTCCTACTCCGGCAAGGTAAGCCCAGTTGCCCCAATTGCTCGAAACATCGTAATCGATTAGTTGTTCTTCAAAATAAGCGGCACCGAGACGCCAGTCCAGTTGGAGCTGATCGATCAGGTAAGATGCCACATTCTGTCGTCCACGGTTACTCATGAAACCGGTTTGTTTCAATTCACGCAT
>JBEGVI010000135.1:0-15395 GCA_041178485.1 Bacteroidota bacterium | reverse complement strand
TGAGATTTCTTCTTCAAGGATTGCCTTGGCCCGATGAAATTCTCTATTAACAATTAAACTATTTGCTAATTCTAGCTTTGTCAAATTTAATTCGTCGGGTTTTAATGATTTTAGAGAATTTACCCAAATGAATAATTTTTCAGTAATTTCTAATTTTAATTTTTTAAGAGTCTTAGAAATTGAATCACTTTGTACTTGCAGGATTCTAAGCCTTTCATTAAGTTGATCGATAATATAGTCATTAGTATAATCTAAATGGATTTCAATACTTTGGAGATTCGATTTAAACTCATTTGAGTTGTCGCGAAATGAAAAGATATTTGAATAAATAGTTTCCTTTTCGATAAAAATAGATTGAATTGTTTTTAATTGCTCCTCGTTCGGCTTGTATTGCGTTGCATTAATTTCAATTTTTTCCTTGAACAACTCTAAGAATTCATTGTAACTCGATGTTGCTTTGTCAATCTCATTTAACAAGATGTTTAGATTTTTACTACAGTCTTCTTTAGTGGATTTAATTTTTTCATTTATTGACAAAATTGTATTTTCGTTAGCAATCTTAGTTTTCATTGAATTTTTTTCTTCAGGAGTCAATAAAGTAGTTCCTTTAATTACAATACTTTTGCTATGCTTTGATTTATCATCTGTAGCTGAAACTTTCAATATTCCATTAACATCAATATCAAAACCGACGTCAATTTTTGGTATCCCTTTTGCTGCAGGGGGAATACCTTCTAAACTAAAGTTCCCGATTAGTTTATTGACTTTTGCGATGCTACTTTCACCTTGATATACAAAAATATCGACTTTGGTTTGATTGTCCTTAGTTGTTGTAAATTCTTTGTTTTTCCGGCTAGGTATGGAGGTGTTTTTATCAATCAGTATTTCGAATTTTTCTCCCTCTAACTCAATCCCCAGTGAATGTGGTATTACATCTAACAACAATTTTTCTTTAATATCACCACTTAATACGGCGGCAAGGCATGCTCCACCTGAAGCAACGGCTGTACCTGGAAAAGCACCTTTTAATTCAGAACTATTCTTCAAAATCTCTTTAGTTTTTAATTTTATCAAAGGCATATATGTAGCATTGCCTATAAACAAGTAATAGTCTATTTTTATATTGCTTTCTTTTAATAATCGATCAATACAATTAGAATATCTATCTATAATTGGTTTAGCTATTTCTTCCAATTTATCCCTTGTCAAGTTTAATTTGATTGAGGGCAAGTTTGCTAAATGATAAATTTCTATGGTTTCTGTAGATGAGTCTGATAATCGAATCTTAAGTTTCTCACAACTTTCTAATAACCTTTTTCCATCAAGATGATTTCTTTTTATACTCTTTCCATGTAATACCTGAATTTCGTTTACAAAATGGTTGTAAATTAAGTCATCAATATCCTTTCCTCCCAATTCCGTGTCGCCTCCAACAGTCAAAACCTCATAGACACCATCTCCAACCTCCATTATTGATAGGTCTAACGTTCCTCCACCTAAATCAACAACCAATACTTTTCCTTCTATTTTTTTATTTGAGTTAAAATCATAATATAATCCTGCAGCCGAGGGTTCAGCTATTAGTCGCTTTACATTGAGACCAGCGATTTCAGCAGCATCGTATGTAGCTCTTTTTTGAGAATCATCAAATCCTGCCGGGACAGAAAGAACGACATCTTGAAACTCAGTAACATTTCCTTTTTCAACAAAAAATTCACTAATCAAAGAATCTTGGACTATAACGCCATTTTCCTTCATTGAATTTACTGCCTGATTTTTTACTAGTTCATTCAAAAATGTTATGGCATTATTTTTAATTTTATTAATTATAAGCCCTGCTATTTCTTGAGCTTTGAAATTTTTACCATTAATATTAAAGTTCCCATCTGCTGTTAATTTCCTCTTAATATAAGAAATGACATTTTCTGGTCTTGTAATTTGAAGAATTTCTGCTTTCTCTCCAAAAACATGCTCTCCATTTTCACTAAGGCCAAAAACCGAAGGCTCGTAAAAACTATCTAGTTTACCAGGAATTGGCACGTGTTCTACCTTTTGAGTTTTTTTATTAAAAATTGCACCAACTGAATTACTAGTTCCAAAGTCAATACCAAGGATAGGCGAGTAGGAATTAATGACTTTGGATCTAGCAATATTGTAATATTTTTCAATATCATTTTTATTTCCAGTAATTAATTCTTCAATTAAGGCATGAATTTTTCTTTCTTGAACCAATAATTCATTTTGGGTAGCAATTTCCAAAGCTTTTTGAAAATTATTAATTGATTTATCAGTTAGTAAAACATTTATGGCCTCATCGTATTTTTCAGTAAGAATGTAAAGTTCAACCAATTCATCATTGTTCTTGTCTTGAGTTTGATAATAACAAAATAAAGCGGAGTCGTAATCCATAAAATTTTTGTAAAGCGTGTATGCTTTTTTATAATCTCCAATTGATTTATATAATTCAGCAGATTTAATTAAGTTACCACCATCTTCATGCAATTCAGCAAGTCGTCTCTGTTTTTCAATATATTTATCTTTATTATCTGTATTAATATTTAATGTTTCAATAGCTCGATTTATAAGATTAGCTTTTTGGTACAAAAAGCTTGCTTTATCAAGGTCTCCTAGAATTTCTTCCGCAATTTTAGCTGCTTCTTCAAATTCCCCAGCAAACTCCTCAAATAACAAGCGTTCCGAATAAATATTTGTAATGTCTACTTGATTTTTAGCGGTCTTTAATTTATCATTGAAGAATAACCTTCCTTTGGATAGTATTTCTGTTTTTCTGAAACCTTTGTCGCTAACGTAATCACACAACTTAATACACTCAACAAAGTCATTATTGCTCAATTCAATTTCTATTTTTTTACTTGCTGCTTCATTTAATAATTTGAGAAAATTTAATGAGTCATTTAATCCTGAGATAAATTGCAACGCTTCAGCGAATCTTTCCAATTTGATCAGTAAATGTGCTTTTCTTTCCGGTTTAACAACAAATTTATATGCATTTTCAATATCATCTAAAGCTTCGAACATTCGTGAAACACCCTCATTATCATTTAGTTTGGAATAAATTAATCTCGCTTTTTCAAAAAGCTCTGCTTTTTCGTAAAAAAATCCCGCACTTTGAAGTTCGTTTTTCATTTCAAATAATTCTCCGGCACGCTTATAATCATTCATTAGAACTTTAATTTCTGCTATATCAGGTGCATATTCAGGATTAGCTTGTAAGATAGACTGAATTACACTTTTTAATGTCAAGCTTTCTAAAAAGCTACCATTATAATTTTGCCATTTTGTAATTATCTTGTTGATTACTATTTTATCAAGTGGTTCTATTTTTTGTAAAGAATTGGTAATTCCAAGAACATCACCTTTTTTACAAAAGCCGTTTAATTGTACATTTATAAAGTACCATTTAGCTAAAGCATTCATAGGATTAAAATTTTAATTTCTACTTCAATTTATAGTTTTCACTATGTTAACCAAACTTCCTCAAAAATAATTGGTTATAACGGTCTGCAGCTACCCGAAGGTGGCGATTTCGAAGCACTTCACTGTAAACCAAGCACAAACTTTGAAAGAAACACAAAGCTTGATTTAACCATTGAACCGCCACTTTTGGGTAGGTGCTGTTATAAGCAGGACATTTTACAGATTGCTTAGCCATTCATTTTTTATTTCTACTGTCTCGGTTAATTTTGTCTCAACGCCTAAATTCAATTCCTTTAGTTTGTCGCAAAGAAGATTGCCGTCAATTAAGTCGATTGGTGGCGCACCTTCTCGAGTAGCTTCTTTAATCGCTTCTTTTGTAAATGTCCCGGTCGTAATGAATAAACCTTTCACGTCTCTGCCAATCATTGCGCCTCTAAATTCTCTAACGTCTTTAGGTGTCACGGAACCTTTGTATCGTTTGCATTGGAATATAACATAAAAACTTAAAAGTCCATTTACACGAACAATTCCCTTTCCATCAATTCCTCCGTCTCCAGATTTACCTGTTACTTCAACTTGAAAAAATCCGCTTTCTCTTAAAAGTCGTTGCGATAATCTTTCAAATGCGTCAGGTTTTATTTTATAAAGAACATTCAATAATTTTTCTTTCCATTCTTCGGAGTTGTTAACTTCCTCTATGATTTCCAGCTCAATTGCTTCTTCAGTTTCTTTAACGGTTTTTGTTTTGGAAATGGTCGGCTTGGCTTGCCCTCTGACTGTCCGCACAATTTCAATGTAGTCAAGTTTGGCTGCGTCTATGTCGGATTTTGTTAATGCCCAAATTCCGCGAGAAGAGTTTTCTAGAAGTCCGAATTTTTTTAGATATGTTCTGCTCCATGCAAGCCTATAGTCAACTTCAATTGTTGTTCCTGCTTCGTCACCGTGAGGAATTGCCAATACCTCGTCAGGAATCTGCTCTATTTCATAAACCTTATTATTAATTTCTTCAATTGTCCCCGAGCCGCCCAATTCTTTAAGAGCCTTAACTGTTGGAATAATTAATTCGTCAAAAGAAGGTAAGTCGCTATTTGCTTTTTTTCGTGCCATAATTTTTGTCTTACTATAATGTTTTTACGCCTTGCTTATAACTAGCTTATAACCGCCAAAAAACTGCGCTTATACAACCAATTGTTGCGCATAGAAGAAGTTTTGTGACGCGTAGCACCAAAATAAGTATTTTTTTAAAAAGTTACTTATTGGCTGAAAACTTTAGCTCAGTTTATTGTTCTTCCCATTTTTTGTTAATGTGATGCACGTATATCAGAATTGAACTACATTCGTGTAAATCTAAAAAAACACATGAAAAGATCTTATATTGTTTTGGGTTCCATCCTTTTATTGGTGGCAATCCTGTTTTTTGCTTACCGTAATTCATACAATACGGCCGTCTTGCTGCAAGAAACTGTAGATGAATCCTGGGGAAATGTAGGGGCGGCCTATCAACGCAGAGCAGACCTCGTACCACAGTTGGTGGAGACCGTAAAGGGTTCTGCTGAAAACGAGAAAGAAATCCTCACACGCGTGACTGAAGCTCGTGCCGGAATTGTGAAGGCCAAAACACCTGAAGACATGGAAATGTTAGGCAAGGAGATCAATACGGCTATCAATCTCGCTTTTGAGGCATATCCTCAAATCCGATCAACGGAAAATTTTGGTGCATTACAATCCCAGTTGGAAGGAACAGAGAATCGTATCAACAAAGCACGCACGGATTACAACGAAACAGTCAAGAAGTACAATAGTCACATCCGCGGATTCTTCAATAGCATGGTTTTGAACGCCGAAACTTTCATGAAAAAAGAACCGTTCAAGGCGGCACAGGGAAGTGAAAAAGCACCTGAGGTTAAATTCTAAAGCATCAAAGCGACTTCGGTCGCTTTATTTTTGACAATGAGCAACGTTTTATTTTCAGGTCAGGACCAGGAACGCATCGTAACCGCGATTTCGAATGCGGAGTTACTGACGTCGGGTGAAATCCGAGTGCATGTGGAAGGGAAATGTCCAGGCGATCCAGTGGAAAAAGCGTTTAAGGTCTTCCGGAAATTAGGAATGCACCAAACAGCTGAAAGAAATGGGGTTCTGTTCTACATTGCAACGGAGCACCGTAAACTTGCAATCGTCGGAGATGAGGGGATTCATCAGAAAGTGCCGAGTCATTTTTGGGATGACATCAAAGAGCAAATGGTGGCTGATTTTAAAGGGGAAGGATATACCGAAGGACTTGTCAAAGGAATTCAACATGCTGGAGCACAGCTGGGTTTACATTTTCCCAGAAAAGAGGATGATACCGATGAATTGTCGAATGAAGTGACCTTTGAAAAATGAAGTGGATCAGTGTAATACTTGTTGCAATTTTGTTTTCACTGAATCTGAATGCACAAGATGATCTTCCCGAACGGCCTCAGCCGCCAAGGTTGTTCAATAATCTGTCAACGGAATTCCCAGAACTTATCCCGACGGCGGAGGCCCAGGAATTGGAAAAAGAACTGGCCATGTTTGCCGATTCGACTTCCAACCAGATCGCAGTGCTTATTGTGGACGGCCTGAAAGGATACGAACCGTGGGAGTTTGCATCACGCGTAATAGATAAATGGGGCATAGGACAGGAAAAAGAGGACAATGGAGTGCTTATTCTTATCAAACCCACAGGATCAAAAAATGAACGAAAAGTGTTCATTGGAACCGGGCGAGGATTGGAAGGTGCAATTCCTGATCTCACCTGCAAGGAGATTGTTGAAAAAGAAATGATTCCCCGATTCAGGGAAGAAGCATACGCAGAAGGAATACTAGCAGCGGTAAAGGTCTTGAAGTCACTTGCTGTTGGGGAATACAATTCGGATGCGTATTCAAAAAAGAATCAGGAAAATGAATTGCCAGGAGCCCTAGCTGCGTTGTTCATTATTGCCATCGTACTCATCTTGATCATGCGAAACCGCGGTGGGGGCGGAGGCTTCACCATGGGGGGCGGAGGAATTTTCTTTGGAGGCGGCTTCGGAGGGCATCACGGACGTTCCGGTGGAGGCGGCTTTGGTGGCTTTGGAGGTTTCGGTGGTGGAAGTTCTGGTGGAGGTGGTGCCGGTGGAAGCTGGTGATCAGGTCAGGATATTCGTTTCCTTGTCGAATCGCCGATAGGAGAGGAGAACGGAAAGTGCCGCCAAACTAATCATAACCACAAAACTGATACTTACCAATACAAATTCCAGTGTGCCTGCGATCAGTTCTTTGGTAGCCAACACTACATTGACCACAGGGATGGATGCGGTGATCCAGTTCAATTCAATTCCCGGAAAAAAACCAACCATCGAGGGAAGAATTACCACAATGTTGAGTGGAGTAATAATGCTTTGAGCTTCTTTGAAACTCTTGGCATGGATGCATATTGGTATCATGACTCCTGCAAAAAATACAGTCAGAGGGATCAACAGGCAATACAGTACCGCTATGAAACCCGGACTTAAAATGCTGTGAATCACATTCAGTATCTCCTGATCCGGAAGCACATCCATCGTTTCTATGGAAATAAACAGTCCCAACAAAGCACAGGTAGCGGCTGTAAGTCCTGAAAGAACGACCACGCACATCTTGCCAATGAGAATTTGCCACCTTGTTACAGGCGTCGTGAGAAGCGTTTCAATCGTTCCGCGTTCTTTTTCCCCGGTAAAAAGATCTATGGCAGGATACATGCAGCCAATAAAACCAAATACGATGAAAATATATGGCAACATCCCTCCGGCCAGCTTTCCGATCATTTCTTTCTCTGAGGCAACATTCACGTACGTCACTTTTAAAGGCTCGATTTTTTCTTCATCCAGGTTTAATTTTTGAAATCTGTTGAGTTTCTCATTTCCCTGTACGACAGCCATGAATTGTTCGGCACGTTCCTGCATTCCCATTTCGGTCACATTGTGGTATACTTTTAATTCACAACGCTTCATAGTGGCAATGTCTTCTTCATAGGACGTTGGGACATAGATTCCGAGCTGGATGCGCTCATTTTTAAGGTCCCTGATCAATGCAATCGTGTCCGAATAGTGCGTGAATTTCTTCTTACCTATTTCTTGTGGTATAGACTTTATGGTCTGCTCAACAGGATTTCCTTTCTTTCCTGCGATTCCAATAAGTATAGGTTTCGTCGCTGCATCTTTTTCGAAATCTGCCGAAATGCCTATGAATACATTCATGATCACCGGAAAAAGAAGCATTGGGATGACGAGCATGGTCATCAGGGTCCTTCGGTCGCGAAGGGTGTCCTTCAGTTCTTTGAGAAATATTTTTCTGATCATACGATGCGTTGTCTGTGCGTCTGAATAATGCGAATAAACTCAGAGGTAAGGTTCGATTCTATCATGTTGTCCCTGAATGCCTCCATGGTTCCCGAGAAGAGCAGATTTCCTTTGTCGATTATGGCCAGATCGTCGCACAACAAATCCACCTCACTCATGATGTGGCTGGAGAAGATTACGGTTTTCCCTTCTACCTTACAGCTTTGAATGAGCTTAATGATGTTCTCTGCGGTGATCACGTCTAAACCGCTTGTAGGTTCGTCAAAGATCAAAACTTCAGGATCGTGAATCATGGTGCGGCAAATGGAAACTTTCTGTTTCATTCCCGTGCTCAACTTCCCTATGCGTTTGTTTTGAAAGTCGTGCATGTCAAGCAAGTCATACAACTTCCGTTTTCGTTGTTCAATGACGTCCCTGTCAACACCATACAAGTCACCAAAATAGGAGATCAGTTCATTGGGTGTCAGTCGGGCATACAAACCCGTCGATCCTGTAAGGAAACCTATTTTTTTTCGCGCTTTTTGCGGCTCTTTGACCGCATCGACACCGGCAATTTCAATTGCGCCCGAGGTTGGTTGGAAAATAGTAGCCAACATCCGTAAAGTGGTCGTCTTTCCTGCGCCGTTCGGTCCAAGGAGGGAAAATATTTTCCCAGGTTCACACTCGAAGGAAACATCCTGTACTGCAACACTGATGCGATCCTCGGTATGGAGTTCTTTCCGCTGCTGACGGCTTAACTCAAATTCTTTTCTGAGATGGGATGCTTTGATCATTCACCGGTTGGTTGGTTTTGTTCGGTTGCTGGCTTCTTTTTTCCCAATACGACTCCTACACCTAATCCTCCTCCAAATCCCCATCCGAATTTGGCCGCCTGACGTGTTTCAGCAAAAGCAGTGAAGGTGATAAGGTCGTTCAGGATATATGTGCCTTTTACTCCAAATGAACAGGCGTATTTGATGAAGGTTTCACTCGTTTTTCTGTCGCGCACGAAATCCAGTCCGAGTATGTTGGCATAGGGCGACACGTCCCAACGGTATGCCGGCGAATAATGAAAACTAACACCATCGGGCAATGCGAGTAGCAACAGACCAATAAAAATTGCTCCTGCACCTTTACTTGTTGTATCGCCGTCGAATGATTTATACAGCCCTAAGCCCATAAGAATAGGAGCGCCGATGACACCCATCGATGCGTGGAATTGGTTGATGCTGTCTTTTCTGATCTGATAATCGAAATTGTAATTTAACCCGAAGCGCTTTTTAAGCAAGATCTCTGCATTCAGACTCCCCATGGAGTAAGATGTGCCATTTTCGCTGGTATAGGGTGTCCCTTGCACTCCACCCATGCTGTAACGGCCATATATATGGAATGTATGATCCATCAATTGAGCCCTGGAAATGAAGCATGAAAGTGCAAAAAGCAGCAAGAGAACAGTAGACTTTAGCATGGCATGAACTTAAAACGGAAGAAAGATACGAATTATTCGCAAATTCTTCCCTTGTGTTTCTGGTTGTGAAAGTGTTCGTCCAGACTCTGCATTTCCTCCAATAGGGCTGCCGATGGAGGAACATCCTGAAGCGCGCGCAAGTCCGGTTGACCGGCATCAACCCATGCTGTATACCAGATCGATCCAACTGCAAGAATTGCTGCGCGCATGCGTCGCTCAACCATTCCATTCATGCGTGCATGATACGCCTTGCAAAATTCTTGGGAGTACACGGATACCGTGAGATTTCCTCTTTGTTCGAAACTGTATTTCAGGTCAGAAGGAAACTCCTTTGTCAACTCACGCTCCATGCCCAACACAGAATCCAGTGCCACATGTGAACCGCGGACTGCTTCCCATGCAATATCAAGAACACTGTTCACATACGTACTCTTTCCTACAAAATAATCATAGGATTCTGCATTGATCTCTACCAGCCGACTTTCCCACAATCCATGAATTCCTTTTTGTCCTGTCAACTGTCCATTGTAGTTTTCTGTGGTGTGTAGCGGAACATGCGCATCGCCAATGTAGTGTCCGATGTCTGCTGAATACTTTAGAATCAGGTCCACATTTTTGGTTTCAAAGGCTTTTTGAAGCTTATACTTCATGAGGTTTATGTGCCATGGCACTATTCCGTATGCCTGAAGGGTGTCTTCACTGAATTTCTTTACAGCGTCATCCCACCTCTTTGGTATGATCTGAAAGGGGTCTTCGCCTTTCGTGTAATAGTGGTCAAGATCGATGTAGTGACATTGTGCTTCTCCTTCAACAGCATACCTTCGTTTGTCAGGGTCAACAGCATGTTCTGTGAGGTATTCAATATGATCCTTGTAAAAACCGAACATTTCCGGTGGCAAAGTAAACACAGCGATCCTGTTGATTCGCTTATGGCCATAAAACCCCCATTTTTTTTGAACTTTCAGTTCATGGGAAGTCCAGGCCAGGGTAACCGGCAAGAGCAAAAGAAGAACCCATCTATAATTTGACAAGTTTGCCATTTCGCAGAATTGGTATTACATCGGTTTGATTCGGTGTGAGGCAATATTTGATGTCTTCGTTCAAATTCAGATTTTTAAGTCTTCTTCTGTGTGAACTTGACTTGAGGTAGCCCAGGTAATTGTCTTTTGCTGAAAGATATAGGTATTTTGCAGCGATGGAGGAGTCTTCAATAGAGGTAAACCGTCCGGTTGAAATCAGATATTCAGAAATAGCACCGGCACAAATGGTGTCTTCCAGATTAAATTTGTCTTGCCATCCCGAACAAAGACAAAGGATGTTCTTGTCCTGCTCTGAAAGCCATTTGGAAAGGACTTCCATGTTCAGAAACGATCCCACCACGACTACTTCTGCATCTTTCGCTACATCAAGTGATTTGGTGCCGTTTGTGGTTGTCAGCACCACCTCTTGCCCACGGAATTCCTCCTTCATGTATGAAAAAGGGGAGTTTCCAAAATCAAAGCCCTCAACGATCTGACCTTTGCGCTCCGCACCTGCAAGCCATCCTTTCTTTTTGTACTCCAGCGCTTCTTCTACAGTGGGTACAGGAATGATCGATTTAATGCCGTTGTCAAAAGCGGCGCAAATAGCCGAAGTTGCGCGTAAAACATCAATGACGACAACGATTTCAAATTCATCTTTGTAGTATGCATATTCTCCGGGTGTGAAGCATACCTCAATACGTTTACGAAGATCCATACTGCAAAGGTAGGAATATTCTTTTCCTCCCTTGTGTAAAATTGAGATACGCTCTCTGAATTACGAGGTTAGTTTCTTCAATAACCCCATCCATCCGCCACCATTGTGTACTTCTTTGAATCCATTGGATTTAAGAATTCCTCTTGCGGTAGCACTTCGCATACCAGAAGCACAGCATGTGATAATAGGTTTGTTCTTATCGAGCTTGTTGAGTTGCGTTCCCAGGATCTGAAGTGGAATATTTTTGCTGCCGGGAATATTGCCTGAGTCAAATTCAGCTTTTGTACGAACATCCACAATCTGTGCACCGTCTGTAAAAAGTTGTTTGAAGTCAATTGAAGGTCCGAAAAGTCTTTTTAAGAATCCTAACATTGTTTTTACTTTTGATTCATATAATAATTCACATTCAGCCAACTTCCGGCATTCACACATTCTATTCCTTGCCTTTTTAAATAGACTTCCGCTGACCCGCTTCTTCCACCAGAGGCACAACAAAGAATCAATGGTTGTTTCAAAGCTTTAACACGATCTAAATTCTGCTCCAGTTCCTGTAAAGGGATATTTTCTGAATGTGCGACATGTCCAACTGAAAATTCAGCTCTTGTCCTCACGTCCACGACAGTTCCTTGTTTTTCTTTTATTAATTTTTCAACGTTCATCGTTCTTTTTTGGTCAAAGGTTCATGGAAACCCCATCGATTCTATGGTTTCCTTTTACAAATGTCCGAAAGAGAATCTTTTGAATAGGTAACAATTGTTACACTAGCGTTATTTTATTCCTTCCCAAAATCAGAAACTGTTGATCCTCCAGCTTTTTCAGAATTCTGGATATCACCACCCGAGTGGAACCGCATTCCTGAGCCAATTGTTCATGTGTTATGTGTAGTTCTTTCGTTCCAAGTACTTCACTTTTTTTCAAGAGCAATTCGAGGATACGTTCATCCAGTTTTTTGAAGGTAACGGCATGCACCATGTCCAGCAGTTCCTCGAAGCGTTTGTGATAAAGTCTGAAAATATAGTCCAGCCAATCAGGTTGGTCACGAATAAGAGTATTTACCTTTTCAATAGGAATGAAAAGGAGTTCACATTCTTCCTCAGCTACAGCTTGTATTTTGCTTGTGTCTTCATGGATGCCACCAAGAAATGACATTATGCAACTTTCTCCGGGACGGATGTAGTACAGCAACATTTCTTTCCCGTCTTCATCTGATTTCATTACACGCACAGAGCCATTCAGAACTATAGGAATTGAACGGATATAGGCATTTTCCCGCAGGATCGTGTCTCCTTCGTGAAATGTTTTTCGAATCCCGTATTCAGAGAGTTTTCTTAAAAAATTTTCGGATGTACTCATTTTTTATCCTTGAGAATCTTTCGTTCGGCCCAAAAAGTCATAAACGGAACAACTGAAGACAATAACAATAAAAGCATCTCTTTCCACGTGACCTTTTTCTTTTGAAAAGCAAGTACGATCCATAAACAATATCCAATGAAAAGCCCACCGTGCAACACCCCGACCACATAATTTGGGCCTTTGAGGCCGTAAAGATATTTTAATGGCATGGTGATCCCGAAAGAGATGTACGATATTCCTTCCAATATGGCGAGGATTTGCAGTTGACCGATCAGCGTGTTTAGTTTCATAGTCGCTTAAGTTATATTTTTCTTCCGCTCTTCAAGCGCAAATAGTTCATCTCTCAGCCGTGCCGCTTCAATGAAGTCCAGTTCTTTGGCTGCTTTCTCCATTTCTTTACGCGTAAACTGAATCGCTTTTGTGAGTTGCTCTTCAGACATGTATGCGACCACCGGATCGGCTGCAAGAGGAAGTGCTTCCGGGAGTTCATACTTCATCTGTCGCAACATTTGATCTCCGTCAGCTACCTTCGTAGATTCCAGGATCTTTTCTTTAGATTTTGTCAATGGAGTAGGAGATTGTCCGTGATCCTCATTGTATTTTATCTGCAGAGTACGTCTGCGGGCTGTTTCATCGATTGTCTTGCGCATGGAGTCTGTGATCTTATCTGCATACATCAGAACAGTTCCGTTCACGTTACGGGCTGCACGACCGACGGTTTGTACCAGGGATCGTTCATTGCGTAAAAATCCTTCCTTATCCGCATCCAAAATGGCTACCAACGACACTTCTGGCAGGTCGAGACCTTCACGAAGTAAGTTTACTCCGATCAGTACATCAAAAGTGCCTAAGCGCAGCTGACGCAAGATCTCCACTCGTTCAATTGTATCAATATCGCTGTGAATATATCGGCAAAGAATTCCAAGTTTATCCAGGTATTTCTGAAGTTCTTCTGCCATGCGTTTTGTTAGTGTGGTGACCAGCGTTCGCTCATCCCTGTCGATGCGGATATGGATTTCCTCAATAAGGTTGTCGATCTGGTGTTTCGATGGCCGCACTTCAATGATGGGGTCGAGCAATCCTGTCGGACGGATAACCTGTTCGACGACTATTCCTTCGGATTGCGCAATTTCATAATCAGCCGGAGTGGCAGAAACAAATATTGTTTGATTCAAGAGCGATTCGAATTCCTCGAACTTTAGAGGACGGTTGTCTACGGCTGCCTGAAGACGGAAGCCATAATCCACGAGATTGATTTTCCGGGAACGGTCACCGCCATACATGGCTCGTATCTGTGGGACGGTCACATGGCTTTCGTCAATTACCATCAGAAAATCTTTTGGGAAATAATCCAGAAGACAAAATGGCCGTTCACCCGGTTGACGCTGGTCGAAATAACGGGAATAATTCTCAATGCCCGAACAATAACCCAGTTCACGAATCATTTCCATGTCATAACTGACACGTTCCTCAAGACGCTTTGCTTCTTCAGTTTTTCCGGATTTTCTGAAATTTTCTACTTGTATAACCATGTCTTCGCCGATCATTTCAAGCGCAGTTCTCGTATTTTCAGGACTGGAGACAAAGATGTTGGCAGGAAAAATATTGATCTCTTCGAATGTGTCAATTTTGCTGTTGTTCATCGGATCGATCGAACTGATCCCCTCAATGTCATCGCCCCAAAATTCGATCCTCAGCGCATAATCTGCGTAGGCGAGATAAATGTCTACCGTGTCTCCTTTCACCCGGAAGGTACCTCTTTTAAATTCATTTCCTGCGCGTGAGTAGAGATTCTCAACAAGCCTGAAAAGAAATTTATTTCGCGAATAAGTCTGTCCCTTTCGGATGTGCATAATGCTGTTGGCGAACTCATTTGGGTTTCCAATACCGTAAATGCAAGATACCGAAGCCACAACAATGACATCTCGTCTGCCAGACAAGAGAGAGGATGTCGCTGACAATCTCAATTTTTCGATCTCGTCATTGATTTGAAGGTCTTTTTCAATGTACGTATCAGTCACAGGAAGATAGGCTTCTGGCTGGTAGTAATCGTAGTAGGAGACGAAATACTCTACCGCATTGATGGGGAAGAATTGTTTGAACTCCCCGTAGAGTTGTGCTGCAAGTGTCTTATTGTGAGAGAGGATAAGTGTGGGACGTTTAATTTCTGCGATTACATTAGCGACTGTAAACGTCTTGCCACTTCCGGTTACTCCAAGAAGAGTTTGTGCAGGCATTTCAGCATGGATGCCTTCTGTCAGCTGACGAATAGCCTCCGGTTGGTCGCCTGTTGGAAGGAAGTCAGAAATAAGTTGGAAATCCATGTGTTTATACAAATCTACTGAATTCTTTTCTTTACATCATTTTCACTCATTTGAAAGCTATCTTTGTAAATGAAAAACGTATGGAACAACAATGGCTTGATCTTTTAAAGATGGTGACGGGTAATCCGCTTCAAGTATTATTTTTGATACTTGGAATTCTGCTTTTAGAGATTATTCTTTCTTTTGATAATGCGGCAGTTTTGGCAACCATGGTTCGCGACCTTCCTGAAGATCAGCAGAAAAAAGCTTTGCGTTATGGAATCGTTGGCGCGTATCTTTTCAGAGGCATTGCACTCATATTGGTTGAACAGATTCTTTCAATCTGGTGGTTAAAACCTTTGGGAGGAACCTACCTTCTTTGGATGGCATTCAATCACTTTTTTAACCGTGAAAAAGATTCCGAGGAGGAAGTGGATGATTTGAAGAAAAATGTTCTTTACAAATACACAGCAGGATGGATAGGTGTATTTTGGTCTACAGTGATTGCAGTTGAGTTTATGGATATTGTCTTTTCGATTGATAATATTTTTGCAGTGGTCGCATATACACCAAATATTTATTTAATATGTGCAGGAGTTTTTACAGGGATTTTAGCCATGCGCTATGTTGCACAATATTTTGTGGTGTTAATGGAGCGATTTCCGTATTTAGAACAATCGGCATTTATAGTGATTGGTATTTTAGGTGTGAAATTATGTTTTTCAGTACTTGTTCATTTCAACAAAGATTTTATTTGGATTGAATCAGAAAGCT
>JBEGVI010000134.1:0-9209 GCA_041178485.1 Bacteroidota bacterium | reverse complement strand
CGCATTTAGTCGCTTGTGGACAAATTCTTCAACGATCAAATTAAGATTCGACCACTCTACGTACGTGAGTGTATTCTCCGGATATCCTGTAAATGGCAACGATTTGAAACTGGATTCACTTGCGTTTTATTCGGGACTCTCTTTGCCTGAAGATCCCGTGGTAGCTATCGACGACATGTGCGATGTATTCTTTCCAAAGGCAGTCAGTGACGCTAAAAAATTGGCCTTAAAGAATTTGCTTACAAATGGGTTATCTGATGCGGCATTCACGACCCAGTATTTGCAATATGTTGGTGGGGATACATCCTTGGAGGCAGCACTGAGATCACGAGTCAACAGTGTTTTGAACAGAATTTTTAAAATGCCCGAATACCATATTTGTTAGTTGAAAAAGTTATGAAAAGAAGATCTTTTGTCAGAAACATTTCGCTCGGTGCACTTTCAGTACCTTTCGCAATGAAAGGAATAAATTACCAGACTGTGTACAAAAAACTCTTCAGCACCTCAAAAAGTGCCGAAGATCGGGTGCTGGTGCTCATTCGTTTAAGTGGTGGAAATGATGGGTTGAATACTGTAATTCCTCTGAACTCATATGACAACCTTCAGCTGCATCGCCCCAACGTCATTTTGCCTCAATCATCGTTGCTGCAAACAACCTCATCTCTGGGAATGCATCCTGCCATGTCGGGAATGAATCAGCTGTTTCAGGAGGGCAAATTGACCATCATACAGAATGTAGGGTATCCTGAACAGAATCGGTCGCATTTCAGGTCAATGGATATTTGGTCTATGGGAAGTTTGGATCCGGCAGAAACACGCGGTTGGCTGGGCCGTAAATTTGACATCGATTATCCGGATTATCCCAATGGCTATCCCAATGCTGATTTTCCGGATCCGTTTGCAATAAGTATGGGTTACGAGGTGTCTTCCACGTGCCAGGGTGTTGTGGCCAACTTTTCTCAAGCCGTTTCCGACCCCTTCACGAATTTCAATTTGTTCAACAGTTTTGAAACTTCCGACGGAACCTATTTCGGGGAGCACATGGCATTCCTGTCTACTCTCGTTGACCAGACCAACCAATACATAGATCAGATCAGTGCTGCGGCAAATGCCGGATCTACCTTGTCAACATTATATGATGAAAACAATGAAATTGCGAAGCAATTAAGACAAGTGGCTCAGATGATTTCCGGCGGGCTAAAAACGAAGGTGTATATTCTTAATATCAATGGCTTCGACACCCATTTTGGACAAGTGGACCCAACGGACACTACTGTTGGCCTTCATGCGAATTTACTTAAAACCTTATCGGATGCCGTGGCAGCGTTTCAGGATGACTTAAGGCTTTTAGGTCTCGAAAACAGGGTGGCAGGAATGACTTTCTCTGAATTTGGCAGACAGATAGCCTCTAATGGTTCTGATGGTACAGATCATGGAGATGCAGCACCTCTCTTTATTTTTGGGTCGTGCATAAATGGGGGCATTCTAGGGGCAGATCCTGTGATAGGTTTCGACCTGGCGCCTCAGGAGGCTTTGCCTATGGAGATTGATTTTAGAGATGTCTATGCCTCTGTTCTTAAAGACTGGTTTGAAGTTCCTGAAACTGAAATTCAATCCATTTTCGATCATGTTGTGACTTTTTATCCTGTTCTGGGGGCATGTAATCTGAGTATTGAGGAAGAAGCTGTAAGCCAAGATACAGGTATTTTATTCCCGAATCCGGCAGTGTCAAAAACTACGCTCAAGTTAAGAACGAAAAATGAACATGTTCGAATTCAAATGTTTGATGAAACGGGAAGGCTCGCTAAAATCATCACGGAAAAAGAACTTCCGGAGGACACCCATCTGATCCCAATCGAAGTAAATGAATTGGTTGCGGGCGCATACACAGTTCGCGTAGAAAAAACGTCAGGTTCGTTTGATTTGCACTTTGTTAAGGTGAAATAAAAAAAGGAACCCGAAGGCCCCTTATTTCTTTTTTGAATCCGTAAGGATTACATCCCGGACATTCCCATTTGCTTCATCTGTTCCGGAGTCATTTCCTTGTACCCTTCCGGTATAGTCATGGAGAAAAGTTCTTTAGAATTTTTCGGCAACGAGGTTTCTACTTTCGTTACGGTCATTGACATGGTCATTCCGCCTTTGTTGATTTCAAATTGCATTGGAAATCCTGGAACATCATCAGACAATGAATTCTGACCTTTTTTAGATACGATAATCTCTTCTGTAAACCAAAAATTGGCTATGTCACCTTCATCGTCAGTTACAATAGCCTTTTTACATGTGTACCCTTCAATTACTTTCGTTTCTTTCGTAATGGTAACCTCCACATTTGATGCAACAGAGTCCACATCCGTTGTTTTTTGGTCCTTATTGTTTGATTTGATAGCCATATTTCCCATCATACCACTCATGAGCATGAGCACGTCACCACTTGTTTCGTCAGAGATTGTTGTTGTGGTCATCATGCTGCCCATTTTAAATTCACCTCGGGTTGCCTTGTCCTTGAAATACACCTCCATGGTGGATCCCTGCATCATTCCCACTGCCATTTCCATGTCTGGATTGTCTGTGGTGGACTCGATTTTATAAACAATGTGACCTTCTTTGAGTTGCGCATTTGCAACAAAAATGCTTGCAACAGTCAAAAATGTGAGGAGTAAGTTTTTCATTTTTAGGTGCTTTTAGTAAAATTTTCACTGCAATTTACAACTTTCAGGCCATGTAGAAAAATTATGAGCTGAAACCAGATGAAAATACAGATAAACTTAAGGGAATAACCAACGAATGAGGTCATTTCCATTGGCATAAATCACCAGGCTCATAAGGAGAATAAACCCAACGTATTGTGCATACTCCAGAATCTTTTGTGGTGCTTGCTTTCCTGTAATCATCTCATAGAGCAAAAAGACAACATGACCTCCGTCAAGTGCAGGAATAGGAAGTATATTCATAAAAGCCAGTATGATAGACAGGAGTGCTGTAGTCATCCAGAATTGCTCCCAGTTCCACTGAGCAGGGAACATATTTCCGATAGACCCGAACCCACCAATGCTGGAAGCTCCTTTTTTCGTGAAAAGAAACTTGAGTTGCGCAGCGTAATCGCCCAGAGTATTCATTCCTCTGCGGATTCCTTTGCCAATTGATTCCCCAAAGCCGTAATAGTTTTGATGCACAGCATCTTCGTCCACGAACTCATTTACTTTTACAGCAAAACCTATGGTTCCTTCGGGACTGACTTTCGCCTTGAGTGAAAGCGTGTCTTCTTTTCGAAGTACTTCAAAGTTCGCTGTTTTGTTTCTTGAAGCATAAAAATACCTTTGTATATCGTCGTAATAGTTCACTTTATTTCCTTCGATCGAAAGAACCTTATCTCCTTTAAGGAGTCCAGCTTTCTCAGCGGCTTTTCCTGCAATTACTGTATCAACGGTCAATGAATTGTGTCTTAAGGTAAATGCCGTCATGGCCCCCTCCCTGAATAAGTCGTATTCAATTCTTTCCGGCAGTTGGACAAGCTCTTTTTTGCCGTTTTCATGTAGCACGGTTAAAGCACGGCCGTCACGAAGCATAACAATCGTATTGATCTCGGAAACATTGTTAACCGGCTCCCCGTTTATTGCGAGTACGTTGTCGCCTGAATGCAGTCCGTATTTTGACATATATGGATGTATCGAAAGTCCTGCCTTAAGATCTGCAGGCTTCAATTGTTCTTCCCCATATGCATACATCAAACCGATGTAGATAACAATTCCAAGAAGCAGGTTTACGGTTACACCGCCGATCATGATGATCAAACGTTGCCACGCAGGTTTTGATCGGAATTCCCATGGTTGAACAGGCTGTTCCAGCTGCTCTGTATCCATAGATTCGTCTACCATTCCGGCGATTTTCACGTAACCGCCCAAAGGCAGCAATCCTACTCCCCATTCTGTGGAATCTTCGTCTTGTACTTCCTTCGGGTCTCCTTTTGAATTTGAAAACCAAGAAATCTTCCACTTTCCGTCTTTTCTGTTTGCACGGAGTAGCGCAAATGGCCAGTTAAAAAAGAGGTAGAATTTCTCAACCTTGGTTTTAAAGAGTCTTGCAGGGATAAAATGTCCCAACTCGTGAAGAATGACGAGTAAGGAAAGAGACAGAAGTAATTGTGCGGCTTTGATCCAGAAGTCCATGTAAAGATGTTAATTAAGCGTGCAAAGATAGCAGATTAAACGTCAGTTTTATTTTCGGTGGTGGTGGGGGAAAGTTCTTCTTCCGTGAAATAGTCGTTACGAACAAAATAGTCCAGCATAGAGGATTTGATGAGATGCTGTTGTTCTTTGTGTTCAAGAGGAGGCAAGTTTTGAACAAGCGAAAAATGAGGCCAGTTTTCCTTGTCCCGCCCTTCAAACTGATAATATCCATAGGGCTCAAGCAGGGTGCAAATAGCGATGTGCAAGAGGTCCGTTTTTTCATTCTTTGAGAAATTTCGATAGCCTTCTCCCAATTCATTGACGCCAATCAGAAATAATATGGCTTGGAGGTCAAGGCCGTCGCCGAATTTTTCTTCGAGGCCTGACTTTAATTTTTGAAAACGCAACTCTATTTCGTAATCCATGAAGTACAAAAATAAGAAAGTAACAGGCGTCTCTTTCATAAAAGTTTGTAAAAGGAAAACTATGTGCGTACAATATTTGTTAATTTCGGTAACATGAAAAATTTTGTAAAGTATAACACATTCGTTTTGATCGTATGCTCTCTGCTCTCCTGTGGTCAGGATAAGCAAAAAGAAAATCAGATGAACTCAGATGACGGGAAAGGATGTTTTTATTCCTACAATCACTCGTCAAGTGTGTTGGAGTGGACGGCGTTTAAGTTCACAGAAAAAACAGGAGTGAAAGGCACCTTCAATGAAATCATTGTGGAGACACCTCAAGGATCGGATGAACCTGTTTCCGTGCTGCAAGGTTTGAAATTTAAAATTCCCACCTCCACTGTAGAGACACAAAATGAAGAACGAAATGGTAAGATTTCGGGTATATTTTTTAAAACCTTTTTGACAGACACTATTCGAGGATCTATCAAAAAAATTGATCTAACGAAAGGAACGGCGGCAATTGTTATTGAAATGAACGGAAAAAGTAAAGATGTAACAGGCCAGTGTTCACTTGTAAAAGGACAATTTTCGTTCACTTCAAGTATTGATGTGAACGACTGGAATGGCTCTGAAGCGATCAAAGCACTGAATACAGCCTGTAAAGACCTTCATACAGGTGCTGACGGAAAATCAGTGTTGTGGTCCACGATAGATCTTTCCTTCAAGACGGAATTGATGTCGGATTGCAATTAAGACGACACTACAGTTGGGAAAAATTTTGAAAATTTATCTATTGATAGGTGCATGTTTTGCACTAAAAACAACCTCTTTAGCTCAGCAGGACAAGTCGTTTGAACTTCCGAAAATAAGGGTTTGGAAGGCGGGTCCGTACTTCGGCGTGCAGCGAGGAAAATACTGGGTAGGAGAGATTGGCGGTGAGGTTCAATGGAAAAAAATCCAGCTTAAAAAATCGCAAACGCATGCGGCTCATACCGGAGTAAATTACAATTTCATTCACAATGTGTTGGGGTATGACCTTGGGTATTGGATCAAACCGAGCCGCATAGGGTTAACGTATGGAGCCAATCTGATCTTTCGAACGGACTTTAACAGGACAGGGGCAGGTTTTGCGCCTTGTCTCGGGTACAAGATTTTTGGTTTTCACCTTCAAGCGGGTTATCAGTTTTTAACCCGCTCGGTAAGTTTTGATGGGGCCAATACTTTTTTTATCGGGCTGCGGTTTGTGGCCATCAATCATCGTGACACCAAGTTGAAAAAGTGATTTAAAACAAACTGCCCTGTATCCCGTTGAGGTCTGAAATTTCTTCCTGTACCTCGGGAACATTAGGATATAAGGACAGCAGGATAGACTTTTTTACCCGCACCGCGTTCATCTGATCAGAAGGGAACGGATGGATAAAGGATAAAGGATCGATGTCTCCTTGAATCCAAGTTTCAATTTGGTTTCCATTGAGCAAAACGGGCATTCTTTTTTTGGAATTGTGAATCTCTTCCATCAAATCATTTGCCGGGCATGTGAGAATAGAAAAAGATGGAATTATTTCTCCCGTTGAACGGTCTACCCACTCGTCATAAATCCCTGCCATGGAGAAAATGAAATCGTTGGCAGGTTTCAGAAAATAGGGGACCTTGAGTTTGCCCTGAGTTTGCCATTCAAAAAAACCACTCGATGGAATGACGCAGTTCCTTCGTCCCACACTGGATCTGAAACTTGCTTTTTCGGTAACTGTTTCAATTTTGGCGTTTAAGGTTTTGGCTGCGATCTTATTGGGATCCCCGTCCTTAAACCAACTTGGAATTAACCCCCATTGCATGAGCCTTAAATCTTTGTCAGAGGTTACGACACGCCACAAAGGGAACGTGAATCCGGATGCAAAATAGACGGGGGATTCATTCAGGTCCGGAGGAATGGACTTTCCGTATTTCTGAGAAAGAGATACATTTGTTGAGGTGGAAGAATTGCTGTAGCACATGGCAGACTAAATGTAATCAAAAAGTTTCTTTCCCTGAAATGTCATCTTTTCATGGAAATCTTGTTCCTGATTCCCTGAAATTGTGTAAGTTTGCACCCTCAAAATTATTCGTCTATGTCCATAGGGGTTAAAATATTTGCAGGCAGAGCCTCTGTAGAGTTGGCTTCGCAAATAGCTTCCAGCTACGGTTTGCCTCTTGGCGATGTAAATGTTTTGGAATTCAGTGACGGTGAGTTTCAACCCTCTTTTGAAGAAACGGTGCGTGGTCAGGATGTTTTCATTGTACAGTCAACGATGCCACCGACCGACAATTTATTTGAATTATTGCTTCTTGTCGATGCAGCAAAGAGAGCTTCTGCACGAAAAATCATTGCGGTGATTCCTTACTTTGGTTTTGCACGTCAGGACAGAAAAGACAAGCCCAGAGTAGCCATTGGGGCAAAACTCATTGCTAATATGTTGATGGCTGCCGGTGTGAATCGTGTTATTACCATGGATTTACATGCAGATCAGATCCAGGGATTTTTTGAGGTTCCTGTGGATCATCTGTACGCTTCGACAATTTTTTATCCCGAGCTTGAGCGCTTGAATCAAGGCAATTTGATCATGGCGGCACCTGATGCAGGTGGGGCGAAAAGAGCAAATTCATACGCTAAGAAATTGAATACAAGTTTGGCAATGTGCCATAAGCATCGTAAAAAAGCCAATGAAGTGGCAGAGATGACCGTTATCGGTGATGTCGCAGGCAAAGATGTGATTTTATTGGATGACATGTGTGACACCGCCGGTACACTCACAACTGCTGCAGATCTTTTTATGGAGAAAGGAGCCTTAAGTGTTCGTGCATTTTGTACACATGCCGTGCTTTCAGGTCCGGCGTATGAAAGAATAGAAAATTCAAAGTTAACGGAATTAGTGGTGACCGATACGATTCCACTCAAGCGACAGAGCAGCAAGATCAGAGTGCTTTCCACTGCAGATCTTTTTTCTGACGTAATTAAACGACTCGTGAATAACCAGTCGATCAGTTCGCATTTTTTAATCTCATAAATACATAACAAATGAAAACAGCACTATTGAGCGGTTCGCTTAGATCGAACGTAGGGAAGAAGGACGCTGCGGCATTGCGAAATGCAGAGTTGGTTCCTTGTGTGCTTTACGGTTTGGGTGAGCAGACTCACTTTTCCGTAAAGAAAAACGACATTGATAAGATTGTTTTTTCACCGGAAGTCTATCTGGTGGAACTGGATATCGAAGGAAAGAAGTCTAAAGCAATCGTCCGAGAACTTCAGCAACATCCGATTAAAGATACTATTCAGCACGTAGATTTTCTTGAATTGAGCGACAAAAAACCAGTTCGAGTAGGACTTCCTGTTCGTGTGATTGGTTCTTCCAAAGGTGTAATGGCCGGAGGTAAATTGATGCAGACGTTCCGGAATCTTCAAGTGGTTGGTTTGCCACAAGATTTGCCGGATGCAATTACCTTGGATGTAACTAAATTGAAAATTGGAAAATCCGTGCGCGTTGGTCAGATCGAAATTCCTGGAGTAAAATTCCTGGATCCAGCAAGTGCTGTGGTAGTGTCGGTTAAAATGGCTCGTGGAGCTGTTAAACCTGCAGATGACGATGAGGACGACGACGGAAATTATTTCTCTGTAGTATTGTAATTAGGAAGATTCATTTCCAGAAAAGCCTGCTGTTTTCACAGCAGGCTTTTTTATGTTCATTACATGAGCAAAATAAATAAGGTCATATTTGCAACCGATTTCACTGCTGCTGAATCACTGATTAGTTATCTCAGTATTACTTTTTCTTTGCGAATATCGGAGCCGTATTGAAGCAATACAGTGTACATTCCGGCAGCCCAATTTGAAATATCAATGGACGGACTGTCTCCGAAAAAAATCTTTTTTCCAAAGGAATCGACTATCGTGTAGCTTATGCCTGGAGCGAACCCGCTGAAGTACAAATGATCTGATGCAGGATTTGGAAAGATTCCTATTTCGGCAAGGGTGTTTTCTTCAATTCCCACACCTAAATTAGGATCTATGAGTGTTTGTCCGTCGGAAACAAAGAGATCTGTTAGTCCGGCTCCATTTGTAGCACGAAGTGCAATGTGATACGTAGTCCCAAATTCTGTGGTTGACAAGACTTGTGAAAACAAATTCGCTGTTCCAAGATCGGTCCAGTCCATGATATCGTTCAGTGAGGGCAGGGTCCCAATGGCAATCTCGTATGTACCAATGGAAGAATGAATATCCACTGCAAGCCAGTTGCCTTCAATGAGAGCAGTTGTAATTGTATCTATGTCGTTGGAAAAAGAACCATCATTCAAAAATGTCAGTTCAGGAATACTCCAGTCGATGAGGTACTCTTCACTTTCTTGTAAACTCCAGTTGTCATAAAGATCAAGGGCTAGGCTTTTCACTTTTCCGGTAGGCAAAGCATTCAAACTTTCGTACCGCATGTGACCGCTCAGAGAGACTTCGACAGAAACGGTTTCAGAACGCGATTTATATACGCTTACATTGTCGTATTCGGCGGAGCAACCTGCTGTTCTTAGGGAAATTGAATTTCCGGATTGAAGCGGTTCAGGGTCTTGCCACTGAACGATCAGGGAATCGTTGATGTAGTATTTTATC
>JBEGVI010000133.1:0-6610 GCA_041178485.1 Bacteroidota bacterium | reverse complement strand
AGGTCCTCCCAAATTGATATTCACCTTTGTAGAAGTAACATTGCTTTTCGAACCAGCTTGTACCCTTTCTGCAGGTCTCACACTTTGCACCCGTGGAGCAGTCATTGCCGAAACCGGTCGATGTTGAGTAAGCCCGTCAATCTTGAAGAACGCAACCGCCTCCTGCAATTGGAGAGACTGTGAATTCAATTCTTCTGCACCTGCAGCCAATTGTTCGGCGGTCGCTGCGTTTTCCTGAACCACGTTATTCAAGTTTTGAATCGCATTGTTTATTTGCTCGGCTCCCGAACTTTGTTCTACGCTTGATGCGGTGATTTCCTGAACCAGATCAGATGTTTTCTGAATGTTTGGGACAACTTCGCTTAACATTTCACCTGAACGCTGTGCAATGTCAACACTCTTACCTGATACTTCATCAATTTCACTTGCCGCCAGCTGACTTCTTTCAGCAAGCTTTCTAACTTCCGCTGCTACCACCGCGAAACCTTTGCCATGTTCACCTGCCCGTGCTGCCTCGACCGCCGCGTTCAATGCGAGCAAGTTCGTCTGGCGTGAAATTTCTCCAATGATAGAGATTTTTGAAGCAATCGTCTTCATGGAAGTAACTGTCTCTATAACCGCCTCTTTGCTGTTCAATATTTCTTTGGCAGCGGTAGTAGATATTTTCTCTGTTTGACGTGAGTTGCTTGTATTCTGTTGAATGTTTGCCGTCATTTCCTCCATTGAAGAAGAAATCTCCTCTACTGAACTTGCCTGATTGGTTGCACCTTCTGAAAGTTGCTGTGCGGAAGTGGACATTTCGACACTGGCAGCAGCAATGTTATTTGCATTCGAAACTACGGTAGAAATTAGTGTACTCAAAATATCAATAGTTTTATTGAGCGATTCTCCCATGGTCCTTAATTCACCTCTTGTTTCAATCGAATACTTCTGCGTTAGGTCACCTTCAGAAAGAGCTGTGAGTACGCGTTTCGTTTCAGATGCCGCATTTTGCGTCTCTTGTGCCTCATTCATCAAGTCACTCAATTTGTCCACAGTATCATTCAGGATATCTCCGATCATTCTTAAGGAACCTTTGGTGTCTACCATGTATTTCTGAGTGTAGTCACCACTCGAAATTGCTGAGAGTACCCGTGATACTTCTTCCGCAGCCAATTTAGTTTCAATGGCCATATTCGTTGCATCAGTGACATCCGTAGCGATTTTTACTACTTTGAAGATACGCCCCATATCATCTTTCACCGGTGAATACACCGCCTGAAGCCATTTCACTTCACCTGATTTCGTCACTCGTTTGTACAGGTCGTTCTTGGCAATTCCATTGGCCAACTCTTCCCAAAAACGCTGGTATTCCAAAGAATTTGACAATTCTGCCTCAACAAACATACGGTGGTGTTTTCCTACGATTTCATTCAGGCTGTAGCCCATTGCGCGCTCGAAATTCTCATTTGCAGTAAGGATATTTCCTTTGGTATCAAATTCGATGTACGCATAAGACGCATTGATTGCATTTACTACACCTTCAGCAGCAAGTTTCTCGATGGTTACTTCCGTGTTATCGTATCGAACACCAAGGTACTTCACCGGTTTTCCATTTGGACCAAGTACCGGAGCAAAAATACCATCTACATAATAAGGCGTTCCGTCTTTACGCATGTTCTTAACCGGCCCACGGAAGATCTTCCCTTTCCCGATCGTTCCCCAAAGTTCTTTGAAAAGCTCTTTGGGTGAATCCGGGTGACGTACAATGTTCTGGTTTGAACCGACAAGTTCTTCTCTTGAATACTGAGACACTTCACAATGTTTATCATTCACATACGTGATGTAACCTTTAAGATCCGTCTCTGAAACGATACAAAGTTCATCTACAAGTTTCATTCGCGCGTCGATCTCGCGTTCCTGTTGAGCCATTTTTTCTTTATCGTTCACCAGCGATTCTCCCAACAATGAAAAAGCCGATGTCATTGGGTCGCCATTCTCAGACAACTTCAATTCAGCTTCCAAATGTCCATTCGCAAAATTTTCAATTTGCGTTCTAATCATATCAAATGAACCTGCAATATTTTTGAGTGCTTTCAATACCGAATCGTCAATAAGGTCACTCTTCTCCAGAGACAAATCCGTTTGTCCTTTGGCAAGTTTGTTTAAAACTTCGACTAATTTTTCGCGATCCTTTGCGGATACTCCTCCAAAAATTCCCATTTTTATTTTTCGTTTAAGTGGTTATAATAATTCTTCTGTTTTTTCAATTTTTGTCTCTACAATGGACTCAAGATCATTGAGAGAGAACACTTTATCTATATTCAAGACCATCATAAAATGGTCGTCTTCCTGAATCATTCCTTCGATGTAGTCCGAACGGTATTTTGTAACGATCGTCGGAGAAGGTTTTATCTTTCGCTCATCATAGTCAAATACCTCTGACACAAAATCCACCAGTGCACCTACCATGATCTCCTCATCGTTGAACGTGATATTCACAACCAGAATACACGTATTGATCGTGAAATCAATTGGAGTCATCCCAAATTTAACACGCGTGTCAATCACAGGAAGTACCGCACCTCTCAGGTTGATTACTCCGACCAGAAAAACCGGAGCCTGAGGTACTTTTGTGATCTTTGGAACCTCCAATATCTCCATGATCTTCATCACCGGAATTGCAAAATGCTCAGAATCCAGCTTGAATGAGAGAAAGGACTTTGTTTGTCCAATTAATAATTCGTTTCCATCCTCAGTTTTCATAATTTACCTTCCATTTTTACATGTTTTGTATATAGCTCAACGATCTTGTGTGTGTCAATGACAAGTGCGATTGATCCGTCACCCAAAATAGTAGCGCCGGAGACAAAATCCTGATTTCTGTAATATTTACTTATCGGTTTCACCACTGCCTGATACTCGCCTACAATAAAATCGACACTGATCCCCACTTCCTGGTCGCCGTCACTCACTACAATCAATTGTGAATTTCCTTCCATCGCTACTTCGTATTCGAATTCTTGACGCAAGTTAATGTATGGAACCTGGCGTTCATCCAACAACAAGAGCTTATTGAAGTTTTTCAGCATATCCTCGTTCTTTACTTCGTAACATTTACGTACAACGCTAAGAGGAATTACGTACTTCACGCCACTAATATCTACAAGTAGTCCATCTATTATAGACAAACTCAAAGGCAACTTAATTGTAAGTGTTGTACCGTGGTCAGGCTTGGATTCCACACTTATTGTTCCTTTCAGATCCGTGATGTTTCTCTTCACTACATCCATCCCTACACCTCGACCAGAAACATCTGTCACCACCTCTGCTGTTGAGAAACCCGGATAAAAAATGAAATCAAAAATCTCCTTATCCGAAAGTTCATCCTCTTCACGCATAAAGCCCTTAGAAATCGCTTTTTCTCTCACCTTGCGCACATCGATCCCTTTCCCATCATCGATGATCTGAATAAACACAGAAATACCAGAATAGTAGGCTTTTAACTTCACCATTCCCTGACGAGGCTTACCCTTCTGTTCACGTACATCTGCCTTTTCAATGCCATGATCCATACTGTTTCGGATTATGTGCATCAAAGGATCTGTGAGCGTTTCGATGATCGTTTTATCCAATTCTGTTTCACCACCTTCAGTAATAAATACGACCTCTTTGCCAAGCATGTCGGACATATCTCGAACAAGTCGCTGAAAACGAGCAAACATATTATTGATCTGTACCAGGGTCATTCCGAATGAAATATCTCTTAAACGACGAGAGAGTTTTTCAATATTTTCAGATATGACTTCTAATTCTGCACTGGTATTGTTCTCAGAAAAAAGAGATAAACTGGCCTGTGTCGTTACAAGTTCGCTGACAAGGTTCATCAATTCATCCAATTTATCTGAGGAAACACGTATCGAAGAAATTGCCTTTTCTTTTTCAATGCTTTTTTTAGAAACCGGAGCAGCGGCTTGTACATCTACCAATTGTTCTTTTTCTTCGTTTTCCTCAACCGGAATGGATGCTGCAATTTCAATGATCTCCTCCAATACAAGGTGTTCGGGACGAAGGTGTGATGCTTTTGCTTTGGCAAGGAACTGCTCATTCTGAATAATTCCTGTAAGCATGAACTTGTGGATATCAATACGCGCATCATCCTCTGCAAAAATGAAAACATCTTTAATGGCATCCATGGAAGCATCCGTTTCCACCAAAATATCCCAAGAAGCAATGCAGGAAGTAGGATCAAACGTTGAAAGATCTTCTACTGTCTTGAAATGTGGTACGACATAAGAAGGTCCCAGTTCAGCCAACTCGTTTATGAGCAGCAGAGGATTTGAGCCATTGAGAAGAAAATCAGAGTTTGGTTCAAAATGAATGAAATATGTTCCCATCGAACGGTCCTCCACTTCTGAGGAATTCATCTGAAAAGGCGTCGACTCATTGCCTCCATCCGCATAAAGCCGTATCTCTGAAATCAGTCGGTAATGGTTTTCCTTATTGCCTGCTTCTTGGAGATCAGAATCAAAGATGATGAGTTTCAAGTGATCCAACGCCGCCAATGTACAGTTTAAAATCCCTTTAGAAAGATCCATCTTCGATTGGCGGATCTTGTCATAAATTGTTTCAAGGTCGTGTACAAACTCAGCTATAACGGATAACCCAAACATACTGCTGTTCCCTTTGAGTGTATGCATCACCCGGAAAACCTGTTCAATATTGGAATGGTCCGAAGGGTTGTCCTCCAGCACCAGCAACGAAGACTCAAGATTCTCGAGCAACTCCTGAGCTTCCTGAATGTATGTCGCTTTAAGTTCGTCCATTATACAAGTACTTTTTTGACAACTGCCAATAATTTATCCTTAACAAAAGGCTTGATAATCCAACCGGTGGCTCCAGCCTGTTTTGCCTCTAACTTCTTACTTTCCTGTGATTCAGTAGTCAGAATCAGCAAAGGCAAAAACTTATACTTATCCTGTTTTCGAACCTCTTTCAAAAAGGTGATACCATCCATTACCGGCATGTTGAGATCGGAAATAATCAGGTCTACTTTATTTTCATTCAACAGCCTCAAGCCATCAGCTCCATTTATACCTGCGACAACATTGTAACCGGCTTCCTTCAGTCCCATCCCTACTACAAGTCGGATACTTTCCGAATCGTCAACAATCAATATATTTTTTTCCATTTTCATGTTCATTTTAGGCAGTTGCGGCAACTTGAGTATTGAATTCAGAATAGCCACATGTAGTCAGTATTTTCTTTTGTTCGTTCGTCAATTCAGCGTTTATGTATGTGCATTTCCCAAAGGAATGATAATTCACACGCATCAAATTAAATAGTTGAATCGCTGTAATATCTATTCCCGTTACATCTTTGAGTACCAATTCAATGTGGTCGTATTCATCAAAAAGCATCGGAATCCGATCTTTCATCTGACTTACATTTTGGATGGTCAAGGCTCCGGACAAATGAACAAAAATCTTTTTCTGTGTTTTTCTTTTGGAGGGAATAAACTCCACCTTCATATCACCTGTATCGATTGGATCTAAAAAAGAAAAAACAGGTTCTTTAACTTCCGAATCCATCATGCTAACGGAAGTTTCAATACGTTTGTCCTCCTCATTTGAAGGCGATGTTTTCTCAAGAGCCTCATCGACCCTGTTCTCACTCAGATCAATGAGCGGAATAAGCTTGTCCAGCTTTAATTTCTTCCCCAGTGCCATAAGCAATCATTTTGGACCAGATTTCCTCTGCTAACCTCGCATAATCAAATGCAGCAGTAGATCTTGGTTGATAATATTGAATTGGAAGTCCGTGCGAAGGTGCTTCCGCTAATTTGGTATTTGTCCGAACCATCGTATCAAAGATTGGATAGGCGATCTCCTCCTTAAATACTTGGAGTACCTCTTTGGATATTTTTTTCCTCAAATCAACATTTACGGCCAGAATGCCCAGAAAAATCAGATTTGAATTGTACGATTTGCGAATATCGAGAATTGTGCGGGTCATGAACAGTAAACCCTGAATGCTTAATACATCGAGCAGAACGGGTGTAATTGCAAAATCAGAACACACCAATGCATTGACTGTCAACAATGACCGGGAAGGCGGGCAATCCAAAAGGATGACATCAAATTTTCCTTTTACAGGATCTAAGATTTCTTTAAGAAAAAACACTCTATCCTCAGCTGATTGAAGCGAAAACTCCACATCAGCCAACCGCTCTGATGCCGGAAGTACTGAAATTCCAAAAGCCTCTCTTTCTACGTCACCAAATGAAGCATCCCCTGTAAACAAATGCGAGACATCAAATTGCAGTTCCGTAAGATCGATAGAGTAACTCAAATTAGCCTGCGGATCCAAATCCACCAACAATACTTTTTTGCCGGTCTGCGCAAGAGAAATAGAAAGAGAAAGAGAAGAAGTTGTCTTCCCAGTGCCACCTTTATGACTGCAGACAGAAATGATCATATTCGCAATTAGTAATGAGCTCGGTCAAACCGGTTGCAATATTCCGAAGATTACTCAAGAAGCTCCTAATTCTTCCAAGATGATTTTGTAATTTACGTAGAACTACGTAGTGTCAAATTCAATTACCAAATTCCTTGCGAAAGCGCTCAACTGA
>JBEGVI010000132.1:0-6078 GCA_041178485.1 Bacteroidota bacterium | reverse complement strand
ATAAATTCTCTTTTGACTATATCCAAAAGAAATATGATTTGGGCTCGCAGGGAGAAAAAATGATTGGTAGTTTCTCCTATGATCGAATTTCAGGACAGCTTTCTGGGTTTTACGGTGGCTTCCCTTTTTACTTGGTTAATCAAAAAGGTGAGAAAAAAAAAGTTTTTCAGGCTATTGATTTATTGACTCACCCTAATTATCGAAAAAAGGGACTATTTCTCTGGAATGCAGATAATACAGCTGAACAAGCTAATAAATTAGGTATTGAAATGTTTTTTGCTTTTCCTAATGCAAATTCTTACCATGGATTTTTTAATAAAATCGAATTAAATAAAATTGGAAGGTGGCAAACTTATGAAATGAAAATTTCAGGGCTTAATATTTACAGTTTGTGCCACAAATTTGGCTTGTTCACTCCAGTTTATAATTTTTTTTGGAAATATATAGTAAGTAAATTTCGGTTGAATCATGAAGATTGGACTATATTATCAAGTCTCTATAGAAAGAGATTGACGGATGAATTTTCGGTTGACGCTTCAGTGGAATATTTAAAATATAAGGAAAGCTACAGCGAAGCGAATTGGATAAAGTATAAGGACATTTTCATCTTTTTGAAAAAGGACGATGGTATTTCCATCGGGGATTTATTGGTGGTAAATCCAAAAGTTGAAATTGAATCAAATTTACACAATTTAGGTAAAATGCTCAGGGTTAAAAATATTAGAATTACAGCAAGTAATTCACATCCGCTAACGAATTTACTTTCTCATTACAATAACTTTATTAAAAAGGAAGGCGGTGAAATTGGAATTAAATTTTTACCCAATAATAATGTGCCATTCAATGTTGCATTCACGATTTCGGACTCAGATGATTTTTAATGTATGAACATACTTTATGTTATACCAACTTTAGGGGCTGGTGGTGCAGAGGTGATGCTCTGTCAAATTATCGAGAACCTTCATCGAAGAGGCAATAATATCATGTTAATATTAATACATCCACTTCATGAAACGTTTGAGAATATTCCAAATCATCAATTTATTTTAGAAAATATAGATATTCAATATGTCGAATTGAAAACGAAAATATCATGGATTGGCATCAAGGTTAATAATGATGAATTTAAAGACTTAGTTAACAAGTTTAATCCTGAAATTATTCATTCTCATCTATTTGAAGCTGAGGTGCTATCAAGAAGCTATTTTCACAATAAAACAAATTATTTTAGTCACTTCCATGATAACATGTTTCAATTGAGAAAGATAAAATTGAGAAGTTTGATTTCATTTAAAAGTATCATTCACTACATCGAAAGATTGTGGTTATTGAAAAAGTATCAGAACGATCGTACTTTATTTTTGGGAATTTCTTCAGACACTATCGACTTTATGAAAAATAACTTTCCAAAAAGTTTTTCACAAAAAATTATTTATTTCCCCAATGCAATTAATTTTAAACAAATACAATGTCAATCTATTTATTTGAAAGGAGACAAAAAATCAAATTTTCATAAAAAGTTAAGTTTAATTTCAATAGGAAATTTGGTAGAAAAGAAAAATCACTTTTTATTAATAAAAATAGCGTCTGAACTCTTAAAAAGGGGTGTTGAATTCGAAGTAAACATATTAGGTTTTGGACCATTAAAAAAAGAATTGGAAGAATTAAAGAATAAATTGAATTTAGACAAACAAGTTTTTTTTAGAGGGAGCGTTGGAAATGTGGTCGAATATCTTTCAAAATCTAACCTATACATACATACTGCCAAATATGAACCTTTCGGTTTAGTTTTACTTGAAGCTATGGCAGCTGGTTTACCGGTCATTACTTTTGACGGTAAGGGGAATCGAGACCTGATTCAGCAAGGTGATAATGGTTACATGATCTATGAGGAAAATCCGGAACTTTTCGTTGACAGGATACTACATTTGTGGAACAATACACAAGAATATGCGAGAATCTCAAAAAATGCAATAGAGTTTTCTAAACAATATGACATAGAAAATTACACCAATAAACTACTTGAACTCTATCAATCTGCTTTGAATGAAAAAACTAACTCGTAAATACCGTTTCTTCTTAATGGCAGATGGAAAACCTCCCCCCCTTTATAATTCCCCGTTTTGGTAAACTACTCATGGACGTCGATCAAGAATTATGAAGTAAATGATCTACAAAAGAACTGTAATTCACATCTGCATTATATTGTTTTTGCCAGGTTTTATAGGCAACAGTGCTTTTTAAACTCATTCTTTCTCTATCCTCGACAAAACTCGTGATGGCGTTACTAATTTCTTCTTCACTTGGATTAGGACTAACTAAAAGACCGTTTTCGTTATTCACGATCTCGCTTGTCCCACCAACATCCGTCGCAATTACCGGTATTCCAAAACTCATTGCTTCCATGATCGATACAGGGATCCCTTCTGAAGTGCTGAGATTGATAAACAAGAAAGGCCGTTCGCGGCGATACAGTTGAAGGACCTCCTCATTCGTCATACGGCCTGCTAATGTCACGCTTAGATGTGAATTTACTTCCTTGTCAACTTTTCTTCTCAATGAACCCAACAAGGGACCGTCCCCAATGTGGATCCAATGAAGAGGATATTCTGTGAGGGAATTCAGTACCTCAAAAATGAGATCAACACGTTTAAGTGGTATAACATTGGAACAGCTTACGATCACTTTCCTTCCGAGGTCAATTCTTCCGTCATTTGGCTTGTCCATGATCTTTTTCGTTCCCAAGCGGGCTACGTGGATCCGTTCCGGATGCTCTACTTTCCAACGTTCAAGGGCATACGCCTTTCCCTTTTCTGAAATGGCATACTGTGCATTCAGCATGCTGTTGATATAGTTTCTGAAGGGCAAATACCCAATTTCACTCGCTTCAAAATACACGTCCCAACCATGAAAGCGCGAAACACACCTTACATTCGGTAAAGCATCCTTTAATTGCGCAAGTGCCAATGCACTGTCATCTGTCCAGTACGCATAACAGCATGTCCGAGCATTGACGAATTTTACTAAGTGGGACTTAATTCGCCGTGCACGCTCCCAAGAAAAGAGCACAGTGAAGAGAATTCTTCGATTCAACCGCAGGCCGTAGATCTGACTCAAACGGACAATTTCTTTTCTTACCTCACCATTGAACACATGTCTTAAAGAAAGGAGTTTATCCATTCTTGACAGGAAAACCGGAATACGGTTGAGTTGCGTATTCGTTCCAACCGTCCTCGTCAATTTTTGATGTTCTGACAAAGAAAGAATGGTCACTTTTTCAAATGCCTCCTCCAGATAGGGCAACTCATTTTCCAAAAATGTCTCGCCTACACCATAGGGGAATTCAGAGGTTAAAAGTATAAGGTGCTTAACTTTCACATGCTAAAGATACATATTGTAATCCTTCGTTGTAACGAGTGGCCCATACAGAGGATCTTACAAATTTGAAAAACTGTTTGTCCTAAATTTGCCCTTCGTTAAAGTATTATTGTAACTTTCCGTTCCATGAAAAAACTGCTCATTCTTGCCTACGATTTTCCTCCCTATGTTTCCGTAGGCGGCTTGAGACCCTACAACTGGTATAAATACCTCAAGGAATATGGTGTGGAACCCGTCGTGATCACGCGCCAATGGCAAAACAAACATGGAAACCACCTGGATTACATAGAAGCCGGATACTCAGACGAGGTGATCGTCGAAACTACCGAGTTCGGAACGATCGTGCGAACACCCTATCGCCCCAACCTAAGTAACACTGTACTTCTGAAATACGGAGCACATCGTTTCCGTTTGCTAAGAAAAAGCATTACAGCATTTTACGAAATAGCACAATTTATATTTCCTGTGGGTCCGAAGGCAGCTATTTACAAGGCTGCTAAACACTACCTCAAATCGAATGAGGTAGATGCCATCATCGCCACAGGTGACCCCTTCGTTCTCTTTGCATATGCCTCAAAATTAAGTTCAACTTTTAATACCCCATGGATAGCAGATTACAGAGATCCATGGAGTCAAAATTTCAGTTCTAAAAAGAAATCGTTTCAGCGAACTTTTGATAAATGGTTTGAGTTGTATTATGTGAAAAGTGCACAACACATTTTAACGGTGGATGTTCTCTTTCAACATAAGATCCACACATTATTTCCTGATAAAATGCCGGCTTTAATTTCAAATGGATTTGATCCTGAAGGCATCTCAGAAGTTGAAAACATCGAACAAAGCCATGAAATTCTCACTTTTTCTTTCATTGGGACTATTTATGAATGGCACCCTCTGATGCCATTATTGGCTGTTTTCAATAAAATTGCTTCGGAACAGCATTTTGATTTCAGAATTAAATTCTACGGTACAAATCTCAATGAACTACTCGGGAAGGTTGTTTCAGAAAAGTTTACGGCACTTCAAAATAAAATGGTGATACTACCTAAACTTCCAAATACAGAACTTCTGAGAGAACTGAAAAAAGACAATGTATTGCTATTATTTAATTATTATGAATTTACTGGCACTAAGATCTATGATTATGTAGCGCTTAAGAGAAAAATTTTATTATGTTTTGATAACGATGTTGAGGCGAATAGACTAAAAGACAAATATTATTTTAAACATATTGAAATAGATGAAAATCCTCAGCGCACTATAATTGAACGCACGAATTCAGGTGTGATTGTCAAAGACTCAAGTCACTTGGAAGAACTCATAAATGATCTATGGCAAGAATTCTCACAAACCGGAGACATACGTTGTGATTCAGTAGGAATTGAAAACTATTCGCGAAAGATCCAGGTGGAGAAACTTGCCGAGATTATTCAAGAGATCGATGCCCTTAAAAGCGATGAACAGAAGGGTTAAAAGTTGAATGTACCTTACCCGTGAATATACTGCACTGCATGCATGACCGTGCTCCCTGGATTCCGAAGGACTAGACACATTAATGTCACACGTTGTGTCCAGCTCTCGAGATGGACGCGCATCTTGAGCTTAGTATACGTTCATCCCTTGAGCAGTGACCTGAACCTACGTGCGAACGATGCGGACACCCCTTGCGAACGATGCGGACACGGCACGAAACTCTGCGAAACAGTCTTTAGCACACCTGAATCCTATCCTGTGCACCATGTGGAAATACCCGGAATCGACCGGTTTTGTTAATTTATTCTTAAATCAGTGCTGTTCTTAACGTTCGTTAACAAAAAAAGAACCCCGAACTCATTTTTTGGCATACTTTCTACAGGTGTGGATCAGAACCAGTCCCTATGACGACACCGGGAAGTGCTAAGAAACAATGCAGAAGATACGATGTGCGCGTGAAGCATTCCCCGTGAAAGAGTTAGGACATTAAAACCCATAACAATGAAAAAGAAGATCAAACGAAAAATGTCGATGTACAGGATGGTGATCGATGTTTTGAACGAATACCAGCCGGTATGGGCATCCACTCCGAAGTTCGTATCTGCACACGCGCTGCTGAACGGCAAATTTGAGTTGCTGCAGACACAGGCGGAGAAAGAACGTTCCTATACCATGGGGGTAAAAGATACGCGGGACAGCCTGCGTGCGGAAGTAGCAGCACTGGGTGCACGGATTGCCTCTGCCCTCTCAGCACTCGGCGCCGAACGGGATGACCTTGAACTCATCGCGCAGTCAAGAATCACTGAAAGTCAGCTGCTACGCTATTCTCAGGGAGATATGATCATTCTTATGGGCAGAATCAGGTTGCTCATGGTCACGCATGCTGAAGCACTGGGAGAGTTTGGGATCACACCATTCATAATCGATCAATTCACCACAAAACGAGACGAAATGGTAGCAAATATCATGGCGCCAAGAAAAGCCATCGTGAAGCGAAAAGATGCCTCATCCCAGATCGTTGCTTTAAGTGAAGACATCGATCGCCTGCTTCGCGATAAGCTGGACAAATTGATCCTGGTCCTGCGTCCGTCGAGTGAATCGTTCTTTACAGAATATACCGCAGCACGGATGATCCTGGAATACGGAAACGGAACTTCAGGAACTTCAGACGGTTCCGAAACCTATAACAATGCGTAATGCCTATGGTGTATGCTTGCACATTATTTC
>JBEGVI010000131.1:0-12507 GCA_041178485.1 Bacteroidota bacterium | reverse complement strand
ATTCCGGCTGATGTGGACTATGTTCATTTTACGTCAAACAATACCATTTACGGGACACAGTTTCATGAATTCCCAAAAACAAATTTGCCTTTAGTATGTGACATGTCTTCGGACATCTTTTCCAAGGAAATCAATGTAGGCGACTTTGATTTTATCTACGCCGGAGCACAAAAAAATCTTGGTCCTGCTGGCGCTACGCTTTACATCGTGAAAGATGACGTTCTCGGGAAATCGAGTTCAGCATTTATGCCTACGTACCTGGATCTGAAACAACACATTGAGAAAGAATCAATGCTTAATACACCACCCGTTTTTTCAGTCTATGTGGCGATGTTAAATCTTCGACATATGATTGCCAATGGCGGAGTGAGAGCAATAGAAGAAAGAAACACTGCAAAAGCAGCGCTTTTATACGGCGAAATTGATTCAAACCCGCTTTTTAAAGGCACCGTAGCTACAGAGGACCGATCGAAAATGAACGTATGCTTCTTACTGGAAGACGAAAGTTATCAGGAAGAGTTTGACAAACTTTGGAAGGCAGCGGGCATCGTAGGACTTCCCGGGCACAGATCTACCGGAGGATACCGAGCTTCCTTGTATAATGCCTTACCCATCGAGAGCGTAAAAGTACTTGTCGATGTTATGCAAGAATTTACACGTACAAAAGGATAAAAAATGAAAATTTTAGCAAACGACGGAATTTCAGCTGTTGGCCAGCGCTTGCTGGAAGACGCAGGTTTTACTGTAATTACAGATAAAGTAGCTCAGGAGCAACTTGCCCAGGCTGTCAATGACCAGGGAATTGAAATTATTCTTGTTCGCAGTGCAACGACAGTTCGTAAGGAAGTCATCGATGCCTGTCCCAACATAAAGCTTATTGGAAGAGGAGGCGTTGGTATGGATAATATTGACGTTAGTTATGCTCGTGAAAAAGGCATCGCTGTTATCAACACACCTGCCTCTTCGTCTCAATCCGTTGCCGAACTTGTAATGGGACATTTATTTGCCATCTCCAGATCCCTGAATGATTCATACAAGAATATGGAAACTGGAGATTTCTCAGCGCTTAAGAAAAAATACGGAAAAGGAGTTGAACTTAGAGGAAAAACAATCGGCATCATTGGTTTTGGGCGCATTGGTCAAAGCCTTGCGTCCTATGCCCTTGGAAGTGGTATGGATGTAATCGCGATAGACAGACAAACAGATCCTGTTGAAATTAAAGTTCCAATTGGCACCAAGCAACATTTCACGGTTCAAATTACCCCTGCGAACAACCTTCACGAAGCACTGCCTGAAATGGATTACATTTCTCTGCACGTTCCTAAACAAGCAGATGGAAGCGCAGTTATTTCAGCAAAAGAATTTTCCTTGATGAAGAAAGGTGTCCGACTGGTCAATGCCTCACGCGGCGGCGTCATTAATGAAGATGACCTGCTCAGTGCCCTTAAAGAAGGGAAAGTTGCAGGAGTGGCGCTTGACGTATTTGAAAATGAACCCAATCCAAGGAAAGATCTTTTGAATCATGAATTAATCGCTTGTACACCTCATGTAGGTGCAGCGACACTAGAAGCGCAAGATCGCATAGGAGAAGAATTGGCTGCATTGATCATTGGTCAGTTTATCAAGGCATAAATGACTAAAATAAGTCCTTTCAAGGCTTTGCGCCCCGTTCGAGACAAGGCACATCTTGTAGCAACAAGGCCGTATTACTCTTACAAAAAAAATGTACTGACGGCTAAGCTCGAAGACAATCCCTACACCTTTCTTCGCATTATCAATCCGGAATTTGATAAAACGGTCAAGAAAACAAAACCTAATTCAGACGAACGTTTTTTGTTGGTTAAAGAAAAATATGCTGAGTTTCTTCAAGATGGAATTTTATTTCAGGACAAAGAACCTCATATTTACGTGTACCGTCAGACGAAAGACGGGCATCAATTTACGGGTGTCGTAGCCGGAGCAAGTGTAGAAGAATATGAAAATGATCTAATCAAAAAACATGAAGCCACCCTTACTTCCCGAGAGGCCATGTTTACAAATTATCTGGACATCGTAGGATTCAACGCCGAACCGGTACTTCTCTCCCACCCTCACAGCGAAGCGATAGAAGAATGCCTGAACATGTATACTAAAGAGAGACCTGAATATGAGTTCACAACCACAGACAGAATTACACATGAATTGTGGGTGTTGAGCAGAGATCAGGGCAAGAGGTTGCAGAATTTATTCCAGGAATTAGATTCAACCTATATTGCGGATGGCCATCACCGCTCGGCATCGTCTGCCGGATTAAAAAAATTACGTGAATCAAGTGGAAAAACAGTCTACGAAAACACCAACCATTTCCTGGCTTTTTTTATCGATGAACGAAAACTTAAAATCTTAGAATTTAATCGACTTGTAAAAGGTTTGAATGGACTGTCGGAGACTGAATTTCTGGAAAAACTCACCGCATCAATGACCGTAGTTCCGTGTGCTTCGCTCATGAAACCGTCTGCTGAACATGAATTTACCATGTGTTTGAATGGGAAATGGTACAAATTGCAATGCAAAAATGAGATCATAGATAAATCGCACCCCGTCAATTCCTTAGATGCAGAAATCTTGACACGCTTTATTTTGTCACCGATTCTCGGTATCACTGACTTGAAAACAGATGAACGGATTGAATTCATGAGTGGTGCCGAACCCTTAACTAATTTGGAAGAAAAGATTGTTAAAGGCAAGTATTCTATCGGATTTATTTTATTCCCCGCCACTGTAGACCAGGTGAAACGGGTAGCGGACAACAACATGATCATGCCGCCAAAGTCGACATGGGTAGAACCAAAGTTAAGAAGTGGTCTAACCATCTATCCAATCAACGAATGATTGCAGAGCGGCTTATAAAACTAAGGAATCAATTGCCCGAATCTGTTACACTCGTAGCAGTATCCAAAACGAAACCTGTGTCGGCAATACAAGAAGCCTACGAGGCTGGCCAACGCGATTTTGGAGAAAATAAGGTTCAGGAAATGGTGGATAAAAAAGACAGGCTTCCTGACGATATTCGTTGGCACCTCATCGGTCATTTGCAGAGCAATAAAGTGAAATACATTGCCCCCTTTGTTCATTTGATTCATTCCGTTGACAGCCTCAAACTTCTCCGAGAAATCAATAAGCAGGGACAAAAAAACAACAGAAGAATCGACTGTCTGTTGCAATTTCACATAGCTCAAGAAGAAACAAAATTCGGTCTCAACCTTTCAGAAGCTACTGAATTGCTCGATTCATCAGATTTCAGGAGCTTTACCCATATTCGTATCTGCGGGGTCATGGGTATGGCATCGTTTACTGAAGATTCTGATTTGATCCGAAGAGAATTCAGAATGCTCAAAGAAATTTTTTCGACCCTGAAAGGGCGCTATTTCATAAACTCAGAAAACTTTAAAGAGTTGTCTTGTGGCATGAGCAGTGATTATATCCTGGCCATTGAGGAAGGGAGCACAATGATTCGAGTAGGAAGCACATTGTTCGGCGAGCGCTGATAGTTGAACATTCAAGCATATATCGTATCTTTACGTTAAATCAATACTTCTTGCTAGAATTCCTTTATATCGACACCTCGCACACAACCGATGTATTTGAAAAACATCAATATAAACTGGCGTTTCGGATAAGTTTTGTTTTCACTGTGCTCTTCACACTTATCGGAATTCTTTATTCATATTCACAAATTAACGGGCTGTTTTTTGCTCTTTCGACTGCACTCCTCAGTTTGATCTGTTCACTAATTTTATGGAAAACAAAGAATTTTCGTTTTGTCTACTGGACCTATGCAGTGGTTGGGATCACACTGGCATTTAGCGCTTTATTTAACGTTAAGGATGCAACACATTTAACTGATATCATTTGGATATTTGTGTGTATTTGGCTCGCATATGTCGGGCTGGGTAAAAGAATCGGTATTGTTTTTCTTAGTGTTGCTGCATTGGTATTGTCTGTATATATTTTCTTCTATTCCAATGAAAATATACTTTCGATGATTCCGAGAAACTCCATAGACCTGTTCGTTGTTGCTATGGAAACCTTGTGTGCTTGTTTCGCTTTTGGATATCTGACGAGTGTTTTTGTTGGAATGCAGAAACAAAAAGAGGCGCAAATTCAGCAAAAATCAGAAGAGATTTTGACACTTAATTCTACCATCCATTCCAATGAACGCATGGTAGCCTTGGGAGATATGACAATGGGGCTGGCTCATGATTTGAATTCGCCGCTCTCTTCAGTGAAATTTGGAGTAGCCAACCTGAGGGAATCTCTTTCTAATCTCCTGGAACATAATTTTCACACCCTACCTCAAGAGGAGATGAAAGAAATTTATTCATTCAGCACAATACTCAGCAAACGGCAAATGATTGGTGGAATCAACGCTATTAAAATGAAGCAGGAACTTCAATCATTCATCGAAGAAAGGAAACACTTTGACAACAGCAAAAACGCATCAGAATTTGCCGATATCCTAATTAAATGCGGCATAACAGGAACGGATCTGGAAATTATTGATTGTGTTTTGCGCTCTAAAAATCCAACTGATTATCTGGCTACTTTAAGAAACATGGTGGTGATTTTTCAAATGCTCAACATAATTCATCACGCGGGCAATCAATCATCTGAAGTTATCACCAGCCTTCGAAACTTCACCAACTCTGCAAAACTGGAAAAACCGGAACTTATACAGCTGAAAGAAAATGTAGGTATGGTGCTTCAAATCCTAATTTCACGATTTACGGAGACCATTGAAATAGCAGTTGACATACCCGAAGACTTAACCGTGATGGCATTGCCAAGAGACCTTTTTCAAATTTGGTCAAACATCCTTAAAAATGCTTTGGAGGCACTGGAAAATAAGGAGAAAGGAATTATACGAATAAACGCAAAAAGGACCGATGATGGTTCGATCACTGTTTCATTTTCCAATAACGGACCGAAAATACCTGAAGAGTCAAGAACGAAAATATTTGATCGTTTTACCTCGTCAAAATCAATAGGAAATTTAGGATTCGGATTGCATATTGTCATGGAGATCATCAAACGAAACAACTGGACGATTGCCGTTGAGTCTGACGATCAGGTTACTTCTTTCCATATTACGCTTAGAGACTCAAATCCCCTATGAAAACAAAAAAAGAAATTGTAGACAATTGGTTGCCAAGGTATACGGGGAATGAATTGGCAAATTTCGGCGACTATATTCTACTTTGTAATTTTCAAAATTACGTTGAAAAATTTGCTGCCATGCATGGAGTTGAAATTGTTGGCAACGGTCGACCAATGCAGTGTGCTACGGCAAACGGCATCTCTATCATAAATTTCGGCATGGGAAGTGCCTCCGCGGCAACATGCATGGATTTGCTCTCCGCAATTTCACCAAAAGCAGTTCTGTTTCTTGGAAAATGTGGCGGTCTTAAAAAGAAGAACGAAGTGGGTGACCTGGTGCTCCCTATTGCTGCCATTCGTGGCGAGGGTACAAGCAACGATTATTTCCCACCTGAAGTGCCGGCATTGCCCGCTTTTTCTCTGCAAAAAGCGATCTCTACAACCATCCGTGATTTCGATCGTGACTACTGGACCGGCACAGTATACACCACAAACCGAAGAGTATGGGAGCACGACGACGATTTTAAAAGTTACCTTCAAAAAGTTCGGGCAATGGCTATTGACATGGAGACAGCAACCATCTTTACCGTCGGTTTCGCAAACAAGATACCTACCGGTGCATTGCTTTTAATTTCGGACCAACCCATGGTACCGGAGGGGGTTAAAACAGAAAAAAGCGACAGTGTAGTAACTTCTCAATTTGTGGATAACCATTTGACCATTGGCATTGAATCCCTCAAGCAACTGATCAACAACGGGCATACAGTCAAACATCTGAGGTTTTAAACAATGCCGGATAAAAAACAATTGTATTTGATGGGACTTATGACCTTGTTCATTTTTCCAATCCCATCTTTTGTTGCTTTATATTTTCTGGAAAACGTTGAACTTACCTCTTTCCTGTCGTTCGAAACCTTCACTATTAAAAACATTGTTTTTGGCGCATTGGCAGGAATTGCCTATGCTTTGGTTGTGTATTTCATTACCCGGCATCCTATTTTCCGTAAAATACCACTGAATATCGAAGAACTCATCCGAAAATCCGGCCTGAATTTTCTGGACGCAGTGTTCTTGTCATTTTGTGCCGGACTAGGCGAAGAATTGCTTTTTCGAAGCGGAGTACAACATTTTCTTGGGATTGTGCTTACATCGATCCTATTCGTGGCAATACACGGATACTTCAGCCTCAATCCACCTCTTAAATCCCTTTACGGACTGATTGTGCTTCCTTTCATTCTAATTCTTGGTTTTGGTTTTGATCAAATGGGACTTTGGTTTGCCGTGAGCGCTCATTTCTTCTACGATTTGATCCTTTTTTCGTTTATATTGAACGAGAGAAAACTACCTGTAGACGATTTTTAGTCGCGTCGTCTGGCGGACCAGCAAACACGAGGGAAGCACCGTAGTCCGGTCACAAACCAGAAGTTCAAGATACCTGTTCCTGCAAAAAGATTCGGGTATAGATACCATGAAGCCAGAACCATTTACGTGCAGTTCGTTCAAATAAGGCAATTCTCCCATACTTTCAGGAATTCTCTCCAGAGCATTCATGGAAAGGTTCACAAACCGTAAGGAAGTGCACCCGCCCAACTCTTCGGGCAACTCTTTCAGCTGATTGTAGTTTAATGTCAATCGCTCCAGCGATTTCAGCTTGCCAATAGACGGAGAAAGTGTCGTAAATTTATTATTCGCAGCAAGCAATTGCTCCAGGTTTTCAAGGTCAAATATTGCCTCCGGTAGATCTTTTAAGTCATTGAACTGAACAGAAAGAATTTTCAACTTTTTAAGCTTTGTGATCTTTGAAGAAATGCAAACCAGATTGTTTGATCCTAAATAAAGTTCCTCTAATTCAGTAAGATTTTCTATGGCATCCGGTATACTGTCGATCTTGTTTCTGAATAAATCCAGCACCTGAAGATCTTTCCTTAGAAAAACAGAATCCGGAATAGCATGCAGCCCCTGATGTGAGTAGGTGTATTTGATCCTCTTACGATCGAACGTTGGGATGATACAGGAAGAAACCAGCAGACCGGTGGCGAACAATGTTAAAAAAACCAAACCTTTACATGGGATCATGATGCCTTTAAATGATTTTGTATATTTGGTATGGTATTTATTGAGGATTGCTAAACTTTAAAAATAACAAAATGAGAACAAGAACAATTTTCTTTTTAACTGCATTGTTGCTGAGTTGCGTCAATGTTGCCCTGAGTCAGGATAAAACTCCGGAAGAACGAGCAAAGATCCTTACGGAAAAAATGACTAAATCCCTTTTGCTTTCAACGGAACAGCAGGAAAAAGTACTTTCTCTGAATACCGGTGTTGCTCAAAAAAATGAAGCCATTCGAAAAAATGTCAATATGAACGAAGAGCAGAAAAAAGAAGCAATCAAAGGAAACCTGGAAGGAAGAAAGTCCGGTTTACAGCTCATACTTAACGAGGAGCAGTTCAAGAAATATGAGCGAATGGAGGCAAAACGAAAAGCTCAGATCGAAAAGAAACGAAAGGAAAACAAACAAACTATCGAGCAAAAAGACGATCTGTAATTGTTGTAATACGCCATTTTAAAGGGGCTAAAATGCCCCTTTTTTATTTTAGTTTCTGTGCAAAAACCTTTTTGAATTTCTCCACCTTCGGTCTCACGACAGATTGACAATACATGTTTCCCGGATTGTTTTCAAAGTAATTATGATGGTAGTTCTCCGCCACATAAAAGGTTTGCAGTGGAACGATCTCAGTTACAATGGGTTTTTCCCATACACTTTCAACTGTCAGCCTTTCTTTATACTTCTCTGACCTGAGACGTTGTTCCTCATCGTGAAAAAAGATAACTGAACGGTATTGTGTACCGATGTCATACCCTTGCCGATTCAGCTGCGTCGGATCATGTACAAACCAAAACACCTCGAGCAGTTCATCAAAACTGATTTTTTCATCGTCGTAGACAACTCTTGCTACCTCTGCATGGCCGGTATTTCCCTTGCATACTTCTTCATAGGTTGGATGAAGTGTTTGGCCTCCGCAATACCCCGGAAAAACATCCAGGACGCCTTGCATCTCTTTAAAACATGCCTCAATGCACCAAAAACATCCGGCACCTAATGTAGCTTCTTTTCGCATGGGATTTTAGTTCAAAAGTAACGATTACTGGTGTTTAAAGTTGTTTTAAATCAAGGCAAAATCTCTACTTTACAATTTTGAGGAACGGCATTATAAATTTCTTCAATTTCAGTATTTGTGACGGCTATACATCCCTTCGTCCAATCGAGCCAGCGTTGAAATTTGCCAACCCAATTAAATTTATTATTGAGGCCATGAATCAGGATTTCTCCTCCGGGATTGCCATTTTTCATTGCGACCAGATCATCCTCCGGGTAAGAGATCTTCAGAGACCTGTGGTATTTAGGATGCTTGCGTTTTAAAATGATTCTATACAAACCCTCAGGAGTTTTAAAGTCACCCTGGAAACGTTTCGGACCCTCCGGATGAATGAAGAAAGGCCTGGGGCCTCCCAACGCAATGGTGTAGCATGCCAGCTGATTCTTTTTGTAAAACAAGGTCATTTTTCTAAGGGATTTATCAATTTGAATAAAATCCACTCTCGCCCCTTCCTCAAGTTGCCGCTCCGGCCAAAAATAATATCCGATTCCAATGACTATTACCGTCGTAAATAGAACTGTAAAAAAAGTTCTTTTAAAACACATTTGACTTTATTTTAATTCTACTAAGATAATTATCCGAAATTAAAAGTTGCTACCGATATTCTGGGTAAATTCGTTCGATGCTTCGGAGCTACTCCAGAAATTTCTGGTTACTTTCTTTCGCCATGTTTCTCTTCATGACCAGTTTCAATCTGATCATGCCGGAATTGAATCAGTTCATCACCTCACTGGGTGGAGCTGCACAGAAAGGATTGGTCATTTCCCTCTTCACTGTTTCTGCAGGTCTTTCACGGCCTTTCTCCGGTAAACTTTCTGATTTAATCGGACGAAAAAAGGTTATGTGGGTGGGAATTGTCGTATGTTTTACAGTTTCCTTGTTGTATCCCTTATCCTTTTCTGTATGGTTCTTTTTGACGTTGCGTTTTATTCATGGATTCAGTGCCGGTTTTACTCCTACAGGAGCGACAGCCTTGGTAACAGATTTGTTACCCGATAAGAACAGAGGTGCCGGTATGGGTATCTGGGGAACATTTATTTCCCTTGGCATTGGCATTGGTCAATCACTTGGAAGTTATATTCAATTGACACTTGGAATGACCAATTTATTTTTAATTGCAGCGGTTTTTTCTGCAATGGCGGCAATCTTGTTGCAGTCCATTACCGAAACACTTGAAAAACCTGTACCCTTCAACGTAAAACAATTGATAATTACATGGAAAGATGTTTTCGAACCTTCGGTCATGCCTGCTGCAGTGGTCATGTTTCTTTCAGCCATGTGTTCAGGAATTATTTTCGTTTTAACTCCTGATCTTTCGGGTTTTCTAGGAATTTCGAATAAAGGATTCTTCTTTGGTATCTATGTGATCTCTACGATCATCATCCGCTTATTGACCAGCTCGCTCTCTGACCGGATTGGAAGAAGAAAAGCTCTTCTGATCGGCATGTCTATATTGGCTGCGAGTATGGTGCTCATCGCCTATGCCAACGACGTAAAGTCGTACATTCTTGCTTCCGTTGTGTTTGGTCTGGCCACCGGAATGTCGAGCCCTACCCTTTTTGCATGGACAGCAGACTTATCACACAGAGAACGCCGAGGTGTGGGTGCAGGCACAATGTTTATTGCGTTGGAGTTGGGAATCATGGCAGGATCGCTCTCTACGATGCTAATTTATTCGAATTCAATGGAAACCATCAAGGGAGCATTCCTCTTTGGCGCAGCAATGGCTGTTTTATGTATTTTCTTTCTGATAGTTCATTTGAAAACTCACTCCTCAGAGACTCTTTCAGAGGTGTGAAGATACCTTCTAACCAAAAAATGACCGAAATAAATGACCGGTGTAAGCACAATTGCTATGAGCAGTTTTAAAACATAATTTGTTGGTGCTATCTTGAAAAATTCACTCAAAGAAAGTGAACCCGGCAACACAAATCCTATGTATAAAACTACAAATGAATCAATTAACTGAGAAATTACCGTACTCCCCGTACTCCGAAGCCAAATCCATTTGTTTCCCGTTTTTCTTTTAATCCATTGAAAAAGGGTGGCATCAATCAATTGGGACACCAGGAAAGCACAAATACTTCCGATGATTACACTTTGCGCCTGTCCAAACACGTGATGAAATTCCTTGTCTGTAGATAAACCGCTCCCGGGAATCTCTTTTGCAGGAAGTACCAACGCAATGCCTACAACAATAAAACAATACATTATCAATCCTGCTGTAACCCAGGAAAGCCTGCGCACCACCCGTCCGCCATAAAACTCGTTTAGCAGATCTGTCAAAATAAACACTACAGGCCATGGCAGAACACCGACTATAGTTGTAAACGGGCCAAGTTCAAATAGACCTAAATTGATTTTAACCGGAATTTCAATCAATTTATTACTGATAAGCTCAGCTGTTACCGCATTCGTGATGAACAATCCGGCAAGAATTACAAAAAGCCACTGACGCCTGCTATTCGGAGTATTTATTTCCATTATTTTTCCGGTTCTCCCCAGTCAAGTCTTTTTGCCTTTATAAAACGGGCTATAAAATACTTGCTGGTTTTAAAATTATCTATCGTGACCCCTCTTGATGAAGAGGAATGAATAAACTTTATGGCTGTTGGAGTCACTTCAATCACCATCGCTACGTGACCAACCCTGGTAGAATTCACATCACTGCCCTTAAAAAACATCAAATCACCCGGTCGAATCTCGGACAGCTTCACGGTTTTGCCCAACTCGGCCATCCCATAACTTGAATGCACAAGACTCAATCCAAAATTCCCAAAGATATATGATATAAAACCTGAACAATCAAATCCGGAGGGAGTGGTACCTGCATAACGGTAAGGCGTACCAAGAAATCTTTTGGCAAAACTGATCAGTTCATCTACCTCTTTACTATTCTTGACAGGAACAAATGTTGTATCGGGCACAACACGAAGAGTATCCTTTGAAGCTTTTTCGGACAAAGAATCCTGATAAACAAGCGTTTGCCCCTGCACTCTTAAACTGAAAAAAGAGACAAACAAAATCAAATATTTTAGCCTTAGAAAATAAGCCGGCATCGCAGTTGCAAAAATATCACTAATTTCGGAACCCCCTTTGAAATGTCTATGCATCCTTTCGAACCAGGTAAATTAACCAAGTTGTACTACTCTATCGGAGAGGTCGCAGAAATGTTTGGCGTAAACACTTCCCTTATTCGATTCTGGGAAAAGGAATTCAAGATCATCCGCCCAAAGAAAAATACGAAAGGGAATAGACTTTTCATGGTCAAAGACATTGAGATCCTTCATTCTATTTACACCCTCGTAAAATTGGAAGGATACACCCTTGAAGGGGCTAAAAAAGCGCTGAAAGAATCAAAAATTGTTTCTGAGCCTGCAGATCAACACATTGAGGAGGTTATAGAAAAATTAGAGGCAATCAAACAAAAGTTATATTCCTTGAAAAGCAATCAACCCTGACGTTTGAACAAGTTGGGAATAAACCTTGGAACTCTCTTTTGGTAATTTGAATATTCAGGATATTTTCCTGAGGAAATCTCTTCAGAAAAATCGGAACTTCCTTTGAATAAAATAACCAGCAACAAGCAGCCGGCAATTGACCAATTCAACCACTCTCCTGTCGCCAAAACACTGAACAAATAGAATACGATCCATATCGATTGTTCACTTGAGTAGTTCGGATGTCTAACGACTGACCACAAACCTTTGTCTATAAATCCTTTAGAATATTCTCCCAATTCCTCTCCTGAAGACAGTCGACGGTGTTTTTCTGTTTGAAAATCATATTGCTGCTGATCAGCTATATATTCTACAACTACCAGCACAACAAACAGGGCAGCCAGCAGATAATCCATCCATCCCACCGAAGAAACATTTTCAGACAATGAGGTCAAAATGGGTAAAGTAAACAGGAAAATAAGCACATTTTGATAGGCACTGATAAAAAACAAATTGAATAGCATCCACACAAATGTATTATTGAATCCCGGACGTTCACGCAGTATTTTCCATCGATAATCCTCTTCTCCTGCCCAAAATTTCAAAGTGTATGCCCCTCTCCGGGCAAAATTGTAAGTGAGTCTTATGCCCCAAATCGTAACAAGAATAGACATCAGTATCATTCGGTCATTGAAGCCGCCTTTCCAGGTCATAAACCAGACATAAAGTATGGGAACAATGCTCCAAAGTTTATCTACTTGAGAATTGTTTC
>JBEGVI010000130.1:0-13479 GCA_041178485.1 Bacteroidota bacterium | reverse complement strand
ATGCTGGAGTAACTGTACAATCGCCTAGTTGGTTTAGTGGTCAAGAAACAACTATTCCTTTTTCTAGGATTTCAGCAGTAAACATAAATAGTCCCTTTGTCGGATTTTCAACTATTACTATTCAAACTACTGGCGAAAGCTCTATATCAGTTAGTGGATTTTTGAAAAGTGAAGTAACCGAAATGAAAATGCTTATACTTGAACAAATTAATTTATAGATTTCGCAATTTGAAATAATCTCTTATCCAGGTTGTAATTCAAAAAGGTGCCTTACATTTGAAGCTGCACCTTTTTTTTGTAGTTGGATGCATGAATTCAATCTCTTCCGCGTGTAAGTGTAAGCGTTCGCCCTTTTTGCCGTAAAGATCATCACCGAGTATAGCGCAATTTAATCCGTCTTTGTGCGCTGAATGCACTCGCAATTGATGTGTGCGTCCGGTTTCCGGGAAAAAATGAACCCGTGTTTTGCCATTCGATTCACTTATTTTTTTCCATCTCGTAACCGCATGTTTTCCGTGTTCATGACAAATCACTTGTCGCGGTCGGTCGTCCAGATCAACGCGCATGGGCAATTCAATGCATCCTTCGTTGCCGGTTATGTTACCATCCAGTAGTGCAACGTACCGTTTCTTGACAGTTCGTTTCAAGAACTGCTTCTGAAGATGATGGTACGCCTCAAGTGTTTTTGCCAGGACCATAATGCCAGAGGTTGACATGTCCAGGCGATGTACGATCATCGGACCTGTTGACAGAGGGTACAGTGATTTCAATTGCTGAAGAACTGAATCAAAGACTCCTTTGCCCGGAACGGAAAGCAGATCGTGTGGTTTTTCAATAACGGCAATGTCAGAATCTTCATAAATGATGCGTATGTGCTTTTTTTGGTTCAATTTTTCTTCCACCGGGTCGGGGTCACAAGGGATCCCCTTCAACATGTGTTGGAGAATGGGTTCGCATTTTCCTCTGCATGAAGGGTAGAAGTTTCCATGCTTCTTAACCTCCGCCAATGGCGATGCTCCCCACCAGAATTCAGCCATCGTCAAGGGGGTTAGTTTATTCGAATATGCAAATTGAAGCAACTTTGGGGCAGCACATTCTCCGGCTCCGGAGGGAGGAAGTTCCTTGCCTACTGCATTGAATATAGAGAGCAGGTCTCTCGTATCTCCTTTTCCATTCAGAAAAGTATACTGTTCAAATAACTTTTGCTGCAATTCTGAGGAGAGTTTTCTTCGTTTTTCTTTGAGCTGATCAAGATTTCCTTCAAATTTAGAAATTTGTAATTCGAGGTCTATTTCAATCTCTCTGAGAGAGCGCTTTAGCCTTTTAAAATTATAGTGTTCGGTGGCGCTTTCTTCGTTCATTTCTTTCAGAGCAACTGCCTGTTCGGATGCTGACAATTCATGAAGTGTTTCACGGCGCTTTTTTCTTCTCTCTTTCGATGCTTTGATCGATATTTTATGCGAAGAAAGTCCAATGCTGTGGTAATTTTTCAGGTTTTCCAGGTGCTGTTTCAATAAGTCGTAGTCCTGTCTGCTTTCAAGTGTCTTAATCTCCTTGTTGACCTCAACGATCAACTGTTCTTCTTTATCGAAAAAACCATTTTCCCTGTAGCGGTCATAGACGGGAGGGACAAATCCCGGATAGGTTGTTTCGCCATGCAACTTGCCTGAAAAGGCGGAAATATATCCCAATTGATTCAGGTGGTTTTTTACTATTAAAACACCAAACATCTTCCCGCATGTTCTTCCTTCAGAAAAAGTTTCTTCTCCAAAATTCAATTTTCCTTTTCCGAGTGAAATCAGACGATGCATCAGGTTTTCAGCCGCCTCGACCGCCGCCGGGTGAGGTGCATAATTGTGCGGGAAACAAAACTTTTCGGGAAGTTCAGAGGAAAATTCAAACGGAGTAAATTCCTGCATGGAAAAATCCAGGTTACTGGGCTGAGTTTTTGAAGAATTCCACGGATTTCCTTACGGAACCGTGTGTTTTGAGCAACTGATCGGCCTCGGTATAAGTAACGCCCGTTTCATCCATGATCATTCGTATGCCTCGGTCGACAAGTTTATTGTTGCTCAGTTGCATGTCGACCATCTTGTTTCCTTTCACCCGCCCCAAACGGATCATCAGAGAAGTAGAGATCATGTTGAGAACCAATTTCTGTGCAGTACCTGATTTCATGCGAGTACTTCCTGTGACAAATTCAGGACCGACTTCAGGAGTAATAGGGTGTTCTGCCAGTTCAGAGAGGGGAGATCCCGGATTACAGGAGATCCCTGCGGTTAATACTCCGGCTTTTTGTGCTTCTTCAAGTGCCCCAAGTACATAGGGTGTTGTTCCGGAAGCTGCGATTCCAACTAAAGTGTCTTTTTCATTTATGGTATATTCCAACAGATCTTTCCAACCCTGTTGGGGATCGTCTTCTGCGAACTCGACTGCTTTTCGAATGGCCGAATCTCCACCTGCAATGATGCCAATCACCAATCCTTGCGGAACCCCAAACGTAGGTGGACATTCGCTTGCGTCTACAATTCCCAGTCGACCGCTGGTTCCTGCGCCGATATAGAACAACCTGCCGCCTTGCTTCATGCGTTCAAAACACGCCTCTACAAATGCCTCGATAGCAGGAAGTTCTTTTTCAATGGCCAAAGGGACTGACTGGTCTTCCTTGTTGATATTGCGCAGCAACTCACCTGTGCTCATTTGCTCGAGGTGAGTGTATTTCGACGCTGATTCTGTGATTTTTTTCATGCCGCTCAAACTAAGAATGCACGCGATGCATCGTTGTTCAATTCAACTTCCACACGTTCTTTCAGGGTGGTGGATAAACTCAAACCAACAAAATCTGCTTTGATCGGATAGCGTCGATGGGTGCGGTCTACCAGTGCAACTGTCTTAATCGATTTTGTTGGTCCTTCAAGGAATTTCATCAGTGCATATTGCATTGTTTTGCCTGAATTCAAGACATCGTCGACCAGCAGAATATACGCGTTCTTCAATTGACTTTCGTCGATAGAGAGTTTTACTGGATCCTTCCAGGGTTCTTCCTTGTTTATAGTGATCTCAAAAACAAGAATGTCCTGGTTTGAGTGCTCTGAGATTATTTTTTTTAGCGCTTCGGCCAGCAGAATTCCATTTCCACAAATTCCACCGAGCAAGATGACCGGTTCTTCAAATGTGTTTTCAATAATCTCATGTGCGAGACGGGTGATTTTTCTCTGAATGTCCAGGTGGTCGAGTATGCTGTTCATGTGTGCGTTGTTCGTTCAAAGATAACTATTGTTGCCCAAAAGGCAGGAGATGGAGAAACTTATTTATTGAACTTGGTTTGAAAAAATGATGTCCGTTCGGAATTTCTTTCACACAGTCTGGCTGACCGATCTTTCTTGCGAATCTGTAGGCTTGTTTTGGCCGGATTACCTGGTCGTATGAGCCCATGATGATCAAAAAGGTCACAGGATGGTCACGCAGGACTTTTTTGATTTTGGCAATATCGGGTCGGAGCATTCGAAAGTTTCTCCACGTTTGTGATGCTCTTTTGAAGCGTTCCTCGTCAGAGGAGAATTCATCGACAAAAGCCCTGACTTTCGGACGCATCAATTTCATCTTGTTTGCGATTGAACTGTATTTTGCCACCTTTTCTGGATGCTTTTCGAGTCGTTGAAATACCCGTCGAGCCCATTTTTGCCGTGATGACCAGTTGTAGAAACTCCAATTGTCCATGCCATCGGGTGAAATGAGTGTCACAGTCTCAATTTTTTCAGCAAAAAAAGGCAAAATACACAGTGAAAACCTTCCACCTTGACTGAAAGCGAACAAATGAAAGCGTTCCACATCTTCCACCTCGAGTAACTGCTCAAAAACTTCTGTGAATTCTTCGATTTTAAGTGGGTTTTCTTCAATTTCATTTTCAGGGAACCTAGAATTGCCATGATGAAATAGATGCAATGAAATCACTCTGCGCTCCTCAGAAGCAACGAACTCAAAATCTGAAGCAGGCCGTCCATGACCGTGTAGACAAATTACTGTTGTTTCACCACTGCCAAAGCAGAAATATTCCAGGGAGAGTCGACCAATGTGGATGGTTCTTGGGGCTGACGACATGATGCAAAGATAATACGAGAGAATAATCATGCCGGCTGTGCAAGCAGAATATGATCATTGTGAATTATTCATGTTTATTGTTAAAAACATCCTTTTCATTCCCGAAAAGCCCTGCTTTGTTTTAATTAAATTTGCGCTCAATTTGTAGAATACTATTCAAAAATTGAACCCTCAAAGCGCATAAAATGCCGAAAGACACCTCCATCAAATCCATTTTAATTATTGGCAGCGGTCCCATCGTGATCGGACAAGCATGTGAATTCGATTACTCCGGTTCGCAGGCTGCACGTTCTCTTCGTCAGGAAGGAATTGAAGTGACATTGATCAACTCCAATCCTGCAACTATCATGACAGACAAGGTGGTTGCGGACAATATCTATCTTGAACCTCTTGAGCCTGAAAGCATTGTTAAAATTCTTCAAAACCATAAGATCGACGCTGTATTGCCTACAATGGGTGGACAGACAGCTTTGAACCTTTGCATCAAATGTGATGAAATGGGGATTTGGGAAGAACACGGTGTGCGAATTATTGGGGTAGATATCAACGCAATTGAGATCACGGAAAATCGGGAAGCATTCAGAGATCTGATGATTGAAATAGGAGTTCCAATGGCTCCTCAAAAAACAGCAAAGTCGTTTCTGGAAGGAAAAGAGATCGCTCAAGAATTTGGTTTTCCGTTGTGTATTCGACCGTCCTATACGTTAGGAGGTTCTGGAGCGTCCATTCTTTATGATCCGAAAGAATTTGACAATTTATTGGAGCGCGGTTTACAGCTTTCACCGATTCATGAGGTAATGATCGACAAAGCGCTGATCGGCTGGAAGGAATACGAGTTGGAATTGTTGCGAGATTCCAATGACAACGTAGTGATCATTTGTTCTATCGAGAACTTTGATCCGATGGGAATTCATACGGGTGATTCAATAACTGTTGCGCCCGCCATGACGCTCTCGGATACGACCTTTCAGAAAATGCGGGACATGGCCATTCACATGATGCGATCAATCGGGAATTTTGCCGGAGGGTGTAATGTTCAGTTTGCTGTTTCTCCGGATGAAAAAGAGGACATCATTGCAATTGAGATCAATCCACGTGTTTCACGTTCATCTGCGCTTGCTTCGAAAGCGACAGGTTATCCCATAGCAAAGATTGCTTCCAAACTGGCTATCGGATACCACCTCGATGAATTAAGCAATCAGATCACAGGGACTACTTCAGCGTTGTTTGAACCGACCTTGGATTATGTTATCGTGAAGATTCCCCGCTGGAACTTTAATAAATTCCCCGGAACCAACCGTCAGGTGGGGTTGCAGATGAAATCAGTAGGAGAGGTCATGGGAATCGGAAGGTCCTTTCAGGAGGCACTTCAAAAGGCATGTCAGTCGCTTGAGATCAACCGGAATGGGTTGGGTGCAGACGGCCGCGAACTAACGAACCAGAATGATATTTTGTACAGTTTGGAACACCCAAGCTGGAATCGTTTATTCCATATTTATGATGCGATTAAACTTGGAATTCCGTTTAAAACAATTGTTGAAAAAACGAAGATCGATATATGGTTCCTTAAACAAATCGAGGACTTGATAAAACTTGAAAGAAAAATTGAGCGTTATCATCTTGAAAATATCCCGAAAGATTTGTTGTTTGAGGCAAAACAAAAGGGGTACGCTGATCGTCAAATCGCACATTTACTGCGCTGTCTTGAATCAGAGGTGTATAAGAAGCGTTCAGAATTTGGCATTCAACGGGTGTACAAACTTGTGGATACCTGCGCAGCCGAATTTGAAGCCCAAACACCCTACTATTACTCCACATTTGAATTCGAAAATGAAAGTAAAGTAAGCGACAAGAAAAAAATCGTTGTTCTTGGTTCCGGTCCAAATCGCATTGGGCAGGGCATCGAATTCGACTACAGTTGCGTGCATGGAGTTCTTGCAGCAAAAGAGTGTGGTTATGAAACCATCATGATTAATTGCAATCCGGAAACTGTTTCCACGGATTTTGATACTGCCGACAAACTGTATTTCGAACCGGTCTTTTGGGAGCATATTTATGACATTATTCAACATGAAAAACCTGAAGGGGTGATCGTTCAGTTGGGTGGTCAGACTGCGTTGAAACTGGCAGAGAAACTTGAGCGTTACGGTGTCAAGATCATCGGAACCAGTTTCGAGGCACTTGATTTGGCTGAAGACCGAGGAAGATTTTCGAAAGTCCTGGAGCAAAACAATATACCGTTCCCTAAATACGGGGTAGTGGAAAGTGCCGAACAGGCACTTGAGCTTGCGGATGAATTGGGTTTCCCGTTGTTGGTTCGTCCGTCCTACGTTTTGGGTGGACAGAAAATGAAGATCGTAATCAATAAGGAGGAACTTGAGCATCATGTCGTTGACATCATCAATGAGATGGGTAGCAATCAAATTCTTTTAGATCACTTCCTTGGCGGCGCCATCGAAGCTGAGGCGGATGCGATTTGTGATGGTGAGCAAGTGTACATTATTGGAATCATGCAGCACATTGAGCCCGCTGGAATTCACTCCGGAGATTCTTACGCCGTGCTTCCGCCATACAATCTTGGCGATTTTGTGATGCAGCAGATTGAAGATATTACGAAAAAGATTGCGATTGAACTCAGAACCGTTGGCTTGATTAATATTCAATTCGCTATCAAAGACGATAAGGTGTATGTCATTGAGGCCAATCCAAGAGCTTCCCGTACTGTTCCTTTGATCGCAACAGCATATGATGAGCCGTACGTGAATTATGCCACTAACGTGATGCTTGGCGTGAACAAAGTCAGTGATTTTAAATTCAATCCACGTAAAGAGGGATATGCGATCAAGATTCCTGTATTCTCATACGAGAAATTCCCTGATGTGAAAAAAGAACTTGGTCCCGAGATGAAGTCAACCGGAGAAGCGATTCGATTCATTAAGAATTTGAAAGATCCATTCTTTACGAAGATCTATTCAGAGCGCAATATGCACTTGTCGAGATAATGGAAGTAACAGCAAGCATAACCGGCCTGTTCAAGACTTTTCTGATTATCCTGGGAGCCATCGTGCTCCTTCGGTTTTTAGGGCAGCTCATGATGGCCAAGCGCAACATGGAAGAAGAGCGAAAGCTGAACAAGCAAAAACGTGAATTTGAACAGGAGAGGGCAACTAAGCTTCGAAACTTCGGTAAAATATCAATTCTTAAATCGAACCGTAATAACTCAGGGCCTTTCCCGGAGGCGGAGGAAACAGATTTTGAGGAGATCAAATAAAAACCGCTAAATTTATCTCATGAATAATTTTTTCCAAAAGAACTGGCAGCATTTCGCTGTTTTAGGAGCATTTCTGGTGCTCATGTTTTTTTATTTTTCACCGGAGTACAACGGGTACCATCTCAAGCAGCATGACATTGAACAGTATATTGGAATGTCTCAGGAAATTAAACATTTTCGTGCTCAGACGGGCGAGGAGCCGCTGTGGACGAATTCCATGTTTGGTGGAATGCCAACAATCCAGATATCGACACGGTATGCCTTGAATATTTTTCAAAACGGTACGGTTTGGTTTCTGAAAAATGTAGGTGTGCCCCCTGCCATTTTCCTGCTTCATCTTCTCGGGTTTTATATTCTTGCCCTGTGTCTTCGTGTCCGTCCTTTGATTGGTTTCCTTGGTTCAGTGGCCTTTGCTTTCGCAACCTATGAAATCGTCATTTTGCAGGCGGGACATAATTCCAAAGCGATTACAGTGGCCTTTATGGCGCCTGTGCTTGGGGCATTTATCATGGCATATCGGACAAACTGGAAATGGGGAGCGATATTGTCGGCCCTTTTTATGAGTTTCGAGATTGCGAGCAATCACCTCCAGGTGACGTATTATTTCGCTTTCATACTCGGGGCTTTGGGAGTGTATGAACTGGTGTTACATGTTAGAAAAAAAGAACTGAATAAATTTCTGATTGCTTCCGCTGCAGTTCTGGGAGCGTATGTGCTTGCCGTCTTTATCAATTACGGAAATATCTCTCTCACGAATACGTATTCGAAATACACAATCCGTGGAGGAAATGATGTAACCATCCTTCCCAGCGGTGAAAAAGCCACTGCAAATACAGAAGGTCTGGACAAAGAATATATAACTAACTGGAGCTATGGGATTGATGAATCGTTTACACTCGTTTCACCTTATGTAAAAGGATCTGCTTCTGTCGGGATTGCAGAAACATCGTTCAGGGAAATGATCGAAAATTCCGACCGTTCCAACAAGGAGATCAACGATATTCTGAATGCTCCGTATCCGGTATACTGGGGTGAGCAGCCAATCACTTCCGGTCCGGTCTATGTTGGGGTTGTAATGCTCTTTCTTGTGGCGCTGGGCATGGTTTTCATCAAGGACAATTCAAAGTGGATCTACCTTGGGGTTTCAATTCTTGCGCTTATGCTTTCATGGGGTAAAAACATGATGGGCTTGACAGACTTTTTTATAGAACATGTTCCTGGATACAATAAATTCAGAACAGTTACGATCATTCTCGTTTTGATTGAATTGTGTGTGCCGCTCATTGCAATTTTACTTTTACAGCGCCTGTTTGATGAGCGTGAGCAATTGAAAGAACAAAAGAAAAAATTTCTGATTGTTTCTGGAGTATTTTTCGTTTTTCTGTTTGCGGTGAAGGTAGTTGGACTTGGTGACAATTATACTTCCAGAGCGGAATCTGAACGTGTGCAGCAAATGCCGGCACAGGTGATGCAGCAAATCAGTGAAATGGACCCACAAGTGTTGGCATCTAATTATGGGTTGAATGTGAATGACCCTCAACAATTGAAGCAGTTTGTAGATGCGCAGGTTCAGCAATCGACGGAACAGTATGAATTGATGAAAGGCGCACGCGCTGATATATTTAACGCCTCCATGACACGCTCGTTGTTTTTCGCATTTCTTGCTATCGTGGCTGTTGGGTTGCTTTTTTACACGTCTTTACCAACTGCCTGGGTGATCGGAGGACTTGCGGTTCTTGTACTCATCGATCTTGTACCTGTTGACCTAAATTACCTGAATGCATCGGAGGACGACAGAGGAAACATGAAATACTGGGTACCCTCTGCAATGACTGATTACCCGCTTGCACCTGAAAAAACAGACCTTCAGATTCTTGAAATGGAGTCGATGAACCCTGCTGTGAAAAAGGCTGTTGCTAAAGCTGAACGAGATGGAGCAAAACTTGCTTCAGATCTCGAATATACCGGATCAGACAAGCGCAGGGTTGTGGATGCTGAGCGATTTTCCGCTCTGAATATGGCTACGAATTACAGGGTTTTTGATCTTAATGGTGCATGGAGCAGTTCAAGAGCCTCCTATTTTCACAAATCACTTGGAGGATACCACGGAGCAAAGCTTAGAAATATACAGAACCTGTTCGACTTTCATATTTCCCGAATGAATAACAAGGTCATGGACATGCTCAATGTGAAATACTTCATTCAGGGCGAGTCAGTTCGTCCCAATCCAACTGCAATGGGGAATGCATGGTTTGTCAGTAAGCTTAAAATTAAAAATACTCCGGATGATGAGATTCGTGCACTTGGCAATACTTTCGTTCTAAAAAATACCGGTTCCGGAATCTTCTTCGTGAATGGTGAAAGATCCGAAGGAGAAACGGTGTACGGTTCGGAAAAACTGCAATATGTTATTCAAGGAAAGGACACTATGGAAGTTCCTCTTTCGAATGGGATAAGCAAAGGAACAACTGCATTGTGGGTGATGGATGCCAATGGCAAAACCAATCTCATTCCCGAGATGACTTTGGCTGCCGATTCTGCCAGCTCATTCCAAAAACTGATTGAAATTCAGGTAGTAGATGAATTTAAGCCGGACAGTGAAGGGGTCATGCTTGCCTCAGAGGCTTCTAAATTGAAAAAACGAAGTTTCTCAGGGGTAGGTGCTATTTCTTTAAAATCTTATGCGCCGAATAAATTGGTTTATCAAGCCGAGTGTAAGGGGGATCAGTTGGCTGTATTTTCAGAGATCTATTATCCGGAAGGTTGGACCGCAAAAGTAGATGGAAAAGAGGTCCCTATCTTGAAAGTGAATTATTTATTGAGGGGAGTTGAAGTTCCGACAGGTAAGCATAAGGTTGAATTTACCTTTGATCTTCCTGCATTTCACAAATCGAATTCCTTTGCATTCGCAGGAACGTTACTTCTTGTGCTATTGATTTGCTTTGGATTCTGGAAATTCCCTCCATTTGTAAGATCTTCAACAGATTTGCCACAGAAGAAATGAGGATCCTGTTTTTAGGAAATGCAAGAAATTATCTGCTTATTGAGCTTGCCAAACAATTGCAGCAAATTGACAGCACACTGGAAATAGACATTCTGTCTGATCAACCCACATTTGAAGTTCATCCTTTTAAGAGGGTATATTTTGTTGAGCCCGGAAAAGGAATCTGGGCAAAGAATTATTTCAAATCCCTGTATTTATTTTTCGCTTTGCGAAAGGCTTTGAAGAGCATTCCTTCAGGATATGATAGTCTTCATGTTTTTTTGGTGGTACCGACGTATCGCCTGTTGTGGAAAGTGCTTAGTTCCAAAGCCCGGAAAAACATTTTGACATTTTTCGGGAGTGAGTATTACCGCTCTAATTTTCTCTATCGAATTTTTACCAAAGGCATGGCGAAACGTGCTTCTTGGGTTACGGCATCCAATGCTCAAACATTAATTGATGTGTGTGATTATTACAGTGTTCAGCCTGAAAAACGACGTTTATGCCGTTTTGGTCTGAGCATTTTGGAAGCAATAGAACAACTGACTCCTGAAGTATTTACAGCTTGCTGTGCTGAACTGGGAATTCCTGAGAACAGGATATGCATTTCAGTAGGTTACAATGCAGCACCGATTCAAAATCACATTCTGATTCTAAATGAGATAAAGAAGTGTGAAAAAGAACTGCCTGAGTTCATGCTTTGTTTTCAGTTTCATGGACACCGTACTTCATATGTAAAAGAGGTGCTTGCCGAGACGGAGAGACTTGAATTGCCATATATGATTATCGATCAGCTCGACGAAATCCATCTTGCAGCATACCGTAAACGCATAGATGTGTGTATTCAATTGCAGAAGACAGATCAATTTTCAGGAGCCATGCAGGAACATTTGTTTGCCGGTTCGCGTGTGATTACCGGAGCCTGGTTGCCTTACAAGGTGCTTGATGACTCCAAAACAGACTATTCTCGAATTCATAAAATAGAGGAATTGCATTCTGTGTTGCCGACAATACTGTCGCGAATTCCTGATCCAGGAAATAAAGAGATTATTCGCGCGGTTTCTTCATGGGAAGTAACAGTCAGGAGTTGGTACGATCTCTATGTGACGGATTGACTTTGCCCAGATATTCAGACCAGTCTCCGATATCGATCCATGATTTCTCACTCACCGGAAACACACCTACATTTCCTCCGGACGATTTTACCGATTGAATTAGATCGGTGAGGTGATACACCCGGTGATCCGGTATTTCATCCAGCAGGTGTGGCTCAAGAATATACATGCCACTGTTGATCAGGAAATTGAGATCAGGTTTTTCTTTTAATTCGAGCAATTGTCCATTCTCTCCGGAGAGTATAGTGCCGTAGGGAATTGCGTAACTTTTAATCGCAGCAATGAGCGTTATGTCATTTTTTTGTTCTCGATGGTATTTCAACATCGCTGCATAATCGTCCCGAATCATGATATCGCAGTTGTTCACAAAGAAAGTACGGTTTAGCTTTCCTTTTAAGAGCTTCAAACTTCCTGCAGTTCCGAGCGGCTGGTCTTCCTGAATGTAAGAAATAGAGTAGGGCAACTGCAATTCACTGAGGTAATATTTGATAAGGTCTGCTTTATAGTTCACCGAAAGATGAAATTCTGTGCAACCGTATTTTGAAAACTGATCTAAGATTTCCTCGAGCATGGTTTTGTCACCAATAGGAACAAGAGGTTTCGGAATGACATTGGTTAAAGGTCTTAGCCGTGTACCCAGTCCTCCTGCCATAATAACAATGGGCAGATCAAATTTCCCGTGATGTTCCTCTTTGTCTACGAACAGGTCTTCCCAAAAATAAATCTCTTCTACTCTGGAATCTTCATTAACAATTGGGTAAAACTCCATACGATACGCAGACATGAGGTTGCGTATATCATCGATGGATTCTCCAGGTACACCTGTCTTAATGTTTTTTCGTGTCACCTCGCTTACAGGAGTATGGAGCGGTCGTCCGTCAATGATTGCTCTTTGAATATCTCCTGCACTCAGGAGTCCCTCGAAAGAATCATTGTTCATAAGGATGAGCAATTTCTTGTCGAGCTCATCCATCTTTTTGAGTGCTTCAATCAAGGTGATGTTTCCGGAAATAGCTCGGTTTCTGAACATGTTTCGAAGGTATTCCCGCAGGAAGAATTATTTTTTTGCTTCAACGAATGCTTCAAAATTGAGCACTACTATTTTTGGATCTGTGTTGGCTGTTATCGTGACCGTTTTCTTCTGTTCACCGAGTTGACCTGGTTTTGGGTGAAAAACCACTTCAATTACATCCGATTTACCCGGGGCTATAGGCTTCTCAGGTTTTTTTGCCGTTGTACACCCGCAACTCACATCAACTTTCTGAATGGTTAGCGGGTTGGTACCAGTGTTTGTAACGGTGTAAGATACTTTGTTTTCGGTGTCTTCTTTAAGCTTTCCGAAGTTGTAAGTTAATTTATCAAAGGCCATTGACGTAAGTGACTTTTTCAATTCGGCTTCTTCCTTTTCAATCTCTTTAAGCGACTCTTTCAGTTCGGCCTCCGAATCTCCGTCAGCTGCGATTGTAGATTTAACTTCTTCGGATTTTTTTTCATTGGTATCGCATGCAAACAAAAGGAATACTGTTAAAACACTGAGAAAAATCTTTTTCATGACAAATTCTTTTGACAAAGATAAACACACGAAAATTAATTTTTCCGGTCCAGATTGGTTTTTTCGTACTCTCCTTTTTGTAGCACGTCAATAGCTCTTTGCAGAATTTCGTTCGAATCATTATACACCTGATAAAATTCGCTGTATCCCCAAAGATCCTGTGCTAAAACTGCTTTCATACGTAGTTTAAGCAAATTTTCACTGGTTTTGAACTGTTCTTCGTTAAACTTAAGTTCTTTGTCCTCCTTTTCGACATAGGCAAGGAACTCGTCCATGAACTTTTTGTCTACGGTGAAATTCTTCCTGAAATCCTCAAAGGTCGGATACTTCGCAAAAATTGCCTCTCTGTTCTTGTCGACATATTCCAGCGAGAAGGAGGTAAGATGTCCTTCCTGAACAAGATCTGAAAAATAATCGGTGTTTGCTGATGTATCGATAGGAACAAAAATATCCGGCA
>JBEGVI010000129.1:0-6699 GCA_041178485.1 Bacteroidota bacterium | reverse complement strand
ACAGAAATAGCAAGGAAAAAACCTCCCATCATTAGGGCCGTAATTCTCGGAGGAGAAAGCTTGGACACCAGCGAAAGTCCCATTGGAGACAAACACAGCTCACCAATAGTGATTACACCGTAAGAGGCAAACAGCCACATTGAACTTGCCTTCAATGACATTCCGTTTGTCGCGAAAACAGCTCCAACCATCACCAACGCCGAGAGTGCTGTAATCACCAATCCAATTGCGATTTTCGTAGGAGTGGATGGCTCACGCTTTCTTCTACGCATAAATCCAAAGAAACCAACCACTACAGGCGTAAGTGTTACCACCCAGAATGGATTGATCGATTGATAAAGTTCAGTTGAATACAACTTTAGATTCGATAAATTCGTGTCCGATTTAAATTCGTTTAGATTATCCTTAACAAAGCTCACTAAAATCACTTGCTGTGAAATTGAATCAATTGAATTTTTAATTTGTGCGCTTACCGATGACTTACTATCTTTTTTAATTTCTCTTTCAAGAGAATCGGTAACAACCTTAGCCTTTGCCAAATACAAGTCATAACTAGATTTTCGTTTTAGGACTAGTGGCAATTGATTTTCTGGAGTTTGAAACAACGCGTATAAAGCTTTTCGATTAATCTTTTTAATTTTAGATTTTGTCAGATTACTATCGAGTTTAACACTATTTTCAATCAATGTAAGTTTTGGGATCTCATTCTTTGGTAGAGTTTTAAAGTATGCTCTTGATTTTTCAATAGTTTCAAGTTTACCTGCAAAATCTTTTATATCTGACAATTCTTCTTTAGAATTATTCGGCAGTGTACTTCCTATGTTGTTAAAGAAAAGTAAAGCTGATGAGAATTCTTTCTCTTCTAGTTGCACGATTGGCGAATTTTCAACCACTTGTGCCATTCCCATTTTATCTGCCACATTCGCAACACCTTCCGACATATTTCGGTTCGTATGGTCTTCAGCCCACACAGTGAGCGCATCGCCATTCTGGTGAAAGATCGCAAAGAAAAGTATCACACAGGAGAAAACAGCCAACAAGGCTTTGATCGCACGACTTTCTTTCGCTTCTGAGGTAAAAGCGAGGTAAATGAAAAATGCGATTACAGGCAAACAACCAATAATAAATGCATCATTCGTGTCGGAACCTAAAAAATTTCCGGGAAGAATGTACCCAATTACCCCAAAAATAAACATTGGAAGAACCGTGTAACTGAAGATTTTCAGCGTTGACATATCTCCTTCCTGCACAGGTTTCACCACATCCACATGCTTGATGTGCTTCGTTCCGAGAAGGAATATAGCTACACCAACAAGCATTCCCACACCTGCGGCAGCAAAAGCATGTCCCCAACCATAGTTAATACGCATGAACGCAGCAACAAAGTTGCAGACAAAAGCACCGATGTTAATTCCCATGTAAAAGATGTTGTACCCTGCATCTTTCTTGTCTTTCATGTCATCCGAGCTGTACAAATTACCAACCAGCGTAGAAATGTTCGGTTTAAAAAACCCATTACCGAGGATGATCAATGCTAGTGCAATGTAGAATGTTGCAATGGAATGTACAGAAAGCATAAAATATCCTGCAGACATCATCAATCCTCCAATCAGAATTGAGCGACGGTAACCAAGTATCCGGTCTGCAAGAAGACCACCTATGAAAGGAGTAAGATACACCAATCCGAGATAGGTTCCATAGATGTCAGATTTCTTTTGAGCATCAAACCCCATTCCCCCGTTGTTCCATCCATCGATCATGTACAGAGAGAAGATTCCCAGCATCAGGTAATAACCGAAACGCTCCCACATTTCCGTTCCAAATAAATACCATAAGCCTTTCGGGTGTCCTTGTTGACTTGAATTTTCCATAAGTGTTTAACAGTTGTGTGCCGTGAAAATAGAAAAATTCCTTTAAAGGATGACAATTTTGGCGATAACTTAGTACCGATGTTTGCCGATGCCCATACGCACAATGTACATGCCGATTGCTATGCAATTCTGCAATCTTCCGGCCTTCACATCCCTATGAATTGTTTCTCCTCCGGCATACACCCCTGGCATGCTGATACTTACAACGAGAACAAAGATGATTTTTTTCGACTGATCCAACACGAAAAGTGTGTCGCCATCGGAGAAACCGGACTCGACAAAATATGTTCCCTAGACCTTGAAACCCAAAAACACGTTTTCAGAGAACAGATCCTACTTTCAGAAAAATTTCGGCTCCCATTGATTTTGCACTGTGTTCGTTCGTGGGAGGAAACGAAAAAAATATTCGATCAAATGAATGTTAGCCAAAGGTGGGTGTTTCACGGTTTCAACAAAAAGGGTATTGTGGAAGACGTTTTGAAAAGAAAATCCATTATGATCAGTCTTGGGAGTAAACTCTGTACGGATGTTTCAATTCAAGAACTCATCCTTCGTATTCCAAGTGAGCGACTGCTTCTGGAAACTGATGACTCGGACACGTCCATAGAAACCGTTTACACTAAAGCTGCACAACTTTTGAATATTTCACTCCATGAACTCAAACAAAAGATCCATCGTAATTTTGCAGAAACTTTCACAAAATGGCAACCTGGTTAGAACGCACCGAATTACTGATCGGCAACGAGAAATTGAACCGATTAACACATGCACATGTCCTCATCGTTGGACTGGGAGGCATCGGTTCGTTCGCAGCAGAATTTATTGCGCGGGCGGGTGTTGGAACAGTTACGCTGATTGATGGCGATGTATTCGATCCGACCAACAAAAATCGACAATTGACCGCTCTTGATTCTACAATCGGAAAAAATAAGGCAGTCGTACTCGCAGAACGACTGAAAGAAATTAACGAAAATATCCGGTTGAACATTGTTCAGGAATTTGTGATCCCCGAACGGGTGTGGCAGTTGCTCGAAGAATTCAAACCTGATTACGTGATCGACTGTATAGATTCAGTTACTCCGAAACTCGAATGGATCATCGCCTGCAAACGCCTTAAAATAAAGATTATCTCCTGCATGGGGGCAGGCGGAAAAACAGATCCTCACACCGTAAAAGTTGTGATGCTCGATAAAACATTCAATTGTAAACTTGCCAGCCACATCAAAAAAAGACTCAAACGTCAAGAAGTAAGTTTCAAGGGGGTCAAAGCGGTATTTTCCTCCGAATTGCAACAGAAAGGTTCTTTAAAAATGACCAACGGGTTGAATTTCAAGAAATCATTCTATGGTACCATTTCATACATGCCTGCGTTGTTCGGGCTGCATGCCTCTGCTGAGGTCATCCGATATTTGTCAAACAAATCAGAAAAGTAAGAACTTAAGATTTAATAGTTATTTTTGACTTCGTTCTGAACCAATGAGAATTTACGCATTCGGCATTATACCATTCGTCCTGTTTACGCTTTCGGCATGTTCGGTTGAAGGGGGTGAAAAGGCGGTTTCCAGGAATCCGGATCCGGTAAGCGATTCGGATAATCACAGTTATTCGAACACGAATCAAATACACACTAAACATCTACACCTCGAATTGGATGTGAATTTTGAGAATCACACGGTGTACGGTGTTGCGAGGCACGAAATGGTGAACAATGGTACAGACACTGCCGTCTTTGACATTAAAACACTGGATATTCAGAAGGTTACCGTAGGCGCAGTTGGCAAAGAAAAAGAAACAGATTTTGTGATAGGCGCCTGGGACAAAGACTCGATCCTTGGTCAGCCACTGATGGTAAAGATCGATCCAAAAACAACGCTCATAAATATCTATTACAAAACAACCGACGAGACGGAGGCCATTGACTGGTTGAATCCTGAACTTACCACAGGGAAGAAGCATCCTTTCATGTACACGCAAGGAGAGGCCATTCTCACACGCTCGTGGATCCCCTTGCAGGACACACCGTCGAATAGGTTAACCTACAGTGCAAGCGTGAAAGTGCCTGAGGGATTGTTGCCGGTGATGAGTGCTGAAAATCCTACACAACTCAATGCTGAAAGCGTGTATGAATTTAAAATGGATCAACCCATTCCTAGTTACCTTATCGCTATAGCTGTAGGAAATCTCTCCTACAAAAAACTCGGCAAGAATTGTGGAGTATATTCTGAACCTGAATTAATTTCCTCCTGTGCATACGAATTTACGGACCTGCCAAAGATGATTTCGGCAGCAGAAGATCTTTATGGAAAGTATCAGTGGAAACAATACGACGTAATCGTTTTGCCTTACTCCTTTCCTTTCGGAGGAATGGAAAATCCCCGACTGACATTTGTAAACCCAACCGTTTTGGCTGGAGACAGATCGCTTGTTACCCTTATTGCTCACGAATTGGCGCATTCCTGGTCGGGCAATCTCGTAACCAACCGTTCCTGGGATGATTTCTGGTTAAATGAAGGATTTACCGTCTATTTTGAGAACCGGATCATGGAAGCCCTTTGTGGGAAAGAGATTGCGGACATCCTCGCTCGCATTGAATTTCAGGAATTACAGGATGAGCTTATAGACATCAGTAAAAGTGATCACCCTGAAGATACGCGATTGAAACTGAAACTTCATGGAAGGAATCCCGATGATGGCATGACGGATATTGCGTACGTAAAAGGAGCTTTTTTCCTCAAAACCCTTGAACGAGACCTTGGCCGGGAGCGCTTTGATGCTTTTCTTAGGTCTTACTTTAAAACATTTGCATTCAAAACAGTCAATTCAGAACTCTTTTTAACTTATCTCAAGAAAAATCTGCTTGAGCCAAATGGTTCGAACTTTAACGCGGAAGAATGGATTTACAAAGAAGGAATTCCAGACAATTGTTTTGCTGTTACCTCCCCGAGGCTGGACAAGATGAAACTTCTCGCCAAAAGGTTCATGAAAGGGGAAAATATATTTGAGGAGGTCAGCTGGGTAAAGGTCAAAGGAAAAAAGAAGAAAAAGAAGAAAGTTGTAAGACTGAAACGAAATGACTTTATCACTCAGGAATGGCAGGCATTTATTCGAGAACTTCCCGAAACCATACGTCCCGAACTCATGAAAAAACTGGACGCCTACCTCAACTTTAGAAATTGGGGCAATTCGGAGGTCATGTCGGAATGGTATGTACTGGGAATACATTCAGGGTACACTGAATTGCGTCCTTACATGAAAAAATTCCTCAACAAGGTAGGTAGACGAAAATTCTTGCTTCCTATTTACAGTGCCTTGATGGAAAAGAATGAAGACAAAGTGTGGGCACGTGAAGTATTCGACGAGGCCAAAGATCATTACCATTTCGTATCGAAAAGCAGTATCGAAACGCTTCTTGGCAAATAGAAAATTATCAAGCTTTTATTGAAGCGATCTTCTCCTCAAGAATTGCAATTTTCTCTCTTGAATCGGCCTCTTTTTTGCGTTCCATTGCCACAACCTGTTCAGGAGCACCGGCTACGAATTTCTCGTTCCCAAGTTTGTTGAGCACACTCTTAAGGAACCCTTTGGTATACTCCAATTCTTCCTGAAGTTTGGTCAATTCAGCTTCCATATCGACCTCATCGCCAAATGGAATAAAATACTCATTGGATCCCACCAGAAAGGAGTTTGAATTGGCCACTTTCTCTGTACAGTATTCCAGTTGTGATAAATTGCCCATTTTCGTAATTACGGAGTCAAATTTCGGATCGAGTTCTGAATTCTTCTTTACAAAGAGTTCGACTTTGACTTTCGTGGCAATATTGTTTTGTTTTCTGACATTCCGAATATTCGTAATCACTTCCTGCGCCAGTTCAAAATCTTTTAAGACACCAGGTTCATAAGCGATTGATGCGGGCCATGAAGCAACGATGATGTCCCTGCCTTCTTCCCGATTGCGAATCAGATGCCACAATTCCTCCGAAACGAAAGGCATGAACGGATGAATCAGTTTGAGAATTTCCTCGAAAAATGTTTTGGATTGTTCGAGTGTTGTTTTATCAATCGGCTGTTCATAGCCGGGTTTTATGACTTCCAGGTACCAGGCACAGAAGTCATCCCACACCAATTTATAGATCCCCATAAGTGCTTCGGAGATCCTGAACTTGTCGAACAGATCATTTATTTCTGCAAGAGCCGTGTTAAAGCGTGCATTAAACCATTCGATGGCAATCGCCGAGGAGCGCGGCTGTTCCATATCGCGCACCTCCCATGAACTCACTAATCGGTATGCATTCCAGATCTTGTTGGCAAAGTTTCGCCCCTGCTCACATTGCGAACTGTCGAAAGGAAGATCGTTTCCGGCAGGTGAAGAAATAAGAATTCCCATCCGCACTCCATCCGCACCATACCGCTCAATCAATTCCAGCGGATCAGGAGAATTGCCAAGTGATTTAGACATTTTCCTTCCAAGTTTGTCACGCACAATCCCCGTGTAGTAGACATTTTTAAATGGAAGTTCACCCATGTATTCGTATCCTGCAATAATCATTCGCGCTACCCAGAAGAACATGATCTCCGGCGCCGTAACCAGATCATTTGTGGGATAGTAGTATTTAATTTCATTGTTTCCCGGATCTGTCAGGCCATTAAACACAGAGATCGGCCACAACCAGCTTGAAAACCAAGTATCAAGAACATCTTCATCTTGCTTTAAGTCAGAAGCCGAAATTGGTCGGCCCGCTTTTTCGGTGGCAAGAGCAATTGCCTCAGCCTGCGTTTTACATACCACAAAGTCTTCGGAATCCGAGCCATAATACCACGCCGGAATGCG
>JBEGVI010000128.1:0-12997 GCA_041178485.1 Bacteroidota bacterium | reverse complement strand
ACAAGACTCGACACACGTGTGAAGATCACGAATCTTCCTGAACGTTGTACGGTGAGAATTTACACTGTAAACGGTAAGTTGGTCCGAACATTCAAGAAAGACAGTCCTGTAACGTCGCTGGATTGGGATCTTAACAACAATAAAGGAATTCCTGTTGCAGGTGGAGTTTATCTGATACATGTGGAAGTGCCTGAGGTTGGTGAGGTAATTCTCAAATTCTTCGGAGGTATGCGTCAGGTCGACCTTCAGGGTATTTAATGTTCTAGTGTTTTACAATGAAAAGAAACAACATGAAAATAAAGCATTTAATGATGATCGGAATGGCGTGTGCTACGCTGACCGTGAATGCAGGAAATGAAGACCGCGTAGGTTCTGCCGGTGCATCACAGTTGCTGGTAAATCCATGGGCACGCAGTGCCGCTACGGGCGATGCAGGCATTGCCTCAGTGAACGGTTTGGAAGCTACATTTGTGAATATTGCAGGGTTGGCGTTTACAGATAAAACACAGATCAAGTTCAATTACAGCAACTGGATGGGTGGCGCAGGAATTTCTTATAACAGTGCCGGAATTGCACAAAAGATCTCTGAGTCGGATGTTATCGCTGTGAGTGTTCAATCAATGAACTTTGGAGATGTGATGATTACCACGGTGGCAAACCCGGAAGGAAACATTGGATTTTTCTCCCCGCGTTCCAACGTCTTTAATGTAGGATATGCCCGTACATTCTCGTCTTCGATCTATGGTGGGATCAATTTTAAAGTGATCTCTGAGAGCATCTCAAACCTTAAAGCGAGCGGCGTAGCAATAGACGCAGGTATCCGTTATGTTACCGGAGAACAAGACCAGATCAAATTCGGTATCGCACTGAAGAATGTTGGTCCGGTAATGCGTTACAAAGGCGATGGTTTAGCACAACAGGTAACCTATATCTCTGTAGGCAACAATGCTACCCTCGAACAACGTTCCGCAACCTTTGAAATGCCTTCTTTGCTAGCTATTGGTGGTTCGTATGATTTCATTTTCAATGAGAACAATAAATTGAATGTTGCGCTAGGATTTACAGCTAATTCATTCTCTTACGACCAATACAGACTGGGCTTGGACTATGGAATGACCGGAGAAAAAGTTGCGTTCAACATCCGCGCAGGATATGTGTATGAAAAAGGATTGTTGAGTGCTGAAAATCAGTCGAACGCTTTGATTGGACCAACAGCTGGATTTTCACTTGATGCACTTGTGGGTAAAAACAAAAGTGCTTTGGGAATTGAATATGCCACACGATTTGCCGGTATATTCGGAACGATCCACACCATTGGTGCGACGATCAGTTTGAAATAAGAACTAGTTTTTTTATATTTGTTATTCAAGAGGGCCTTACAAGGGCTCTCTTGTTTTTGTTTAATATAGTATATCTAAAATGTCACAAATTAATTATTACACAGAGGAAGGGTTGAAAAAGCTCAAAGATGAGCTTCATGAAATGAAAACTGTTCAGCGGCCTGCGATATCCGATCAGATTGCAGAGGCGAGAGACAAAGGTGACCTTTCGGAAAATGCAGAGTATGATGCCGCAAAAGAAGCACAAGGAATTCTGGAAATGAAGATTTCTAAACTCGAGGCAATCATTGCAAATGCGCGATTGATAGACGACGCGAACATTGACAATTCCAAAGTATTTATCCTGTCCAAAGTGCGCATACGAAATGTAGCCAACAATGCAGAAATGGAGTATACACTCGTTGCAGAAAATGAGGCGGATATTAAAGTGAAAAAGATCTCAGTGGATTCTCCCATCGGTAAAGGGCTCTTAGGGAAAAAGAAGGGGGATATTGCGGATATCCAAACTCCGAATGGCATCATGAAATTCGAAATACTTGATATTTCACGTTAAATGGCCACTATTTTTTCACGGATCATCAATGGGGAATTGCCCTGTTACAAAGTAGCTGAGAACGATAATTACCTCGCTTTTTTGGACATTATGCCACTGCGTAAAGGACACGTTCTGGTGGTTCCCAAAAAGGAAACGGATTACATCTTTGACATGGAGAATTCAGATCTTGCAGGAATGATTCTCTTCGCGAAGGAGGTAGCAATTCAAATGAAAGCGATCTTTCCATGCAAAAAGGTCGGTATGACGGTGATTGGACTGGAAGTTCCACACGCACACATTCACCTTATTCCTATAGATTCGATAAGTGATATGGATTTTTCAAAGCCTAAACTTCAACTTCCAAAAGAAGAATTTGAGGAAATTGTCACAAAATTTGCTAAGGCATAATTCATTCCGTGTGTATGCACGATAAAATTTATTGCGATGCGTTTCAAACTTATACTCGGCAGTGTCTTTTTAATTCTCGGAAATACATTTGCGAACCCGATCGAGATCCTGTTCATAGGCAACAGTTTTACCCACATGAATCAAATGCCGAAAACCTTTGAGAAGGTGGCAACATCCCTCGGGCAGAATGTATATGTGGAGATGAATGCTAAAAGCAACCATTCCCTTAAAATGCACACCGAACGTCCGGAACTGTTTACTGCAATACGTTCTAGAAAATGGGACTTCGTGATCATTCAGCCTTTCAGCCGGGAATTGATCTTTAGAGAGGATTCTGTTGAACGTGCTACCATTCCGTACTTAAAACAACTGCTCGACTCTGTGTACGCGAATAATGCGTGCACGAATGTGCTTTTGTACCAGACCTGGGGATACAAAAATGGCACGACAGAAGATTCACTGAGCAATACTTACGACCGCATGTCTAATCGAATCCGCGAAGGAGCAATGCGGATTTCAGACCGTTTTGGACTTCCTGTTGTGCCTGTTGGAATGGTATGGGATCAAGTCCTTAAGTTGGGATATGGCACAGGTCTGTATGATGCAGATGGCAGCCACCCCAGTCCGGAAGGTTCATACCTCATTGCATCTACTTTTTATGTGGCACTCTTTAAAAAAGAATTAAAAGATGCGTTTACAGCGGGTATTGCTCCCGAGAAAGTAGCGGCGATTCAAAAGACAGCATACGATTTCGTACTAACCAATGTGGACGAATACAAGTTGCGTAAAGACAGCTATGTCGTGTTTAAAGTGTTCAGCAAACAGGCCAAAGCTAAAATTCTGTGCAAAGCATATTTTTCCGATGCTGATTCCCTGAAATGGGATTTTGGTGACGGCAAAAGATCGACAGACAGCATCGTGGAACATTCGTTTGCAGATTACGGAAAATATACTGTGAAGTTGACCGTCTATGAGGAATGTGGAATCCGTGAATATCTCTCACCGGTTGAATTCGTTCGTCCTCAGAAACCCAAGAAGAAAAAGTAATCAGGGTGCTTTAGGCTGTGAATTTGCTGTTACACCAAATAGTTTTCCTGTAAACCGTTGGATAGGCAAAAGTATAAATGACAATTTGTCTTTAAGCCATTCCAAATGATAAATGATCCAAACGAAAATGGCAATGAATCCAATTGCCCCCAGTGTCACTTCCCACGGATTTAATTTATTGTGAAATAATTTCGTTAGCCCCAGACGCGTAATGCTGCCATACAATACAATCATGTGAAGGATAAAGATCGTAAGTGTATTTTGACCGAGCTTAAGGAAAAGATTTTGTTTGATCTCTCCGATGAACAACTCCAGAGTCATCAGAAAACTCAAAAACAGCAAGACCATACCCACGCGTTCAAAGAGATAATCCATCGAATACACATGATAGGTTGTGTTGTGCATAAAGTGATCCAGCAGGATCAGGAGTTCCTTCCCAAAGAAATAAAATGTACCTCCTATGGAAGCCAGAATTAGGGGTGAGGACCAGCGTTTCAGCTGCGTTTTATAGGAATAAAATAACGTGCCCATCGCTGCGCCAAACATGGTATAACCAACCCATGGAATCAATGGAAACATCGAATGCGGTCCGCGAAACATATTCTGGATCAGTGCAGGAGCTCCCTGTGGAAGATAGAAATCTTTGGGAATGGTTTTCAAGTACATTTCTGTGGTAAAGAAGGCCAGCCCCACTGGTATAAAATACATCCAGAGCGGAATAACTTTTACGAGTTTAAAAAGTCCGTAAATAAGCAGGATCAAAAAGATGGCAATACCGATACACTGAAGGATGTGAAAGGAATTGAATTGCAACAAATAGCCCCAGAAAAGCAATTCTACCACACGTTTAAATCCCTTTTTTACGCGGATGTTTTCGAAATATGCTTTTTCATCATTTCCACGCAGAAGATATACAAATACAATCCCCGTTACAGTAAGGAAGGTCGGGGCCGTATATCCGCGAATGGATCGCCAAGTAGCATAAATCGGATCGGACAGGTCTCGGTACATGTCCATCAACGAGTCATCGATGAAATGGCCTTCCAGCATCAGAAGAATTGCCACGGATCTCGCCATGTCAATGAATTGTAAACGGACCTTTTTCTCTTTTTCCATACCCGCCTCGGACAGAATTTACCGGACAAATATAAAGAATGTTCTGCCTTTTATTCGTTTTCTCTGCCAATCCCACAGATGAACTATGGCAATTGACGGAATTGTTTTCCGAAATAATGAGTTAATTCTCTTTATACCTTTAAATTTGAGGCTCAATAATGAAGTGAATGTGGCGAATTTTTAAAATGGAAGGCTTTAGCAACCGGGTTTTTGGTCTGGATGTGTTGCGCTTTCTGGCCATTTTCATGGTACTGCTCGGTCACAGCCTTGCCTTTGTTCCTGAAGAAATGAAAAAATCAGTTCATCCCATCATGCTGGATGGTGTCGCTATTTTTTTCGTGCTCAGCGGTTTTCTGATCGGCGGAATACTGATCCGAATTTTGAACAAGGAGAATGCGATTACGTTTCCTAATTTACTTGACTTTTGGAAAAGACGGTGGATGCGAACGCTTCCTGCCTACCTTGTTGTGCTTCTCTTTCTTCTGATCTATACCGCGATAGTCTATCCGGATAAAATTCCTCCACAATGGTATAAGTTCTTCTTTTTTGCTCAGAATCTGTTCGTACAGCGTCCCGGTTTTTTTGCGGAAGCTTGGAGCCTTAGCATTGAAGAATGGTTTTACCTGTCCGTACCCCTGATCTTGTTTTCTGTGCTGTTTCTTTTGAAAACTTCTGTCAAATGGACGATTTTGTGTTGTTCCTTAATCATCATCGCGCTGGTGACATGGTACCGAAGTTATTTGTATCATTCGTACGAATTCAGTGGAAATCCAGCCGACCTTCAGGACTACAAGGATTACCTTCACCTCTCTATTGAGTACCAGGTTGCACCACGACTGGATGCGATCATGTTCGGCGTCCTTGGGGCATTTTTCGCGCATTATTATGAGAACATCTGGAAGTCAAAAATAAAATATGTTCTTCTTATTTCCGGGATTTTCCTCTTGTATGCGCTTAAGTTCAGAATGGGTAAATCATACGGCGAATTTGCAGTTGTATGGATGCCGGGCTGGCGTTCTCTAGGGGTATTGCTGATGCTTCCTGCGTTGTCAACACTCAAAAACGGATTGGGTAAATGGACTTCCTGGATCACGTTCTTCAGTCTGATTTCCTACTCCATGTATCTGGTAAATCTCAATCTGGTTTCCCGAATCATGATAAAACAATGGGTAAATGGGTATTATGGAGGCAAGATGCCGGTGCCGGACAACTGGTACATCAATTATATCTTGTTTTGGGTGTTTACCATCGCGCTCTCTTTTCTCCTCTACCAATGTATTGAGGTACCCTTCATGAAAATGCGCGACAGAAAAAAACAGCACGGATGAAGATACGCCCGATCCTGATCAATTCCGCCATATTTGCAAGCATCTTTTTGCTCTTTCTGACGATATACCTGAGTCAGAGCAAACGCAATCATTTCTACAATGCAGACGACCACAGATATTATTTCACAGGCCGTTTTGATGCATCTGAAAAAAAGGTAAAAAAGGCATGGGCCCCTGGAGTGTGCATAGAATTTAAGTTTAAGGGTTCTTTCTGCGATTTGGTAGTAGAGGATGAAGGCAGACATTTTAATAAGAACAATGTGCTTGTCGTGGTGGTGGACGGACAGAAACCACAAAGGATTCGTCTGAACAATGGACACAACCAGCTGAAAATCGCAAAGGGTCTGTCAAAAGGATCACACAAAGTTGTGATCTGCAAAGCCACGGAAAGTTATATTGGGTATATCAAGTTTTTGGGTGTGTGGTGCAAGGATCTCATTAAGTACAAGCGAAATAAAAAGGTGTTGTTTGAATTCATAGGCGATTCCATGACCTGCGGTTCGGGAGCAGATTCCAAACCTGAAAAGCCAAGCGGCGACAACTGGACAGATCTGGAAAATGCCTATGTGAGTTTTGGACCGGTTTTGTCACGTCGATACAATGCAAGATGGATGTTAAGCTCCGTATCCGGAATAGGACTGATGAAAAGTTTCACGGAAAGTGACAAAAACATGCCGGAAATGTATTTAAAGACCTCCCTCGACGAATTCTCCGAAGACTGGAAGTTCGAAAAGCAGCAAGAGCCGGATATCGTCTTTGTTACCTTGGGTCAAAACGATGGAATCCAAAAAGCAGATAAATTTATTTCAACCTACGTTGGTTTTGTCAAATTTATCAGGTCCAAATTTCCACATAGCCGGATCATTTGTTGCTCGAGTCCAATGGCGCAACCACTTTTACGTGTTCATTTGAATAAATGCATCCCTCAGGTTGTATCAAAACTGAAAAAAGGAGGGGAGAAGTACGTGTACAGTTATTGCTTCAAGGGTGTCTACAATTCAGGGCATAAATCACATCCTTCGAAAGCGGAGCACATCCGCATAGCAGATGAATTGCAACAATTCCTGAACTCAAAAGGGTGGGCAACAGAACAGTCACTGCTCGAGCAGCGAATTCAATAATTTAGGGTTTACCCTCACCCAGGATAGGCACGACGACAGGATCTTTAAAACCAACAAAGAAAATTTTACTGTTCACGAAGAACAAACCGGTTGGCAAAGGCTTAGTGCTTTTATAGGTGAGTACGATTTCTTGTCCCGGCTGAAGTGTTTCAGGAAAAGATATGGAAAACAGCGAATCGTCACACGTTGCCGACCGCAAAAACAAATGCCTTGAGGAGATGTTCCTGAGTATCAGTTGCTGCTCGACAATGCTGTCCGGTTTGAGTTGCTTCAGATCAAGTGTAGTTTGCGAAAGCTGGATCAAGGAGAGCAAGCTGTCTTCTTTCATGAAATCAACACTTTGGATTTCAATCTTTCGTTCAATGGCTGCCGCTCTGGAGTACACGGAGTTTTTCTGGTCATGGAAATTGTCAGACGTCAGTTTGTTCGCAGTGTATTCTCCAAAAGGCACTTCGGTGAATTGGACCATGCCCCCGTTTTTGGCCGTTCCATCAATGTAAGGAACGAAAACGCCATTTTCATATTCTCTTAAATAATTCACAAGGGAGGAGATCCTGCGCTTGGTCAGGTTGACGTTGTAATCTGTTTTGGCCAATGGACTGGCAAATCCTTTCACTGTAAGATTGATTCGAGATCCATTGTGTAATTCTTCAAGCAACAAGTCGCGAAAAAGTTGTAAGTCTTTGACACCCTGGTCTACGTATTCAATAAAAAAACTTTCGATGTCCTCTTTAGCTTCCTCTGCTTTAACAGGATCCAGTCCTGAAGAATATTCCATCTGGTATTTTTCCAGTAAGGCGCGGTAATCGTTGTATCCATTGATATAATTGACATGTGTCAGCGTATCCCTTGACTTCGGATCGGGACAATCATTATGAAAGTACAGCGTTACCGGAAGGCGTTTGCTCAATTCAGCTAGCGTTTCTTTTTTCGGTGTAGGAACAGAATCCACCGGAATCGGTGGAGGAGGGGGAACCGGATAACCGGAGAAAATATCGCTGCAACACGTCGGATTCTTGCTGTAATTGACTCCAATGCGGTTGCTGCTAACATACGCAGTGTCAGCGTGTTTGAAATAGTACAGATCGTTTGCAGGACTATTGAATGGTTGCCCGATGTTCTGTGGTTCTGCGAACTGTTCTTTAAAAGTGGAAGCAAAAATGTCGTACCCACCAAATCCATTGTGCCAGGAAGAGGCAAAATAAAGTGTTTGATTCAGTGTGTCAAACCACGGGCTCAATTCGTTGTCAACTGAATTCAGGCCTTTCAGGTTGACAGGTTTCATGAATTGCGTACCATTCCGGATGATCGAATACCACAAATCCATACCGCCTTGACCTCCTTCACGGTCGGAGGCAAAAAACAAGACTTCATCCCCATTCAGGTATGTCAGACAAGGCATGGTGGTATTCTTCCCGGGTGCATTGATGATCGTGCCCAGAGAATCGATGCGCGAGATCCTTCCCGAGGCATACGTAGCAACCATAATCTTGCATTTGTAGGAAGCGCCCCCGTCGCTGCATTGGCTGAAATAAAAGCGCGATCTGTCTCGGCTGAATGTTCCGTTTCCGGAATTCATTTCGCTGAATACAAATTCTTTCAACACTTTTGGAACTGAGAACGTGCTGTCTTTTTGTTCTGAACTGTACAAGCGCGTTTTATAGGATTTCGCATACACTTCTTCTGAACTGCTCACGGAATCTGCGCGCAGAGAGCTGAAAAGGAGCTTGCCTTCTGCAAAAGCATGCCCAAATTCTGAGTCTTTTGAGTTGATGATTTCCGGGAGATGCTCAAAGACCACTTTAGCGCTGTCTGAACGAGCAGACCTTGCCCACAGGCACGATTCCAGCTCTCGTTTTGCCTTCAGGTAGATATAGCCTTTTTTATCTTTCGAGAATTTCGATTTCACCTTTTTGAAGGTTTCCAGTGCTGCATCGTAGTTGCCATTTTGTTTTTGCATTAAGCCATAGTACAGCAGTGAATACGGATAAATACCTCCCGCCTCGCGGTCATAGACTTTTTTGTAATAGTATTCTGCCTTTCGGTAATCTTTGTAGGCGCGCAGGGTTTCGGCGTAGTTCCAGAGAGTGGCCACGGAGTTTGAATCGATGGCCATTGCTTTCTGATAAAGTTCTGCTGCGTAGAAATAATCCCCGGATTCAAATTTCTCCTGTGCGTGCTTCAGGTAGGCACCCAGATTGTTTTGACCGAATGTTTTGTTCAGAGGCCAGCACAATACAAGAAAGAGTATCAGATGTAATCTGGACATATGCGGTGAAGTGCTTTGCTTGGTTTGAAATGATGTAAAATATACCTTACGGCAAATTCGATTCCTCCTCGGGCATTGCTCGCAGGAACAAGTTTAGAGAAGTTGATGTCGTAACTGATTCCTGCAAACCAGGATTGATAGTCCATGCCAACGGTAAGAATGGCTGCGTCACGGTTTCGATACCACAGTCCTCCATAAACGGCGCGATAGGTTCCAAGTCTGTCGATCAATGTGTATTTCACTGAAGAACCCAAGACCAATTCCCGATACTTTCCTTGCAATGACAAAGCGAAGCCTGGAACAAGATCCCAGTCAATATCAAGTTTATACAGTCCTTTTCCGTGCAGATTAAAACGGATGTCACGGGATACTTTTTCACCATAAAATCCCTGATCCGGCCGGTTTAAATTGTAAACCCCCATGCCAACCGTAAATTTTTGACGTTTATTTCTGTAATACTCATACACCGCACCTGTTCCCAATGAGAAATTTGTTCTCCGATCGCTTTGGAACAATTCTCCTGAGGGCAAGGTAGGGTCGAAGATGACGCCGTTAAACTGGTTGTCGAAATAGAGTTGGTCCCAATTCACCTGGCGGTGATTCAATCCTAAATTGACGCCCGCACGAAGAGTATGCAGAGAGTCAGGAGTGAGTTTGAACAGGTAGGAACCGTTAGCTTGAAATTCAATGGTTCTGAGTTTACCGTCTCCACTGACATCGTGGAAGAAAACTATCCCGTAGCCTATCTCTTGGTGGTTGTAGAGTCTCCCGTCCGCCGAAAAGGATAAGGTGCTGAAAGGAATGGTCACACTTTTCCATTGATTTCTGTAATTCCCTACAAAACGGTAGTCTCCGTTGAAATGTCCTGCATTTCCGGGATTTTGAAACACCGGATTGTCGTTGAATTGTGACCAGTGTATGTCCTGTCCGATGCAGTGCAATGAAAACATCACACATGCAAGGAGAAGATACGCACCGTTCAACCGTATTCGATTCATAATCTAAGGTTGAAGTTACTAAAATCAATGAGAAGATCTAAGCATGTAGCTAAGTAAACTTACGTATGTGAGAATAGAGACAAAATGGGAAGTTGACCATTCCTGGCAGTCAATTCGAATCTGAGGGATTTTTTACCTGGAACTTTGTTTTGTGATATCGAATCTACTATGGAAACCAAGAAATGTTTTATAAAAGTTCTGCCGCTCTGTCTTCTTTTATTCTTTTTTACGAAGGCAACAGCGCAATACCAACTTTCGGTACCTTTCAATGAAGGTTTTGTGGGTGACAATACGGCTCAGAACGTAAGTTCCAACTCTAAATACCTAACATCTTTGGGTTGGTCCAATATTCAGTTTGCTCAAAATTCGAGTGCAACAACCTTCGTTTCTCAGGGAAACGACATTGTTGGTTTTGTACTCATTACAGACAATAACGGTGTGGAACACTCCATTCCCGGGTTTGTGAAATGGCGCGCACCAAGCGGTACGGTGACTGCATTGGTATTTTCTCCAAGCACAACTGTCACACTGGCGACGAACGGATCCAACGGAAGTTCAAGCTATACTGTGAGCGCAACGAAATATGTCGGACTAATTTTTAATGATCAAACCCTGTCGATTCCCAGTACAGGTTCCAATGCAGGAAAAGTGTCCGGAAACGCTGCGACAACCGGTTTGCTGGATCAGTTGAACACCTATCTCGCTGCTTTTCCCTACCTGAGTGTGCCGAATTATTCTGTGTACGAGAGTGCAGGCAAAGTATTGGTCACTTTGAGTTTGTCTGCGTCCAGTGCTTACACGGTTTCTGCTTATTACACGACGAGTGACAGTACCGCGTTGAGCTCAAGTGATTATACGACTAAAACAGGTACAGTGAGTTTTGCTCCCGGTGAACTGGCTAAAACCATTGAGTTTTCCATAACTTCAGATGCGAATGTGGAGGGGACAGAATACTTTAAAGTGACCTTCTCAGATGCCAAAAATGCGTCAATTCAAAAAGGAATGTCGACAGTCACCGTATGGGATGACAGTCCGCTGGGAGTAGATTTGGTATCATTCAATGCTGCATGTGAAAACGGCCTGGTACACGTTTCCTGGACAACGGCTTCCGAGCACAATTCGGATTATTTTTCGCTGGTGAAACTTTCTGATTCAGGCGATTGGATGGAAATTGCGCAGGTACCTGCGCAAGGCAATTCAACAGAATTGACAGCGTATGCAGTGGAGGATCGCTCAGTGAGCAGCGAAGGTGTCTATCAATTGATCCAATACGACATGGACGGGACGTTAACAAAATTTTCTCCCGTCAACGTGGAATGCCGTGCTTCCGAAGAAACCATTTATGAAGTGTATCCGAATCCATCTCAGGGAGAAATTACGCTCAAAATCGATTGGAAAAGAGCTGACCAAACAGCTCAGATAACCGTTGTTGAATTACAGGGTGGAACAGTGTATCAGAATGAGATTTCGGTTTCCTCAGGCGTCAATGTACATTACATTGATCTTTCTGAACTTAAATCAGGAACCTATTTGTTGCAAACCAACCTTGATTCTAAGATTCAAACGCAACGAATTGTAATTCAATGATCAATCGAATAACAGGAGCAGTACCAGCACACCGATGATCACGAAAAGAAGATAAAGTTTGGGGTCTTTGTACAAAGGCCTCGTCCGCTTTTTTGTGAGCAGCTCATAGTCTGAATAGATGCGTGAAAAATCCTTAAACCGCTTGATCTGGTTTGGATTCGGCTCGATGTTCTTTCCTTCCTTATTTAATGTAAAACGTCTCATTTCTTTTGTTCGTTCCATTTTTTTTGAAGCTTTTCCAAAATTCGGTATACCCGCATCTTGGCATTGGCTTCGGTGATGGAATAAATATCTGCAATCTCTTTAAAACTAAGTTCCTGAAAGAACCGCAATTCGATCAGGTCCAGGTGCTCTTGTTCCATGGCATTCAAAAGATCCATCAATTTTTCCTGTTCGTCTTGCGTCATGTAACCCACAATGCCCGCTTCCTCGATGATTCCTGTAAATTTTCGCTCCTCTATTTCTACTGTGTAGGCTTTGCTCTGCTTGCGAAAGAACATGTTCACTTCATTCTGCGCGATCCGATATAACCAGGACACAAAATTCAGGCCCCGATCTTCGTACTTGTCGATGTTGGCCATGGCCTTAATGAATGTTTGCTGGCAAAGATCTCCCGACTCAGCTTCGTTGCCTCCCAACCGTTTGAAAATAAACCGGAAAATGGTATCAAAGTATTTTTCGTACAACGGACCAAAATGCTTCGCATCCGCTTTTGCAAGCGCAATTTGCTGCACTTCATTGAATGGCGTTTGAGATTTTGGTTTTTTGAACAGGTTCATTTCAGTGTTGAAATGCAATTTAAATCAAAAGTAACGGTTTGCGTGTAGGCGATGTTGCCTTGTGTTGCGCCTGCGGCAAGGCAATATTGCTTACACGCTGTTATAACTAGTTTATTTATTTGAATGCGTTATAAATCAGTTCTTCATTTGGACCTCCAGCACCACTCATTACAACCGCCTTATGCAGTCTCATCAATCTATCTGGAAATTCTGTCGCATCTTCATTTGTATTTTCAATGATAAAACTCTTACTTAAGTCATTTAATTTATGGATACTTGTTTTTTTATCGTTGATAAAAAAATTTAATATTCCCAATGAAGTTTTAGGAGGCATCATTAAAGCAATTTTTACATTTGGATCGATATTGCAGTTAGTTTTATTCATAAAATATTCAAAAGCAATTTCAAGAAAAGTAATAACTCTTGGTTTTTCTGACTCAATAAAATATTTTGGATTAATAGACCAATG
>JBEGVI010000127.1:0-3841 GCA_041178485.1 Bacteroidota bacterium | reverse complement strand
CCATTGACGAATCTCATTCAAAATGAATTCTTCAATCAGGTGCTGGTCCTTCTTGTTTTTCACAATTAATTCCCTGTCAAGATAGATATTGCAGTTTACCATTTCTTTGATCGGATCAAACTGAAACTGCTCAACCAGTTTTTGTCGCAAGGCAGACATATATTCAGCACTGAAAAAATACCCGCCGGGCAATTTCTTATCTACCAATTGTTGAGGTACAGGTACAACAGCATGATCGGCAGTGAGCATAATCACGAAATCATTTTTACCTACTTGTTTTTCAAGAAAGGAGATCAACCTTGACAGATCCTGATCCAGACGCAGATAGATGTCCTCCAATTCGACTGAATATGGCCCAAATGCGTGGCCCACCAAGTCCGGCGTCGAGTAGCTGATACAGAGCATATCTGTTCGGTCGTCTTTACCAAGGAGCTCTGTTTTACAACCTTCAATGGCAAGATCCGTCAAAGCAGTGTTTGCAAAAGGTGTATACGTAAACAAAGAAAAATCCTTCGAATTCGTATTCATTTTGGTCAAATCATACGGAAACACCGGCAACTCCTTTCCCGGAAAAATCTGTTCATAAGGGGAATTGTCGGGACCGGATTCTGTGTAGGAAGAGATTTCATACAGAGTGTTCCATACAGAATTTAAAGCTTTTTGAGGCCTTTGTTGCGCATTGAATTCACTTACCCATGTCGGCAACTGCTTTTCAAAAAATGAACTGGTGATAAAATTTCCTGAATACGAATCAAACCAGTAAGAACCGTCACTCAGGTGGCCACCGGGTAAGATTGCACCTCTGTCCTTCACCGAAACAGAGATCACCTTTGACTCGGGATAGGTCAGCTTCAATTGATCCGTGACGGTTGTTGTTTTTAAAAAATGTGGTGAACAAAGTCCTTCTTTCGTTTCACTCCCGACCGTCTGTACAGAGGGATCATCGACGCAGTTCACCAACGCACCTGAAGCTCTGTCAAACCAGTCATTCGCGACGATTCCATTGTCAGAAGGTGTCGTCCCCGTGTAAATTGATGCATGTCCGGGACCGGTATAGGTCGGAACATAATTGTATCGGGTATTGCGACAATTCATTCCATGATTCATTAGTTTTTTGAACCCACCTTTGGAGAATTTCTGTTCGAACCTGTAGAGGTAATCGTAACACATCTGGTCAACTACGATCGTTACGATTAGTTTAGGTGCGTCTTTTTTTTGTCCAAATGAACTCAGTCCAAATGACAAAATGAAGAATGTTATGAGTGTGCGCATAAAAACATTTTGCTCAAAAATAAACAAAGAGAAAGGACCGTTTTAATTTTGTACAAAAATGAGTATGCTCGGATTGAAGATGCCAACAGACCCACGCTGGGTAAATATTGCAGAAAAGAACATCGGAGAGATTCTGATCGACCACGCATTTTGCGAACAAAAGGCAGCAAGCAATGCCATTTCGATCATTGTACAATATCCTAATTACACGGATCTCGTAGAAGCAATGACCGCCATTTGCAAAGAAGAAATGGAGCATTTTGACATGGTACATCAAAAATTGATTGAACGCGGTATGAAACTCGGTTTTGAACGCAAGGATCCGTATGTTCATGACTTGTCTGAGTACCTCAAACGAAATAAAAACACAGGATCACGAGAGAGTCATTTCGTGAATCAAATGCTATTTGCTGCTATGATAGAAGCGCGAAGTTGCGAGCGATTCAAAATTCTATCGGAAGAAATCAATGATGCCGACCTGAGAAATTTTTACCGTTCACTCATGGAAAGCGAAGCCAGACATTACACCACCTTCCTTGGCTTTGCACGAAAATATGGTCAAGGAATCGATGTTGATGCACGATGGCAAGATTTTCTTGATTTTGAAGCAACACTCATGGAAAAATACGGAAAGAGTGAAAGCATGCACGGTTAGGGCACAGAACACAAAGGAACCTGTTCACCGAATCGAGCCAGTAAAAATGTATCAATTGCGGAAAAATGAAGGGCCTTTGTTTGAAGAGTAAGCACCGTTCTTGTCTTGGTAACCAATTCACCCGCCTCAATAAAATAGGACAGGTTGTCCTTATCCACTGATATTTTGGCTGCCAAACGCGCTTTCAGCAGCTCCTCCACAAGCTGTTGGACCTCGAACTGTTTATCTAGATAAATGATAATATTTACCATTTCAATCTTTGCCAAATTGAATCGTTACCTCCGCGTTCAAAGCAACTAAACAGTTGTTTTTGCTCGCTTGCTCCATAATCTCTTTCAAACGACTTCTGGTTTTTTTCAAATACTCGATACGGTCCTTATGTTTCTCCAGGCCGGAAATTCCCATCTCGATTTTTGTCAAAGACTGAACTTCATGAAATCGAATCTTTTCGTTGATTAGGTTCATCAAAATTTCCAATGCCTCATCCGATGTAAATTCTCCTTCAATTAAATTAAATGCTTCCATGAACTATTTTTCACAAAATTATCCCTACCAATTCAACCTTATCCTAAAGAAAATTCCATTGATTTTCAGAGAACAAGGTTCAGGCACCAGGTATACCATAGAGCAATATTTGGATAAAAATTCAATTGACATTAAACCCCGCCTGGAACTCACATCAAATGAAGCAGTCAAACAGGCCGTTATTGCCGACCTTGGATTATCCATTATGCCCTTTATTGGCATAAAGAATGAAATCAAACTAGGATTACTCAAAATAATACCAGTAAAAGGATTGCCTATAACCACAAGCTGGTACTTCGCTCATCACAAGTCAAAAAACCTGTCTCCTGTGGCAAGAGCGCTTAAATCATACCTTGGTCAGTATAAAGATGAAATTGAAAAGAACTTTTTTTCAACTTAACCCTTAAGAACTGATTACCTAGTGCAGAATCGCGATCCTGAAGTTTGCAGGCACTCCGTTCACCGCGGTTGAGAGAAAATAGATTCCGCCGGTTACATCAGGCAAACTTATTTCCATTTTAGAACCAGCAGCCTTTTGACTGAAAACACGTTTTCCATTGATATCCAAAACGTCAACCGTATTATTCACCTCCAATCCGGTCACCGTGAAGGTTCCTTTGTTTGGATTAGGAAAAATCTGCAGGAGCGCACTCTCGGATTCATAGACAGATAAACAGGCATCTACAGTCACCGCAACAGTGGCAGAATCCTGACAGCCATTCGCATCCGTATAACTCGCAACAACATACCAGGTTCCAACACCTGTGAACGGTGAAGATGGATCAAATGAAGTTCCGCTCACACCCGGACCATATAAAGTTGAGCCGGAAGGAGTTGGTACCAGCGTCAATAAGCCAGAGTTGACACAAACAGAATTGTCTGCATCCGTGGTTGTCAGTGTTACACTTGGCAACGCATTTACCGTAATAGTTTGCGATTGCGTATCGGTTCCCGCAGCGTTTGTCACGGTGAGATTAACCGTGTAAGATCCCGGCGAAGTATAAACATGTGTAGGGTTTTGATCCGTAGAAGTAGTTCCATCACCTAAATCCCAGGACCAGGATGTAGGAGAATTCGAGGAAAAATCACTAAATGTTGATGCTGTCCCCAAACAAACTGAATTTTGGGATACCTGAAATGATGCTACCGGTGCAGTCAAAGGTCCGGATTCGTTGAACATGATTTTAAAATCATCAAAGTAAAACCCATCTCCGACTGTTCCACCGTCAGATTCAAATTGAAAGCGAACACGAATGGTTTGCCCCAGATAATCACTCAAACTAACCTCATCCAATACCCACGAGGATTGAGTACCCTCATAAACCGGTTCATTGTTCGGCTGAGCACTCTGATTTGCACTGGTCCCGGGAACGGTATAGTTTGTACATT
>JBEGVI010000126.1:0-22913 GCA_041178485.1 Bacteroidota bacterium | reverse complement strand
TTTGTCTGGCGAATTTCCTTTGCGCTCAAATTCGTGTAGGTCGTTGGTGTTTTTTCAGATGCTCGAACTGCTGAAACCTGAATTTCCTCCATAGTTACTGCCGATCGGTCCATTCGAATTTGAAGTGCCACGTCTTTATCAGTAAGAATTACCTCTTCCTTGTGCTCCTCCAGCCCCGGCTTGCTGAAAACGAGGACATATTTCCCGGCAGGGAGTTTTTCAAAGTTGAATTCGCCCGAAGCTTTGCTGGTGGTTTTGTAATACGTTTCGGAGAGGACGATATTTACTCCGCTTAATGGTAGCAAATCAGGGGTAGTTACCTTGCCTCTGATGGCAAATTGAGCTTGTAAACTACATACTGCGATTAAACTCAGACTTATTAAGGCAATTCTTGTTTTCATTTTTAAAAAATAAAACAAGAACAAGGGGCGAATTCTTGACGATTAATACTCCGCTTCTTGTCATCTTCCCGCCGCAGGTACTAACCTGATCCGGTTCAATGGGTATGATCTCAGTCCATATCGGACACCCCTTAGAGACGACACAAAATTAAAGACTGTTCAGATCAATTTCAACTTTTGAAGCTGTTGAATGCATTTTTTTGTTCTTTCCTCTTTGCTGCCCGTAATTATAGTATACGGTCTGTTGTACGTAAGCAGTTCTTTTTCATAACATTCAAAAAGGTATTGTCTACGGTCAGGATCTTCACGGAGCGGGTCTGGCTCCCAAGGTATGTCCGGTGAACAAAGAAAATAATGATCAAAGTGCTGGTCACTATAGATTTGTTCAATAAGTTCACTCAAGGCTCCAAATTTGTCTTCTGACCAGATTTTCAGGACGGTAATTTCGGTATCGGCAATTAGAATGGGGGCGCTGATACTCCATAGGTTCAACTGGCCCAATGCTATGTTATCCAAGTCTGATAAGGAATATGCTCCGCCTCTTTTATCCAGATATTCTCTTGCGTATTCTTGGGCGTAATTTGCGTTCAGCTCTTTACTGAGGTCGATGGCCAGTGTTGTTTTTCCGCTGCTCTCCGGACCTGTAATGGCAATTCGAATCATGGATTTGCGTGAATTTTCTTCCAGTTGAAGTATCCGTAGATTGATAGTACAATATAAAAGAGATACATAAACGACATTAGGGGCAATTCAGTGTTGTAATACAGGAACACTGATACAATGTTTATCACAAACCAATAATACCAATTCTCAAGAATTTTTCTTGCCACAAGAAATGTCGCGAACATACTGAACACTGTTGTGAACGCATTCATATATGAACTTACCTGCTGCGTGTACCTGTCAAATGCATATCCCATTATCATAGAAATGACAAGACAAATTGCTATGGCTATCCCATGGATTTTTAAGGGCCATTTGGTTATGCCCTTACTTGGAAGGCTTTGGTCGTCCGACCATTGGTACCAGCCATAGAGAGAAGTAATGATAAAAAACGAATGCAGCACAACATCGAAGTACAGCCTCGACAAATACACTGCATAAATGAGTGTCAATGAGCTCATCGTGGAGAACAACCATCCCCACTTGCTTTTAAAAGAAATCAAAATCAAATAGACTGACGCAAACAACACCCCCACAAGTTCCAGCTGACCAATCAGGGTTAATTGTTGAACATACGTCACGAAATATTCCATAATGCCTTCAAAGATCGATAAAAACTGACGAATTGCGTACTTTTGACAGCAATGAAGTTTACAGAACTCGGATTAACGGATGCGGTGCTTGAGGCGATCGACCACATGGGATTTGAAAAGGCAACACCCATTCAGGAACTGGCCATTCCTCACATTTTAGAAGGCCGGGATTTGATCGCTTGCGCCCAGACGGGAACAGGAAAAACAGCCGCGTTCATTTTACCAATCCTACATAAGATTTCCGGAAAAGAGGACACTTCTATCAATACATTGATCGTTGTTCCGACCCGAGAATTGGCCTTACAAATAGACCAGGAAATACAGGGCTTATCCTATTTTCTCTCTGTCAGTTCTCTCGCATTGTATGGAGGAGGGTCCGGAAAAGACTGGGACGAACAGCGCATGATGTTAAAAGAAGGCGTGGACATTGTAGTCGCCACCCCGGGAAAATTGCTTTCTCACATCGCTCAGGGATATGTAAATTTTTCGCAACTGAAGCACCTTGTACTCGATGAAGCCGATAAAATGCTCGACATGGGGTTTTCGGATGATATCTTGAGAATCATTGGCGAAATGCCAAAGCAACGACAAACACTTATGTTCAGTGCGACGATGCCTTCAAAGATCCGGGAATTGGCAAAGCGAATAATGGTGAATCCTGCGGAAGTAGCACTTTCAATTTCCAAACCTGCAGCTGGCGTATCGCAGTATGTAGCCCTCACTTTCGACAATCAAAAGATTCCCATGATTGCGCACATGCTGAAAGAGCGTGAGCATTATTCGAGCATTATCATTTTTACATCCTCCAAGAGCCGCGTCTCAGAGATCGTACAATCGTTACGTCGTTCGGGATTTAAAGCATATGGATTTTCGTCGAATCTGGACCAGGAGCAGCGTGAGGAGCTTCTTCGTGGATTTCGTTCACGCAGAATACGCATACTGGTGGCGACCGACGTGATGAGCCGGGGCATTGATATCAAAGAGATAAACATGGTCATCAATTTTGATACGCCTTTTGACGCTGAAGATTACGTTCATCGTGTGGGCCGTACGGCTCGGGCAAACACGAAAGGAGAGGCCGTCACTCTGGTCAACGAAAAGGACATGAAGAAGATTGCCGAAATTGAAACGCTGATCGAAAATACCATTCCGAGAATGCCGCTGCCAGAGAATTTAGGTGCCGGACCCGAATGGAAACTTCCTGAGTCTCGTAGGCCGAAAAAGAAATTCTACAGAAAAAACAAGCGTTAATTAGGCACAAAAAAAGCGACCCGAGAGTCGCTTTAATTTATATTTCAAGAACGTGCGTCTTATTGTTTCACGTATTTATACACGCTGCCGTCTGCATCCTTGAACCAAAGGTCTTTGTTCGAAAGACGGTTGATCGGATCAGAAGTGCTGGTCTGGCTGTTTACTGTTGTAACGACAGCTGTTTTATCACTGTTAAATTCCCAGGTTCCTGTTGCTGTGATCGTTTGACCAAGAAACGTATAAGATGAAGTTACTGTTCCGTCGTTTTCATACGTTACGGTTCCCATGCTTGAATCAAGGGTAGTCACGTTTCCATTGGCATCAACATACTCAGATGGAGCCCAAGTACCCGTAAGACGCATTTTCTTGGAAAGAAGTGAAAGGCCCGGACCCTCCTCGTACTTACCACAAGAAACAAGCACAAGCGTTAACGTAATTAACGCTAAAAATGTGCGATTCAAAAGATTTTTCATAAACGATAAATTTTAGTTTGGCCAAAGTTACATGAAATTCAATTCAACGACCCCTAAGAATTCATAATTTTCGATTGGATTATAGCATTATCTTTGTTCCGATTCAGTGATCTCTATCGAATGAGCAAGAACGAAACCTTAACAAACAAGCGTCAGTCTTCACTTCTTGGTGGCGGCGAACAACGCATTCAAAAACAACATCAGCAGGGAAAATTAACCGCCAGAGAACGCATAACATTGCTGCTGGACGAAGATTCTTTTCAGGAAATCGGACAATTTGTTGAGCATCGGGCAACGACCTTTGGATTGGATAAACAACATTTTTCCGGAGATGGAGTAGTAACGGGTTTTGGAACAATTCACGGGCGCCTTGTATATGTTTTTTCTCAAGATTTTACCGTGCTTGGGGGGTCACTTTCTGAAACACATGCGGCAAAGATTTGCCGTGTGATGGATCTCGCTATGAAAAACGGGGCTCCTCTTATAGGGTTGAATGATTCCGGAGGAGCAAGAATTCAGGAAGGGGTTGTTTCACTGGCAGGATATGCTGATATTTTTTACCGTAACACGAGAGCGTCTGGGGTCATTCCTCAAATCTCTGTAATTATGGGTCCGTGTGCCGGTGGGGCGGTATATTCTCCTGCACTTACTGATTTCATATTTATGGTTGAAGACACGTCCTACATGTTCGTTACCGGTCCCAATGTCGTGAAAACAGTTACGCATGAGGAGGTGAGCTCTGAAGAATTGGGTGGCGCCAAGACGCACGCAGAAAAGTCAGGAGTGAATCATTTTACGGCGTCCAATGATGTAGAATGCCTGAAAAAAGTAAGAGACCTGGTGACCTATTTCCCACAAAATGCTCGGGAATTGCCGCCGCAGCCTACGCAATATTCATTTACGGAAGCCAAATTGGAGACCATCAAGAATATTTTACCGGAAAACGTTAACATCCCTTATGACATTCGCAAAGTGATCGAATGTGTGATCGATGACGAAAGTTTCCGTGAAGTACAAGAAGATTTTGCAAAGAATATTGTGGTTGGTTTTGCCCGTGTGGAAGGACGTACTATCGGAGTGGTAGCCAATCAACCCTCTGCGCTTGCAGGAGTACTGGACATTGATGCCTCCAGAAAAGGAGCGCGTTTCGTGCGATTCTGTGACTCTTTTAACATCCCTCTGCTTGTTTTCGAAGATGTTCCGGGATTCCTGCCTGGAACGGACCAGGAATGGCGTGGCATAATTACACACGGTGCAAAATTATTGTATGCCTTCTCTGAGGCTACCGTTCCAAGAATTACCGTAATCACACGCAAAGCATACGGTGGGGCATTTGACGTAATGAACTCCAAGAACATTGGTGCTGACATGAATTACGCCTGGCCGACAGCAGAAATCGCTGTAATGGGTGCCAAAGGTGCTGCGGAGATCATTTTTAAACGCGAAATATCTGAGGCGGAAGATCAGGAAGCGAAATGGAAGGAAAAAGAAACAGAATATGCTGAATTGTTTGCTAATCCTTACCGGGCTGCAGAAAGAGGAATCGTGGATGACGTTATTCTTCCTCAGGAGACCAGGTCAAAAGTGATCGCTGCATTCAAAATGCTGGAAAATAAAGCTGAAACTTTGCCTTATAAAAAACACGGAAACATTCCACTTTAGTCAACACACATGTACAGAAGTCATACTTGTGGCGAATTGCGCCCATTACAAATTGGATTAACCGTTACACTTGCCGGATGGGTGCAGCGCTCTAGAGATCTGGGAGGCATGACATTCATTGATCTGCGTGACCGGTATGGCATCACACAGTTGGCATTCAACGTGGAGGACAATGCGCCTTTATGCGAGCAGGCGCGAAAATTAGGCCGTGAATTTGTGATTCAGGCAACCGGAAAAGTAATCGAGCGGTCCAGCAAGAATAAGAACATCCCCACAGGTGAGATCGAAATCAAAATGGAAAAACTAACCATTTTAAATAGCGCGAAGCTTCCTCCATTCACAATCGAAGACGATACCGATGGTGGAGATGAATTGCGCATGCAGTACCGCTATCTCGACCTGAGAAGAAATCCTGTACAACAAAAATTAATGCTCCGAAACAAGGTTGCACTTGAAACACGTGTTTACCTGAACGCACAGAATTTCCTGGATGTGGAAACACCTGTTTTGATCAAATCTACTCCTGAAGGAGCGCGTGACTTTGTCGTTCCCAGCAGAATGAACGAAGGTCAATTCTATGCATTGCCCCAGTCGCCACAGACCTTCAAACAGCTATTGATGGTTTCAGGTTTCGACAGGTACTACCAAATCGTTAAATGTTTCAGGGACGAAGATTTGCGTGCCGATAGACAGCCGGAATTTACACAGATCGATTGTGAGATGGCATTTGTAGAGCAGGACGATATTCTAAATACATTTGAAGGGCTGATCCGCCATTTATTTAAAACAGTCCGGGGTGTTGAATTCAACGAACCTTTCCCAAGAATGGAGTATGCCGAAGCCATGGCGCGTTATGGTTCTGACAAGCCGGACATCCGCTTTGGAATGGAGTTTACAGACCTGAACGAGGTGGCTAAAGGAAAAGGATTTGCCATTTTTGACAGCGCAGAGGCTGTCATTGGGATCAATGCAGAAGACTGTGTTGAATACACCAGAAAACAGATCGATGAACTGACGGAGTGGGTAAAGCGCCCGCAGATTGGGGCGAAAGGGTTGGTCTACGTCCGATGCAATGCCGATGGGACGTATAAATCCTCCGTTGATAAATTCTACTCGCAGGAAAATCTTGCACAATGGGCAGCCAAGGCCAATGCCAAACCTGGTGACCTGTTACTCGTATTGAGTGGTGAACTAGACAAGACGCGCAAGCAAATGAACGAGCTGCGTCTGCACATGGGGAATGAATTGGGGCTTCGAAACCCAAATATCTTCAAGCCTCTGTGGGTACTCGATTTTCCTTTGTTAGAGTGGGATGAAGAAAGCGGGCGCTATCATGCCATGCATCATCCCTTCACCTCACCCAAGCCGGAGGATATGCACCTTATCAACACTGAGCCGGGAAAAGTTCGCGCAAATGCCTATGATCTGGCGATGAATGGTGTTGAACTCGGTGGCGGTTCGATCCGGATCCATGACCGTGAATTGCAATCGCGCATGTTCGACCTGCTAGGATTTACAAAAGAAGAAGCGCAGGCACAATTCGGATTTCTGATGAGTGCTTTTGAGTATGGGGCTCCGCCACACGGTGGATTGGCCTTTGGGTTAGACCGCCTTGTGGCAACAATGGGGGGTTCTGAATCCATACGCGACTATATCGCCTTCCCAAAAAACAACAGCGGAAGGGATACGATGATCGACGCGCCATCACCACTAAATGAAGAGCAATTAAACGAACTGGGAATTACATTGAAAAAATGAATGTTCGCCTACATAAACTCGAAAAAGAGCTCGCTTCAGCCAGGGAAAAACTCTTGAGTCACCCCTTATATGAAGAACTCAACTCTGTTGAGGCAATGCGAATTTTCATGGAACAACACGTGTTTGCCGTTTGGGACTTCATGAGTTTATTAAAATCTCTTCAACAGGGACTAACGTGTACGAATGTCCCCTGGGTTCCAAAGGGAAGTCCGAAAACCAGACGTTTTATTAATGAGATCGTTCTGGGTGAAGAGAGTGATCTGGACCGGGAGGGTGTTCCTGCAAGCCACTATGAATTATATCTTCAGGCAATGAGAGAACTGGGTGCAAATACAAGTCTTATAGAAGATTTTGTCGCGTCCGGAGATCTGAATAACCTGAATGACCTGCAAATTTCTCAGGAAACCAAAGATTTTGTGGATTTCACCTTTGAGGTAATTCATAGCGAAAAACTGCATCTGATTACTTCAGTATTCACGTTTGGGAGGGAAGACATCATCCCGGAGATGTTTATAGAAATCGTAAAGGAAATAGAACAAAACTCAAACACCTCTCTTGATAAACTGAAATACTATTTACAACGTCACATTGAAATTGATGGAGACGAGCATGGCCCCATTTCTTTGAATATGGTCAATGAATTGTGTGGAGAGGACGAGAAAAAATGGTCAGAATGTGCCGAGATTGCACTAAAAGCAATTGAAAAAAGAATACAGCTTTGGGATGGGGTAATGAAACAAATTCAGATGAATACATTGATTCATCAACAAGAACGCATACAGTAAAAATGAGCACACGTCAAGGAACCCTTCAGATCTACAACAGCCTTACCGGCCAAAAAGAAAAGTTCGAACCGATCCATTCCAGTCGCGTAGGAATGTATGTGTGTGGGCCAACACTGTACAGTGAACCACACATGGGCAATATGCGTACGTTCATAAACTTTGACATGATCTACCGCTATTTGTTGATGCTGGATTACAAAGTGAAATATGTGCGCAACATCACGGATGCGGGACACATTACGAACAGCCTGGGCGAAGCAGTCGACAGCATCGGTTCTGCAGCAAGGCTGGAACAAGTTCAGTCGCTTGAGATCGTTTATAAATACAATGTAAAATTTCAGGAATTGCAGCGCCTGTATAACATGTTGCCTCCCGCAATCGAGCCCACAGCTACCGGCCATATTCAAGAGCAAATCGTACTGATCGAACAAATTCTCGAGAAGGGTTTTGGGTATGTGGTGAATGGTTCCGTCTATTTTGATGTCAGAAAATACAGTGAGCACTATGAATACGGTATATTGAGCGGGCGAAAAATAGACGAACTGGCCGAAGAAACGCGCGCCTTAAACGCACAAGACGAGAAGCGCTTTTTTGCCGATTTTGCATTGTGGAAAAAGGCGCATCCGGAAGACATGCAAATCTGGCGCTCTCCCTGGGGAGATGGAAACCCCGGCTGGCACATCGAATGCACAGCGATGAGCACCAAATACCTTGGTTCACATTTTGACATTCACGGCGGCGGAATGGATCTGAAGTTTCCGCATCACGAAGATGAAATCGCCCAAAGTTGCGGTTCACTCGGGTGTAATCCTGCCAAATACTGGATGCATGCAAACATGCTGAACGTCAACGGGCAGAAGATGAGCAAATCATTCGGAAATTACTTTTTACCAAAAGAAATCGTCGAGGGAACCACCGGACTTTTCGATAAACCTTACAGTCCGAATGTCATTCGTTTTTGTATGATGCAGGCGCACTACCGCAGTACGCTTGATCTGACACAGGACTCTTTGGACGCCGCAGAGAAAGGATATACCCGCTTATCGGATGCGATGATGTTGATAGACAAATTGAACACCTCCGATGAATCCACATTTAATGTACAGGTGGTTGTAGACTCCTTCTATTCAGCCATGGATGACGATTTCAATGCGCCCACATTAATCGCTAATTTGTTCGAGGCGGTGCGTCGCATCAACTTGGTGAATGACGGAAAAGAAGCCATTTCCCCCGTCGATCGTGAGCTATTGAAAAAGGAAATGTCCGCCTTCGTAGCGGATGTTCTCGGCTTGCAAACTGGGGTTTCCAAAAGCGATTCCAAATTAGCACCGGTCATGGACCTTGTCCTGGAATTGCGCCAACAAGCCCGAACCAACAAAGACTGGACAACCTCTGACAAGATCCGTGACGGATTGGCAGCTGCCGGAATTACTGTCAAAGACTCGAAAGAAGGCACAACCTGGATGTAGGTCGTGGAGTATGGCCCATAATTTTAGACTCCATTATCTCTTAATACCAGAAACTACGTCTTAATTTTTCGGTCATGCTCAATTCAATGAATAAAAACGCGTTTATACCTCGATGAAGCTTTTTGTTTATTTCGTTCTTCTGGTGGCATCTTTTGAAATGTATGCTCAAAACTGGCAACAGATTGCAGATTTCCCCGGGACAGAGCGGGATGACGGCGCAGCTTTCGTTATTGGCGATACCGCGTATTTTGGAACCGGACTGACACCCTGGTGGTCGAATGAAGTGGATTTTTATGGACTCGATCTTTTGACAGAAAATTGGTTCATCGCGGCATCGTTGCCAACAGATCAGGGACGTCAGTATGCCAGTGGATTTAGTGTTGGCGGAAAGGGTTACGTGTTTGGGGGATATAACGGAAGTTCCTTCCTGAACGATCTGTGGTGTTTTGATCCTTTGCTAAACAGTTGGTCCGCACGCGTTTCTATACCTTCATTTGGAAGAAGTGGATCGAGTTCTTTTGTGATCAACGATTCTGTATATATTATTGGTGGAAAATCAAGTTCCAGCCAGGCAATAAGTGAGGTCTGGTGTTATGTGCCCGGATCAAACACATGGGAACAAAAGGCCGATCTTCCGTTCGGAAAGTGCTGGCGTGCCTCTGCAACAGAATTGAATGGGATGGGATATTTGCTTTTTGGACGAGATGAAAACGGTCTTTTCTTAAATGATTTGTACCAATACGTGCCGCTCACCGATACATGGACTCAGCTTTCTACATTTCCAGCTTTGGGCCGATCTCACGCATGCATGAAAACACTGAATAATTCACTCTTTGTGGGTTTTGGAATTGATAGCTTGGGCAACTCATTCAATGATCTCTGGAATTATAGCCCGTCGCAAAACAGTTGGAATGCTCTGCCTGGTATTCCTGCCATAGGCCGTAGAGGAGGAATGTCCATCGTCAGTAATGATGTGTTTTACTATTCGACCGGGATAGACGAAGGCAACCAGCGGCTTAAAGAAACCTGGAAATACAGTCCTAATCTTGCGCTCAGTGAACAGTCCAACAATAAGCCCAAACTGCTCCGCATTGTTGACTTGACCGGAAGAGAAACATCGATAAAAACAAACACGTTGCTTCTCTATCAGTATAGCGATGGTTCGGTAAAAAAGATCTACAATGTTGAATAAATAACCGACATGCGAATCATTATCTTTTTTTTCCTGTTTGCCTCGTGCGGGAGCATCAACCCACATGAAACAATTCTAGCCCGGGAATTCAGTCTTGAGGACGAGGCGGAACTCACCCTGGTTAGCAAAAACATGAAAAAACTAAAGTGCTCAGAGGAAGCAGTATTTACCGTGCGTGTAAATGGAAAATCATCTTCTGAAATAATTATCAGTGGTGTGGGTTGTACGTTGATTGCCCATGAAAAAAAAGGATGGTATCACCTTCGTTGTTTATGCAATGAAATCAACACCCTTCATAAGTTGAATATCATTTCGAGAGAAAACAAAAAAATCATCGCCACCTTTGACTTGGATACTTTATGGAAATAAGTCGGAAGAGGTCAGTAAAGGAGCAGTTCGTCGAGCGAAAAACGATGTTTACAACCGTGCTCTTGATTCTTCTCCTTTTTCCTTTGAGCCTCATATTAATTAACAACAAACACGATTGGGGGGATGATTTTAGTCAGTACCTTGACCAGGCAAGAGATTTCGTAAATGCTGATTTTCAATCCATTGATGTGGTGGATGCCCAAGGATATGCTCCACCTAGTCGCGGAGAAGGTTTTTCGCTTTTACTAAGCCCCTTGTTAGCTTTTGGGGCCACAATTCAAGGCTATCTGTTGTTGGTTTCTATCAGCCTGATGTGCCTTGGAATGGTTCTTCACAGATTCTTCCTTGAGCGTCTTCCGTCGGGCACACCTTTACTTCTCTCTGTTCTTTTAGTACTTGTTTTTGTATACAACTACCAGGTCCTTCAATTAAAAACAGAAATTCTAACTGTCTTTCCTTTCATGGCTGTTCTGTATGGCTCTTTTATTCTTTTCCAAAAAACACAAATGATTTACCGGGTTTTGCTTGGGATATTATGTGGGGTTACACTGTCCATCGCGCTGGTTGGACTATCACTTTATTGTGTGGTTGTGCTTCATGCTCTTTATTTATGGATCCGCTCGGAAAAGCAAAAAAACTACCTACCCTTTTTAAGCGCAATAAGTATTCCGCTACTTACCTATTTCAGCATACAAGGGATTGTGCTTCACAAACCTACTCTTGAAGGACTCTTTTGGTACAAGCCAATTTATGTAAGCGCGGATTTAAGCAGCAGCATATTGAAAAACATTCACCTTTATTACCTTTCGCTTACCTATTTTTTTGAGCAAGAAATCTGGTGGTGGGCAAATCTTATACTGAAGATTGTTGTTCCTGTTTTAATTGTAGTTGGAATAGTTGTTCGGCTCAGAAAACAGATCCGAATCGAAGACCTTTTTTTAATTGCATATCTTGCAGCATTGGTGTGTTATCCATATCAAAACAGTGGGATACGCTTTTTGCTTCCGCTCGTGCCCATTTTATTGCTTTATCTTATGGAGGGGGTTATGGCAATCAGCCCTGTAATACGGTCTTCAAAGTTCATTCTTTCAATTTGTTTTTTCACAGCACTGCTGTTGAGTAACTGGAATAATTTTTTGTCTTTGTTGCACACATCGCATTCGCCCTCATACGGACCACAACATAAGGATGCAAAGGAAGCATTCGTGTACCTGAAAGCGCATGCTGAATCACGAGAAATTGTTGGTTTCGCAAAACCTTGGGCACTTCATTATTACTCTGGAAACCCAGGGATGCCAATTGAACAGAATGATTCGGCGGCGGAATTATCGAAAAAAATGGCTCATTATATCCTTTTAAGCACTGATCCGGGAAATTCGGAAATTTATAGTGCAAAACTTTCTAAGGATATAAACGAAAACACCGATTATGAAAAAATATGGCAAAACGCTGGGTTTGCACTCTATGAAAAAAATAATTGAGGGGACTTATTTCCTTTTCTTCTCAAAGAAGGAAATCAGTAATTCGGCACACTCTTTTTCTAAAACACCATTCGTTACCAGTGTCCTCGGGTGATAAATTCTCTCCTGAAACTTACCCGCGCCTCGTTTTTCATCACGTGTACCGAAAACCACCTTATCAATCTGGGACCAGTAAAGTGCACCGGCGCACATCACACATGGTTCAAGCGTGACATAAAGGGTGCATCCTTTCAAATATTTGCCGCCTATATATTCCGACGCGGCAGTAATTGCCTGAATCTCTGCGTGAGCCGTAACATCATTCAATCGTTCTGTAAAATTATGTGTTCGTGCTATTATCTGGTTATTTGCAACGATCACTGCACCCACCGGAACCTCATCCAACTCAAATGCCTTCTGTGCCTCCATCAGGGCCTGCCGCATGAAATATTCATCATTGTATGGGGAGATCATTCAATTCGTTTTAACAAAGTTACTCGTTTGAAAGACTCTGAGAAAGTTTATCTAAATTTGATAAAAAGAAGGTATGTCTACAGCTCCCGAAGCGCTCAAACAGGGCGACCTTATCTACATCACCGCGCCGGCCAAGGCTATCGAGGCTGAATACCTGGATTTTGCCGTGGATTTTCTTCAAAAAAAGGGGTTTCGGGTGATGCTTTCCAACTATTGTGGCGGGCGATCCCATTATTTTTCGGGGACCGACGAAGAGCGCAGGCAAGACATGCAATTCGGCCTTGACCATGAGGAAGTCAAAGCAATCCTGTGCGCGCGCGGTGGATACGGCTGTGTTCGCATCGTGGATTCTTTGGAATGGGCTGGAATGTTGCGCCAACCCAAATGGCTGATCGGCTTCAGTGATATTACTGTCTTTCACCAGAGATTGCAGCGTTTTGGAATCCAAAGCATTCATGGAACAATGGTGTTGAACTTTCCAAAAAACTCAACCCGCGCGCTTGAAACGATGTTAGATGCCATCAGCGGAAAAAACTATTCGATTGAATTTCCACCCCATAAAGAAAACAAAAATGGAAGTTCAGAAGGCGAACTTGTCGGTGGGAACATGAGCATTTTGTACAGTTTACTTGGTACAGATGATCAAATTGATTATTCCGGAAAAATACTCTTCATAGAAGACCTTGCTGAACACATCTATCATATCGACCGAATGCTGTATGCCTTCAAAAAATGCGGTGTATTTGAACACATCTCAGGCCTGGTCGTCGGCGGAATGACCGACCTTGAAGATACAGATGTGCCGTTTGGCAAAACTGTGGAAGAAATCATTCGGGAGCAACTTGCCTACCGAAACATTCCTGTTGCTTTTAATTTCCCCGCAGGGCACATAGACGATAACCGTTCTTTAATTCTTGGTCGTAATTGTCGGCTTTCCGTTACTGACAAGGAATGTGTCTTAGATTGGTTATAGAACAACAAACTTTTTTACTGACTTTTCCATTCCTGTCAAAACCGAACAGATATATGTTCCCTGAGAAAGGTCTTTTAAAAATACCTTTCCTTCAGGCCCAACGCTCCAGGTGCCAACATAAATTCCGGAAGAACTGTAAACCGTTACAGTTGAACCTTCTGCGGCTGATATACTGAGGTCTCCCTCGGTTGGATTGGGAAATACTTCCACTTTCAAGACACCAGCCAAGTTGTTTGCCGAATAAATGCCATTGGATTCAAGTTGATTTGCGGATCCTTTCAAATGTTCATCTTCCTGAGAGAAACATGTAATTGAGAAAAATAAAAATATAAACGCCACTAATTTCATGTTCGAGATTTTTCATAGAACTGACAACGAAGAGGTTTATAACTCAGACCTAAAAATAAGATTTATGTATAATGAATCTAAATAAGAACCTATCCCTTTGAAAATTGTTGTATGTGTTAAATTTGTGTTGTTTTAGAAAACGTATCATGAGTAAATCTGCTATTTTATCTTCATCCATTGCCAAAAAATATTGGATGGCCGTTACAGGATTGTTCCTCTGCCTTTTTCTGGTTGGTCACCTTCTTGGTAACCTACAGTTAGTTCTCAAAACCGGAGAAGAAGGGCGAAGGGCATTCAATGAGTATGCTTACTTTATGACACACAATATTTTCATTAAAGTATTGTCTTACGCTACCTATATTTCCATCCTGTTTCATGCAGTGGATGGATTGATGCTTGCGCTTCAAAACAGAAAAGCTCGACCGGTAAAATATGCGTACAACAATCCTTCAGCCAATTCATCATCTGCCGCAAGACAAATGGCTGTTTTAGGTACCGCAATACTTGTGTTTATTGTCATTCACATGGCTAATTTCTGGTGGAAAATGAAAGTTACAGAAGAAGTGCCGCTGTACACGAAGACAAAGGAAATTGTTGAAGAAGGTCAAAATCCTATGACTGGAGAAATCACCAAACAATCTGTTAAAGTTAATTTTGCCTTAACAACCAAGGGCGACTACATGCCTTATTCGTATATAGACCCTCAAACGAATCTAGAAATCAAAGTTGTAGACATTAAAAACAACACCATTTTCATAGATAAAAACTCAGGCCTACAGCGTGCCGAAGGATACAAGGATTTACATAAGATTGTTATGGCCTTCTTTGGAAAAAGCATTGACGGTGCTAAAACCAATGAAAACGCACTTCTTGCAGTGATTCTTTACGTGCTATCTATGGCGGTTCTTTCGTTTCACCTGATGCACGGTTTTGCCTCCGCTTTTCAGTCACTTGGGATAAATCACAGGCGCTATACTCCTCTTATAAAACTAACTGGAAAAGCATTTGCAATCATCGTCCCTGCTGCTTTTGCGATTATCCCAATACTCATTTATTTCCCTTAGTCAATAGAATTAATCTTCTTCAACTATGTCAAAGTTAGATTCTAAAATACCTGAAGGTCACATTTCACAGAAGTGGACTGATTACAAGAACCACCTTAAACTGGTTGCTCCAAACAACCGGCCTAAAATTGATATTATCGTTGTCGGAACAGGTTTGGCGGGAGCATCTGCCGCTGCCTCATTTGGCGAGATGGGCTACAACGTAAAGGCGTTTTGCTTTCAGGACTCACCAAGAAGAGCACATTCCATTGCGGCCCAAGGTGGAATCAACGCCGCTAAAAACTACCAGAACGACGGCGACTCTATTTATCGCCTGTTTTACGATACGATCAAGGGTGGAGATTATCGAGCACGTGAGGCAAACGTACACCGCTTAGCCGAAGTATCAGGCAACATTATTGATCAATGTGTCGCTCAAGGCGTGCCTTTCGCTCGAGAGTATGGGGGACTTCTTGATAACCGATCGTTTGGAGGAACTCAGGTTCAGCGGACATTTTACGCGGCTGGTCAGACAGGACAGCAGTTATTGCTTGGAGCGTATTCAGCACTTTCTCGTCAGATTGGTTTAGGCCGGGTAGAAATGTTCAATCGACACGAGATGCTTGACATTGTAAAAGTCGACGGAAAGGCGCGAGGAATTATTGCCCGAAATTTAGTTACAGGGGAAATAGAACGCCATTCTGCACATGCTGTGATCATTGCATCCGGAGGGTATGGCAACGTCTATTTCTTGTCCACCAATGCTATGGGCAGCAACGTCACTGCTGCGTGGAAGATCCATAAACAAGGGGCGTATTTTGCGAATCCATGTTTTGTGCAAATTCACCCGACATGTATCCCTGTTCATGGCACCAATCAATCCAAGTTGACTTTGATGTCGGAGTCGCTTCGTAACTCTGGTCGAATTTGGGTTCCTAAGAAGAAAGAGGATGCAGAAGCCATTCGCGAAGGCCGTTTAAAACCAACACAAATAGCTGAAGAAGACCGCGATTACTTCCTGGAAAGAAGGTATCCTGCTTTTGGAAATCTCGTCCCTCGAGACGTGGCATCAAGAGCAGCTAAAGAACGTTGTGACGCCGGTTATGGGATTGAAGCCAATGATACAAACGAGGGCGTTTACCTAGATTTCTCCTCAGAAATTCGTTCAAAAGGAAAACAAGCCGCTTTTGCACAGGGTGATCACAATCCTTCCGATGAAAAGATACTGGAATTAGGAAAGAAATGGGTTGAGGAAAAATACGGAAACCTCTTTCAGATGTATGAAAAAATTACGGACGAAAATCCATATGAAACTCCTATGAAGATTTATCCTGCCGTTCACTACACAATGGGCGGTGTGTGGGTAGATTACAATCTTCAATCTACTATTCCGGGGTGTTTCGTAGCCGGTGAAGCAAATTTCTCCGACCACGGCGCAAACCGTCTTGGTGCGTCTGCCCTTATGCAGGGTCTTGCTGATGGATATTTCGTGTTACCATATACTGTGTCGGACTATCTTGCAAACGAAATTCGTACTGGTAAAATCCCAACCAACACTCCTGAATTTGATGAGGCGGAAAACAGGGTAAAAGAAACCATTCATAAATTCCTGAATAACAACGGAACGAAGTCAGTAGATTACTTCCACAAACGCCTTGGGCTCATCATGTGGAACAAGGTGGGTATGGGCCGAAATGAACAGGGATTAATCCAGGCAAGTCAGGAAATCGCAGCTTTGAGAGAAGAATTCTATAAAGACGTATTCGTTCCAGGTTCGGCGGATGAACTTAATCCTGAGCTCGAAAAGGCACTTCGCGTAGCAGATTTCCTTGAATTAGGACAGTTGATGGCGATAGATGCATTGAAGAGAAATGAATCTTGCGGTGGACACTTCCGGGAGGAATTCCAGGATTCAGAAGGAGAAACACTTCGCGATGACGAAAATTTCAAGTTTGTGGCTGCATGGGAATATCAGGGAATGGATATCAATAAGGCAGTGCTTCACAAAGAGCCTTTAAACTATGAATTCATTAAAATAGCAGCAAGAAATTACAAATAATATGTATTGAGGATCAGAGTGGTTAACTATAAAATTCCAAAAAACACGTCCCGAATATTAAATTCAAAGAAATGGCATCAAAATTCATAAACATCACCCTTAAAGTTTGGAGGCAAAAAAACGCCAACTCCAAAGGGGCCATCGAAACATACAAACTGGATAATGTTTCAACTGACAGTTCTTTTTTAGAAATGATGGATCAGTTGAACGAACAGTTGATCAACGAGCGCACAGAACCTGTTGCATTTGACCATGACTGTCGAGAAGGGATTTGTGGTAGCTGTTCCATGTACATCAACGGACGGGCACATGGTCCGGATACAGGCGTAACTACTTGTCAGTTGCACATGCGCTCGTTCAAAAACGGCGACACTATCTATGTTGAGCCATGGAGAGCAAAAGCATTTCCTGTAATTAAAGATCTTGTTGTAGACAGAAGTGCCTTTGATCGCATTCAGCAGGCGGGCGGATTTGTTTCTGTTAATACCTCAGGAAGAACCATGGACGCAAACGCTATCCCTGTTCCAAAAAGTGACGCGGACAAGGCGTTTGAAGCAGCTGCATGTATCGGTTGCGGAGCGTGTGTGGCGTCATGTAAAAACAGTTCTGCGATGCTCTTCGTTGGGGCCAAGGTTTCACAATATGCATTGTTGCCACAGGGCCGCGTTGAAGCGAAACAGCGCGTGCTCAACATGGTTCGTCAGATGGATGAAGAAGGATTCGGAAACTGTACAAATACTGGCGCGTGTGAGGTAGAATGTCCTAAAGGTATATCGCTTGAAAATATTGCCCGCATGAACCGTGAATTTCTCATGGCCGCTATTTCCTCAGAAGAATAAGTCGCGTAAAAATCTTTTAACCCATGCCGCCACAGTTTGGTGGCATTTTTTTTTCAACCAACTGAATTAAATACAATTTCGTCTTTTTTGAAAAGACATGAATAATGTGTTAATTTTACGACAATTAAATTTTAAACTTATGAAGAAAACGTTACTTTTCATTTCTGCGATTGTGTTTAGCGTTGTGAGCTACGCACAATCTGTGGTTCTGGGCATTTCCCCGGCAGCCATTCAAGGTAGTTACGATCACACCTGGGCCGATCCGGCTGGGGGGTGGGGAACACCTGACTTCAACATTCCTGGAACCTTCGTTCAAGGAGATTTAATGCTCGTAGAGGATGGTTCAGCCGGAACCAATGCTCAAGGTCATCCGGTTTCCCAAGAAGGGTGTAACCCGCTAACCAATGATTTAACAGGAAAAATTGCAGTAATTTACCGCAACACCTGTGAGTTTGGTCAGAAGGCGCTTAACGCACAGACTGCCGGAGCGATCGGTGCCATTGTCATCAACCGGGATCCTGAAGTTATTCAGATGGGAGCCGGAGCAAGTGGAGCAAGTGTAACCATTCCTGTGGTAATGCTTACTTCTTTCGATGGTGCAACACTGGTAAACGAAATGCAAAATGGTACTGTAAATGTATTCATTGGCAATAAAGTAGGGGTTTTTGCAAACGATGTGGCAATCCGCCCGGGTGGAACATTGATTTCAAAGTCTACAGGTGTGCCTGCACTCCTTGCTCAAAATGGTTCTGAATTCACTTTTGACATCGGAACTCAATTGTTTAATGATGGTTCCTCTGCTCAAACAAACATCAGCGTAAACGCTACAGTAACTGACCCGTCAGGTGTTGCAGTGTACAACCAGACCATCACGGTTGCATCATTGGCATCACCGGACAGTGTGTACCTGTACCCAGGTGAAGCTCAGGCCTTCCCGGCATTCTCCTTGCCATCTTATGCGCCTGGTCGTTATACGCTCACGTACACTGTCGGGCTCGATGCCGCAAACGATGATTATCCCGCTGATAACGTGATTAGTTCTGATTTCGTTATCAACGATACGATCTTCTCTTACAGTTCCCTAAATGAAGTAAACAACCTGCCTGCGGGAGTTGGAGGGTATCGTCCAAACGAAAACAATGCTACATTCTCTATCTGTAACGTGATCTCGGATCCAAATGCGAGCAGAATAGGAGTACAAGGGTTGTACTTTGCTCTTGTTACCAATGCAGCAGACAGCATCGACCTTACAGGAGAAGAAATCGCACTTAATTTATATGAGTGGGGCGATAACTTCGTAGATCTAAACGATGCAAACCTTGCGTTTAACGTGTTGACTCCTGTTGCTTTCGGATATTACTATTATCCTTCCGACCTGCAAGACAGTATTGTTTATGGTGCATTCCAGGAACCGTACGTGTTGGAAAACAACAAGCGTTACCTAGCTTGTGCTCAGACAGTAAATCTTAATGTATTCTTCCGCTATGATACGCAGATCAACTACACGACAAATGTGAATGGCTACCTTCAGCCGTTGTTCCCTGTTGAAAGTGATGGAACTTATTCAGCGGGTGGTTTTGGCTCTGACAATGCTCCTGCGCTTGCAGTCCGTGTATTTGATGCTGCATCTGCAAGCATTGCAGAATCAAACGTAGTAAATGCGGTTGCATATCCAAATCCTGCTGTTGACAATCTTTCAATTTCTGTTGAAGGTGAAGGCACAGCGATGATTTCTTTGACAGATGTAGCAGGAAGAGAAGTTCTTACCTCTGCTGTAACACTTGTAAACGGAAAAACAAATCTTAACATTGAAGCCCTCGAGGCTGGTGTTTACGTTGTGAATGTAAGCCTTGAAAATGGCAAAACAGCTCAATTCAACGTAGTAAAGAAATAATTATTCTTCTTTAAAAATAAAAGGCTGCTCCTTCGAGCAGCCTTTTTCATTTACATTAAATCCATTAAAAATTTAACAAAGGAGGGAATCGTTACAGCGCCTCCAAAAAATTTATTCCCAATCCTGCAAAAAGTCGTCTATTTCCCTTCGGTCCTTTTTGGAAGGTTTACCCGTTCCATAGGACCTATATGCATTTTGGGCAGCGTTATAGGCTTCAAACTTTTTTAGCTCATCGGGAGAAGTAAGGTCATTTAGGTAATCAGCCACCAATTTAGGTCCAACACGTTTTTCTAGCAACTGAATCACTTTATACGTAAAAACCGCTCCGTTTCTTTGAATATTTATTACATCTCCAACTCGGGGTTCTCTGGAAGGTTTGGTTTCCTTGCCGTTTATCTTAATTTTTCCTTTTGAGAGAGATTCTGAAGCTTGAGATCTCGTTTTTGCAAGGCGCACCGCCCAGATGTATTTATCCCAGCGCAAGCTCATTTTTTATCTTTTTTGGTAAAGAAGAATACACGAGATTATAGGAGTCGGATATTAAATCAATCAGCTGTTTTTCTGGTAGATCCGAATGTATATATACAGAGTTCCAATGTTTTTTATTCATGTGATACCCCGGCCTTACTGCTTCATAACGTTCCCTTAGCTCAATGGCTTTAAGAGGGTCGCATTTTAGATTCAAGAAATTAAATCCATCAACATCTACCAACGCGAATATCTTACCGCCTACCTTAAAAGCAAGTGTGGATTGATCAAATGGAAATTCTTCAGTTACGTGTGGAAACGATAAGCAATAACTGCGAACAGTCTCGAGGTGCATCTTAATTAATGTATGGCAACCGCCTCATCGTACTTACCAAGACGATACAAAAACTGCGTATGTGCTTTCAGTGCACCATAAAATGTTCTGTATGAATGGTATGGGAGATTAAATTCATGCGCAGTTTCACTCACAATCTTTGAAAGCTGGCGGTAATGAATGTGGCAAATGTTTGGGAATAAATGGTGCTCAACCTGATAATTCAAGCCGCCCACGTACCAGGAGAACAACCGTGCTCCCGGAGCAAAATTTGCCGTATTGTAGAGCTGGCTCACTGCCCAGTCGGCATGGATATTTCCAGAATCATCAGGCATTGGGAAGTCTGAAGTTGGAACCACGTGAGCGGGCTGGAAGATACACGCCAGGGTTAAACCCGCAATTGCATGCATCATTAAAAATCCTGCAATAGTAATCCACCAAGAAAAAGGACTAAGCATAAGTGGAAGAACAATGGTAATCAGTGCATACATCGATTTCGAAATGATCAATGTAATGATCTGTTTTCTCAAGGTGGTTTTTTGAGTAGACGTTAATCCCATTTTTTCGTAGCGATAGGTTTGTCTGTAATCTTTCGAGATAAACCACAATAAAGTCATAAGCGAATAGAAAAACCACGCATAAAAATGTTGAAAACGGTGGATCCAACGTCTTTTTTCATGCGGAGAGAAGCGCAAAACCGCTCCTGGATTGATGTCCTCATCCATTCCTGTAACATTCGTATACGTATGATGTAAAACATTGTGCTGAATTCTCCAGTTAACGTCACTTCCTCCCAGGAAGAAAAGTATGTACCCAACCCATTTGTTTACATTTTCATTCCGGGAATACGCGCCATGGTTTGCATCGTGCATAACAGAAAGCCCAAGACCGGCCATTCCAAATCCCATCAGAATCCAACACGTGAGATATAGCCATTGATTCTGAATAAAAAACAAACCAGCGAAAGGAAGAAAATACAACAACATCATACAAACAGTTTTAAAAACCATAGCAGCGTTGGCGTACCTTGAGATATTATTTTGTTTAAAGTACTCATTCACACGTTGTTTGAGAACTTTATAGAATTCTTCGTTGTGGTTTCTTGAAAACCGAACTGTAGAAAAGGTCATTTACTTCTGATTATAATAGTGCAACAAAGGTAGTCTATTTTCCATTGTCCAAAGCACAATAAACGTGAACGCGTTCAATTGTGCACAGAATGAACCATAAACATTATAATACTTACCTTTGTTTGACAAGAAGTTATTGGCCTATGATACCCATAAAAACAGACGACCCTTATTGTATAAATCCTTTTAAACGGGAGCGTTTTCCTACACTTTCGGTAAAAATCGGGGCGTTGGAAATGGGGGGTGACAATGCCATTCGGCTTCAGTCCATGACTACCGTGGACACGATGGATACAGACGGCTCTGTTGCGCAATCGATCCGCATGATTGATGCCGGTTGCGAATTGGTTAGACTTACTGCTCCGAGTAAAAAAGAGGCAGAAAACCTTGAAAACATAAAAAAAGAGCTTGTCCGGCGCGGCTACAACACGCCTTTAGTTGCGGATATTCACTTCACCCCGAATGCGGCTGAAATTGCTGCTAAAATCATTGAAAAAGTACGTGTCAACCCCGGAAACTATGCGGACAAGAAGAAATTCGAAGAATTAACCTACACGGATGAAGACTACGATGCAGAACTGAAACGAATTGAAGAAAAATTCACGCCTCTCGTAATGTTGTGCAAAGAGCACGGCACAGCCATGAGAATAGGAACGAATCACGGATCCCTTTCTGACCGTATTTTAAGTCGTTATGGCGACACCCCTCAGGGAATGGTTGAATCCGCCATGGAGTTTATTCGTATCTGTGAAAAACATGCGTTTTACAACCTGGTGATTTCCATGAAGGCAAGCAACGCACTTGTAATGGTACAGGCATATCGCATGCTTGCCGCGACACTATTAAAACACGGACGTTGCTACCCTTTGCATTTGGGAGTGACAGAGGCAGGCGACGGAGAAGATGGGCGCATAAAGTCTGCTGTTGGAATCGGGGCACTTTTAGAGGATGGCTTGGGAGACACCATTCGGGTTTCTCTTACTGAAGAACCTGAAAAAGAAATTCCCGTTGCGGCCAAACTGCGCAACAAATTTTACAAAACTGGAAAAACAATTGATATTCCCTCCGGGCACAGCCTCTCGTACAATCCCTTCTCTTATGAACGAAGGAACAGTGTAGGTTATGGCAACATAGGTGAGAAAAACGTTCCTGTTGTTATCGCCGATCTCTCGCATAAAAAAGAAATCAAACCTTCGCATTTCTTTGGGTTCGGATATACTTATTCTGTGCAACTTGACAAATGGAACATTCAGGAGCAAGCCGCAGATTATGTGT
>JBEGVI010000125.1:0-13101 GCA_041178485.1 Bacteroidota bacterium | reverse complement strand
ATGATACTCCTGAAGCGATCATCCTTTCTTGTTTTGATCCTGTTCGCAGAGAGATTGCTCGACTGGCGCTGCATCAGCTTGTCTCTGACGGACGGATTCACCCGGCACGAATTGAGGAGGTGGTTGCAAAAACAAGAAAACAATTGGAGGAAGAAATCGCCGAAACCGGTCGCAGAACATGCATGGACCTCGGAATACATGGTTTGCATCCTGAATTGACTCGAATGGTCGGTCGAATGAAATACCGCTCGTCATATGGTCAGAACTTGCTTCAGCACTCGCGTGAGGTTGCAAACTTGTGTGCTATCATGGCTGCTGAATTGGGATTGAATGTTAAATTGGCTAAACGTGCCGGCTTACTTCACGATATTGGTAAAGTTCCGGACGAAGAACCGGAATTGCCGCACGCCATTCTCGGAATGAAACTCGCTGAAAAATTTGGTGAGAAACCGGACGTTTGCAATGCGATTGGTGCGCACCATGATGAAGTTGAAATGACCACGCTTATTTCACCGATTGTACAGGTATGTGATGCCGTTTCAGGTGCACGTCCTGGAGCGCGTCGTGAAATCGTGGAGGCATACATCAAACGAATCAAGGAACTTGAGTCACTTGCGCTGTCTTACGATGGTGTTTCCAGCGCCTATGCGATTCAAGCCGGACGAGAACTGCGAGTTTTGGTGGAGAGTGAAAAAGTTTCTGATGCCAAGGCTGATGAACTTTCTTTTACGATTTCGCAGCGAATTCAAACCGAAATGACGTATCCAGGTCAAGTGAAGGTTACGGTCATCAGAGAGAAACGCTCTGTGAATTACGCCAAATAGCCATGAAGAGCCTCCGGGAAATGAGGGTGTTGGTAACTGGTGGTGCCGGATTTATCGGATCCAACCTAGTGGCGGCCTTGCTCGAAGAAGGGGCTTTCGTGCGCGTTTTCGACAATCTGGAGACGGGCAACCTTTCCAATCTAGAGGAGTTTAAATCAAATGCGAATTTTGAGTTTATGCAGGGTGACATTCGTTCTGTTGAGGAATGTCAAAAAGCTGTAAAAGGAATGACTGCTGTTTCACATCAGGCAGCCCTCGGTTCTGTTCCTAGATCGATTGCGTATCCTCACAATACTCATTCTGTAAATGCCACAGGTTTTTTGAATATGCTGGATGCGGCAAGGGAAGAAGGAATCCGTCGGTTTGTTTTTGCCAGTTCATCTTCGGTCTATGGTGACAGTACTGTTTCCCCAAAAACCATTGGTTCTGAGGGCAAATTGTTAAGTCCCTATGCGGTAACAAAAAGTTTGAATGAACAATATGCCGGTGTCTATCACCGACTTCACGAAATGGAAACCATTGGATTGCGCTATTTCAATGTGTTTGGTCCAAAACAAGATCCGAATGGAGTATATGCCGCCGCCATCCCTAAATTTGTCGATTTGATGCTTCAGGGAAAGGAACTGGTGATCCATGGAGATGGTGAGCAAACAAGGGATTTTACCTATGTGGGGAATGCCGTAAATGCGAATATACTGGCTTTGACGTCGAATCAGCATGCCGCCTTCGGCAGGGCGTTCAATGTGGCCTGTGGCGAATATTTTACACTGAATTCAGTGGTGACCTCAATTTCTGAATTTTTGAAGCGTCATGGACGTTTTCACAATGACACGCGCATTGTTCATGGTCCGGAGCGCAAAGGCGATATCCGTCATTCCCTGGCAGATGTGTCTGAGACGATTGAAACATTGGGATATACCGAGATTACTTATTTCACAAAAGGAATGGAGTCATACCTCGGATGGCTTCTGAAACTATGAGTGCCTGGATAAATTTCAGATCGGATTTTACGAAATCGGTCATGGTAATTGCCTCAGGAACGGTTATCGCTCAGGCAATAGGTTTATTTCTCGCTCCAATTTTAACCCGTTTATACACTCCCGAAGTCATGGGAGAGTTCAGCGTATATTACCGCGTGGTTACGTTCATTGCAACGGTGGCAACGGCGCGCTATGAACTATCGATACCTTTGCCCAAATCTGATCATCACTCCTTCCAGATATTCAGAATGTCCTTACGGATCGCACTAGTTACAACACTGATAACTTTTTTTGGAGTGCTGGTTTATATTCTTATGAATCAGCTCGACACTGCGTCCGTAGTGATCGGATTATGTGTTTTAGCCGGAACTTTTTTTCTGGTTTTCTTTAATCTTGGAACGAACTGGGCAATTCGGAAAAAGGCTTTCAGACATATTTCATTTTCGAAAATTGCCAATTCCGGTGTGATGAACATCCTACGCGTGGGCTTTGGTTTTTTTGCACCAAACGTTTTCTCCTTAGTTCTTTCATTTATTGTTTCCCTTGCTATTGGGAGCATTTTCTTTTTAAAGGATTTTCTCAGTAATGCCAAATTAGCAGTGAATCGCAGATCAACCAAAAAAATGCGTGTGCTTGCAAAAACATACATCGATTTTCCACGCATAAATTTACCTCATGCACTAACGGATGCAGCAAGGGATGTCATTGTAGCCATGCTTGTGGTAGAATATTTTTCCACCGAGATTTTTGGTTCTTTTGATCACTCGTTGCGTATGCTTCGCCTGCCTCTCATGCTCATTGGTGCCGCAATTGGTCAGGTGTTTTACAACAAGGCGACTGAGTTAAAAAATCAAAATAAGCCCATGCTTCCGTTTGTACAGAAAACTTTTTTCATTCTCACATGGTTATCTGTTTTGCCGTTTATGGTGATCTTTTTTTGGGGTGAATCCATATTTGCTTTTGTTTTCGGTAGCAATTGGGCACAAAGTGGTCGTATCTCAGAGGTCATGGCTCCCTGGCTAATGCTTAATTTTATTACCTCTCCTTTTACGTTTTTGCCACTTGTTTTTAATGAGCAAAAGCGATTTTTCTTTATTGGACTCGGATCAAGTCTGCTTCAAATTATTTGTTTTTCTGTCCTTCCATTCTGGATGGGCACAGGAGATGAGTCCTTAATACAAATCTTTTGGATCCTATCGGTCACGCAAATATTAACGTTGATCTATACGGCACAGTTTATTCGCTCAATCGTCAGAAAGTGGGACCGATCTCTAGTATCGGTCAGTTGATTTTTCAGTAAGAATCAATTCTGCAAGTTTCCAGTCGAGAGGTGTATCAATATCAATGGAATCCTCAGAATTCATTACGTATTTTCTAATGTTTTTGAAGTTGCCAATTGAGTGCTTTTCCAGGCTTTTTGCGTTCATGATATATATAGCTCCATTGTACGCGTATACTTTCGGACAATCCTGCCTTCGCGAAAAGTGACCATTCTTGGATTTTTCCAGAAAACCGGTGTTGTTTTCCTCGAAAAGTGAGTAGTAGGGGTTTTCATCACTTTCCTTCACCGAAACGACCATATCGAGCGATGGATCATACAGCTTCATGGCTTCCAGAATGTGCTGACTTGTCCTGAAAGGCGAGGTGGGTTGCAGCAGAATTACGGTATCGAAGTTTATTCCTTGTTGTTGCGCCATCTCCATAGCATGCAAGATCACTTCATAGGAACCGGCAGTGTCGGTTGATAATTCAGCTGGTCTTAAGAAAGGCACGTTCAGCCCACTTTTTTCTGAAATGGTTCGAATGTTTTCTGAATCGGTTGAAACAAGGATGCGTCCCGGTTCAAAAAGTTTAAGCGCTGCCTCGATGGAATAAGTAATAAGCGGTTTCCCATTTAGAAGTCTAATATTCTTGTCAGGAATGCCCTTGGATCCCCCGCGCGCCGGTATGATGACGAGTACGTTCATTAAAAACGAATGTGTTGAATGTCACGTTGTGCTTTTGCAAAGTCATCATGATTTCCAATGTCCAGCCAGTAATCGACCAAAGGAAAGCTGTGTACGTGTTTGCCACTGTGAATTAATGTCTCAATCAAATCTGTCGCATTGTAGAATACATCCTGAGGCAAAATCGAAAGGACCTCACGTTTCATCAGGTAGATTCCTCCATTCGAGTAATAGGTGTAACTCGGTTTTTCCCGGAGACTTAACACTTTTTTATCATTCGTTTCCATAACGGCGTAGGGAATATTGACCGTATATGGTATGGATAGAACCGAGAGTTCTGCTTCAGATTGAATAAAATCCAGGAAAAAGGCCTCGTAATCTATGTTGGTCAGAAGATCTGAATTCATCACCAGGATATAATCGTTGTGGAATTCTTGGATCAAACCAACGGAACCCAGAGTACCCAAAGGTTGTTTTTCTTCTACGTAGTTAATTCTCACTCCTTTCTTTTCGCCTTGTCCAAAATAGGAGACAATCTGGTCTCCAAGATAATTTATGGAGATGGTAATGTCGTCAATACCGAATAAGGCCAGTCTATCGATGTTTCGTTCGATGATCGGGGTGTCTCCAACGTTTAAGAGAGGTTTTGGTGTGTTTTCGGTAAGAGGCATCAGACGCTGGCCTTTTCCACCTGCCATGATCACGGCATCTACGGGAAGATAAGATCGTTGTTTTTTGAGATTGAGGACACTCAGAATTCGGTCGTTGTTTTTCTCTAAAACAGGAATGATATTGATTTCCTTTTCTCTGTATGCGATGATTTTTTCAATGTCATTGGAACCTCGTCGCAGAAATTTTGGGGATGCATTCGCAATGGTTTCTATTTTTTCTTCCGGAGAAATTCCGCGAATTAGCCCTCGTCGTACATCGCCGTCGGTGACAGAGCCTTTCAGAAATCCATTTTCGTCTGTAAGAAATACTGTAGCATCCGACGCGAGTTCGTCCAGTCGAATCAGCGCCTCACGAATGGACTGGTTCGCATGCATCAGGTATTTATTGAAATGCTCCATTGCCAATAGATTTTAATATTCCGATCACGTTGGAAACGGTATCTGGTTTTACATATTTATTTTCTCCGGTAAATGTTTTGGGATTTTGCAGAAACGCATTGACTGCATCTGTAATCTTATCACTCTCAAAGGCTACATCAATCACATTTCCGCTTTGTACGCGTCCTTTTTGACGGTCACCCACATTGACAGCGTATTTCTCAAATGAAGCCGCCTCAATGATGCCGCTGGAGGAGTTGCCGAGCAGGAGCAAACTGTGTTTCATGGCAGAAAAATAATTTACTTTTCCAAAACTTTCTACCAATGTGACTGAAGATGGTCGCTCTGCCTTCAATTGTTCAAGATGACTTCTGTACAACATTCCGTGCGTATCGGCGTTGGGCATACTCACAAGCAAGTGGACTTCTTTAGAAAGCGAGGAGAGCGCTATATACATTTCTTTGGAAAAATACGGATTGAGTTCGCTATTCATCGTCTCCGGATGAAATGTACACAGCACAAGGTCTTTGTCCGGCAGTTCGTATCGCTGTCGGAATTCATCTTTCCCAAGCAAGGGTGTATCCATAAGGTCAGACAAACTCAATGAACCGACGGCAAAAACATATTTATGTGAGTCATCCAGTTTTTCTCTTACACACGCAGAAAATTCCTCGGTAGCGGTAAAATGATAGGTAGCTGCCAGCGTGATCTGGTGCCTGTAAATATTGTCAAATGCTCCAAGTGTTTTTTCTCCGCCGTGAAAATGACCGAGTTTGATTCCGTAAGGAATACTTGCCTGGACTGCAGCGTTCATTTCGTAACGGTCTCCCAGACACAAAATCAAATCATGGTCGGTGTCAGCCCAGTACTTGGAAAATACACTCACTGTATCGGCATATGAAAAAGCTACAGAACGTTCATCCGTCCCGTCAATTTGTGTTCTAAGTTCTGTGATGTTCCCAGGAAAGTACGATCTGATCTCTTTAACGGTCATTCCATGTTCTGCAGATAAATGCGATCCAAACACCAGGATATCCACTGTGAAAAAAGAATCTCTGGTGAGTTCCTTCAACAAGGGGGTATAGATGCCAAAATCGGCTCTTGAGCTGGTAAGAATTCCTATTTTCATTCGAGGTCTTCTTTTTTTAATATACTTCCGGCAGGAAGCGCGATTTTAGTTCTTTTACCCAGAATTTGCGGATATTCCATAGGAGAAATTCCATTCCCCGGTCGAAGCATGATCAAATGATCTCTTGTGAGTGCGGTACCTTGCGCAACATCCATACTCAAATGAATACTTTTCCGCGCCGGTTGAATGTTCTTCAGCTCTGAATCAGAGGGAACTTTCCTTCCGTCACCTGAAATAGCTTTCTGTATGTTTCGGATTGCCTGTACCAAAGATTTTAGTTCTTTTGGTTCAAGGGAGGCCAAATGATCGGGCCCGGGCAGAGATCTGTCAAGTGTGAAATGTTTTTCTATCAGTGTCGCTCCAAGTGCTACGGCGGCAATTGCCACTTCGATGCTCTCGGTATGGTCAGAATATCCCACATTCACCTGAAAGGTATCTGCAATGGTTTGCATCGCCTTTAAGTTTACATCCTCGAATGGTGTCGGATATTGAGTAGTGCAATGCAGCACAGTAATCTTACTTCGGTCAATTCCGGCCTGCAAAAATGTCTCCATCGCAAGACGAATGTCCTCAAGATCACTCATCCCTGTTGAAATGATTACCGGTTTTCCTTTAGTTGAAATGTGTTCGAGGTATGGTTTATTCGTGATTTCACCTGAAGGCACCTTAAAGATTGGGCAATTCAGTTCGTCAAGTAGATCAATACTTTTTTCGTCGAAACCCGTGGATAGAAACCGAATAGCTCGTTGCTCACATCTTTTGATTAATTGGGGATACCAATCCAACGGTATTTCTAACTTTTTGAGCATTGAGAACTGAGAATCATCATTCCCCGTATTGTCAATTTGGTAATCTGCTTTTCGGGTGTCTTTTTGTACAAGGTCCTCTGTTCGGAAGGTTTGAAATTTAACGTAATCCGCGCCGGCGTCGGCTGCAACGTCAATCAACTCCAGTGCCATCTGTAGGTCACCGTTGTGGTTGACACCTGCCTCAGCGATAATAGTGACGTGCTTCATAGCTGATTTTTAGGTTTAGCGGGTATCCCAACCCAGAGTTGGTTATCAGGCACGTTTTTCAATACCACCGAACCTGCGCCAATAATGCAATTCTTTCCCACTTTGATGCCTTCCCTGAGAACAGCTCCTGCCCCGATGAATGTTCCCTCGCCGACGTGCACATTCCCTGCAAGAGTTGCGCCAGGGGCAATGTGCACATAGTCTTCAAGAACACATTCATGTTCGATAATCGCTCCGGAATTCACGATCACTCCCCGGCCAATTCGGACCATAGCATTGACGATACATCCAGGAGCAAGTAAAGTGGCACAATCAACTATGGCACTCGGAGAGACAATGGAAGATTTGTGCTGTAAAGTTGAGATTGAAAGTTTCTGTGCTTCCAATTTGGTCACTATGTTTTTTCGGATATGGTTGTTTCCAATTGCAGGAAAAAAGAAGACTTCACCGGAGAAAGAAGTGAGATCCTCTGTATCTTCTGAACCCAGATATGGAGCATCCAGCAGATCAAGTTCGGAGGGTTCGGGTGCCAAGTAGCCGATCAGTTGATGGGTTTCTGGGATACAATCTCTGACCACCAGCGCATGGCCTGAACAACCGAGAAGAATTATCTGCTTTTTTTTCATTGGCTACAAGTCAATCGATAGTACGGCAGATTTCCTCAATAGATTCATAAATCACTTGTTTTTTAAACATGAAGCCAAGATACAAAAAACATAAGTGTGGGTGATTCAAATAAAGGTTTTCTGTGGTACATGTTTTAGTTGTCACTTGGGAATTTTAAGTGTCTGTCCTGCACGAATGGTATCTGATTTTAATCCATTGAATTTCTTTATCTTGCTCACACTCATATGGTATTTTTCGGCGATCTCAGAGAGTGTATCCCCGTTTTTAACCTTGTAAACAGTATACGCTGGTTTTATTACTTTTTTGGTTGGAGTAATCTCGTTGACCGGAGATTTGGAGACTTCGTTCGACGGCGTGACGGAGGTGTTAACGAGAACAGAATCCTGTGCTGAAATTTGATCCGAAGGTTTTGCAGTGTACGCGAGGTCTTTGTACTTGTAAAAGTGCTGAAGAATGTTCACTGTATAGGTGTATTCCGGCAGGGGATTTCCGGAATTGTCGAAGCAAACTATTACGTTTTCGTTGAACTCCATGAATTTGACAGCCTTTAAGGTTGGATACAACGAATGCATGCGTGGCAATTGTTTCTCTACCTGCCTTATTCCACCACCTGCAGAACCTCTGCTGTCGATTTTTGTGTAGCAGTTTCCGTCTTCACTGGGACCAACAACTGCAAACCAGTACACAGAAAGTGTCAACGGATCGATCTGGATGTACAGTTTTTTGACATCCGAATTAAACCCTTTTTTCCTGATTCGCTCGAGTCCATCATTTACTTTAACGTTCAGGTATCCCCCAAAGCGGTCCATACGTCGAAAGTTAAAAGAATGGAGTGCGTCATACACATGGGGCATCCCTCTGGCAGTGTAATGGTCGTAAATGAGTTCGTCGTGTTCACCAAGCGCAATGGTGTCTTCGTCAATCAGCTTAAATTCTGGTACGACCAAAAGTATTTTTTCTACAACGGCACTGTCGTTCTGAAGTGTATCGTCCAGAAGTTCGGTTTGAGCTACAACCGGCATAGCAAGCAAGCATCCTCCAATACCTTGGAGGAGGAAATTGAAAATACTATGGATTGTAAGGTTCATTGTGCTTAAATACAGAAAACAAAGAAGAAGGTTACAACTGATCTGGTGTAAGTGTTCTTACACTGCTCGGAATATTCACAAGCCGATCTTCGATTTCCTGGCTAATTTCCAATCCGTCATGCGTGGCATGTTTCAAGTAATTCATCTTATGCAACAACGTCCAAACCGGTCTGGTCATCACTCCATTGGCATTGGATTCCCGGAGGAACGCGTCTCGCTCTTCGCGGTTATTTAAAAGAATGGCATTTAACCAATAATTTGATCTGCAGTTATCAGGCTCCTCAATAAACTGATAGTGAGAATCCTTGAAAAAGTTTTTGTATGTGTTTGCGGTAGCACGCTTGTTGGAAATAAAAGTTTCCAGATTTTCCAATTGAGCACATGCAAGCGCAGCGTTGATGTTCGGACATCTGTAGTTATACCCTAACTCATCGTGTGAAAATTCCCACGCATGAGGAATTTTTGCCTGGGTACTGAGATGTTTTGCCTTTTTTGCAATTTTTTCATCGTTGGTGACAATGATGCCTCCGCCTCCGCAGGTGATGGTTTTGTTGCCGTTGAAACTGTAGGTGCCAAGAAGTCCAAAGGTTCCGGTATGTTTTCCTTTGTAAGTAGAACCGAGTGATTCCGCAGCATCTTCGATCAGAGGCACATTGTACGAGGAACAAATTTGCTCGAGTTGATCAATTTTTGCTGGAAAACCAAAGGTATGCATCGGAACAACAGCCGCAACGCGCCGTCCTGAAGGAAGGTGCACTGCTTTTCCATCCTTGATTTCGACATCCGCAAAAAAACGTTCCAGAGCTTCAGGAGACATTCCGAGAGTTTCTCTGTCCACATCGATAAAATGAGGAACAGCTCCGGTATAGGTGATTGCATTGGCTGTAGCTACAAAACTGAGGGATTGCGACACCACGAGATCGCCGGATTCAACTCCAGCGAGTACAAGCGACAGATGAAGCGCTGCGGTGCCATTCACCACTGCTATTGCGTAACTGGCTCCGGTGTAGGCTGCCATTCTTTTTTCGAACTCATCGACGAAGGGACCAACGGATGACACGAACGTAGAATCAATACACTCGTTCAAATATTTTTTTTCATTTCCGGTAAATTGCGGTTCGTGTAATGGAATGAACGTGCGTTCCAATCCATACATCGCTTTAACCTTATCAATAATATCCTTGTGAGTAATCATACTTACATTTTAGAATCGAGGTATTTGCCTCTTTCTTCATGCTCAAATTCGGGAAGGGTACGCTGAAAAAGAGATACAATTTCTTCTTTGCTCCATTTGCCCAGAGTTCGCATTTTATGTATTGCCTGTTCGAATTCTGAAAGGAGCACTGCGTCAAAAGACAGGTCATTCTGAATGATGCCCATCGCGACAAATCGATTTAAGTCGAGTATTTCTTTTTCTGTAAAAAACTCTTCATAAGGTTTCTCTCCGGTGGTATCACTTTCAGGAAAAAAACAAGGCCACTTTCCGGCATGATCTTCTGGCCTTAGCAGAAAAGAACGCGCTTCTTCTTCTGAAAAACATTCGTGAGGAGAAAGGCCATTTTGTAAAAGATAACGTTCCGCAATACTGCGCATAGGAGTCAGGAAAAAGGAATCCGTTAGTTTTGGAAAAAACGTATCTCCTGCTTTCCCAAAAATACAGGACATCAAACAGAGTTCACCGGATTCTTCAGGAGTCACAAAATAGCGTTCAACGTCGCTGGGAGCAACAATGGGCTGTCTCTTTGAAATACGCTGATTGAATCCGTGTAGTAAGGATCCATCGGAAAAAGCAACATTTGCGAAACGCGCAGTAGAAATAGGGATTTCACGACTTAGTTTCCACAAAAACAACTCCATGATGCGTTTCGAGGCCCCCATCATATTCACAGGATTGGCAGCTTTATCCGTGCTGACGCAGAAATATTTTTTCGCCCCGCCTTGGATAGACTGACGAATTGTTTTTACCGTATTCAGGATGTTGACGTCAATCATCCGCATCAAGGTATACGGATCTTTTTCACTGCGGACATGCTTCAGGGCGGAGAGGTTTAAAACGTAGTCGAATTTTCCGTCTGCTGCAATCATTGCATCGTATTCGAGTGAACCAATGTCCAATGCAAAAGTTCTGAAATCTCCATCGATGTATCCGTAACTGCTGCGAATGTCACGAACTAGTTCTACAAGGTTGTTTTCACTGATATCGACAACATGTAATTTGGCCGGATTTCTCTTGAAAAGTTCTTTGGTTACCGCCTGACCTATTGATCCGGCTCCGCCAAGAACGAGAAAAGCAGATTCCCTGATGATTCGCTGAAGTTCGACTTCCGCCTCTTTAATATCAGCTCCGAAGAGCTCTTCAGATCTGCCAATTATGCTTAGTATTTCTTTAGTCGTCATGCAAGTTCAAGAGTTCATCCTCACGTCTGCAAAGGTACGTAAAATGATTTAGCTGTAATTCATGTAATCCATCGTGAACGTATGCTTAAAGTCCTTACATTTGATTGTTTTAGGAAAATTTAATGCTGCCAGTCCGAACTTTCTTGCCTGTCATTTATGCTTTCTTGCTCCTCCTTCCCACCTTCTATGGTATCCGAGCAGAATTCTTTATCTTTTTTATGGGGGTGGTTTTCGCAGGAGAGAGGGCAGCACTCGCTTCGATACTAACGGATTTCCGCAAGGAGCCATTCTCCAAAGCATCTTTTCCAATTTGGATGGTTGCCGGAATAACTGTTTTGTCCCTTTTCAATAAAATTATTAATGGACATGACATCCTCTGCCCAAGCGATTATTACGCTTCTTTTTATCTATTGCCGGGTTTGTTTTTATGTTCAAAGCTGCTGAAGAATCCACTATTTTATAAATCACTCATCATAATTACATTTATTGAAGTGCTACTTGGAGTGGTGGAGTATCTTATGGGTATCAGAACGTTTTTTTCCGGATTGGGTTCTCAATACATTACGAATTACTCCTTATTGTATGATAGTCGAGTATATGGCCTTTCCTCCAATTCTTCCATGTTGGCTTACAAGGCTTTTCTTGCACTTTTGTTGATTGACATGGTGTCAATTCGAAGAAGTTTTCTGGAATGGCTTCTGCGAGTGGTTTTGGTAATTGGCATTTTGCTCTCCTTCAGTCGATCCGTGGTACTCGTAATGATTGTATATTTCTTCATTCAAGTAATTTATCTCCTTATCAAATACCGAAAAGAGGCTTGGGGTGTCTCTGTATTTCAATCGGCCGCGCTATGGTTGGGACTAACGCTGATTTTTCTCAGCCCACTTAAAATGCAGTTGACCAGGAACGAAATGCAAGCGGAGAAGACCAGCGGACTTGAATTAAAGGAAGAAGATCATCCGAAAAACTGTGCTGAATCTCATGCCTTGCCCATGTCTAAAGGAGAGACCGATCCCGAAAAAATGAAACTGGGGGATAAGCTTTTGGTGAACAACGGGATGCAAACCTCCGGCAGAAAGCAAATCTGGTTGAATTACATTAATTTCATTGAGGATCACTTTTGGGTTGGAAACGGGAGTGACAAACTCATGCTCCTGTCCTGGCATCCGGTATTGCAAAAATACAAGCTGGTTCATGCACACAATTCATTTATTCAGTTACTTGCAACCAATGGCATTGTATTGTTCATGATGTATATGGTGTTGTTCGTGTCTTTGTTTCGAAAAACCAATTTGATTCCACTTATTGCTATTGTTCTTTATTCTGTTGCGAATTATGGCGTGTTTTGGGGATTCTCCTACATGGACCTTGTATTTTTCATCTTTCTTTCTGCGCTGATTGTTCCTTTCTATGACCACACGAGAGCGCATCATTGATCTGGAGTCCCGCCTTGCCGTTGAGGATTTGACCGTTCGAAAGTTCGGAAAACAGTTCCAGGTGTACCCATGGTTAAAGGGAAGGTTGTTTCATAAAATTATTACAGGAAAGGAAACCAACCAAGCCCGAAATGTGCGCTTGTACTTTACTCAATTGGGTTCGCTGTTTTATGGGCTCAAAAATATTTTTGGAAGGTATGACATTTGGGCCTTCAGCAACAGTCTTGAGCGACGGTTGATCGATGGGAAATATACCGATAAGTTATTCGATTACATAGGGAACAACAGCGGCAAACGCATGTTGCTTATTGAAACCAGAATTGTTCACTTTTATCCGCTTAAGAATGTTGCTTCCCGGCATGTTGTATCCAGATCCCTGTTGCTGCTGTTCGAAGAGCTGTATGCGAAACTTTTTCTCAGAAAAGTGCATGTCAATAATCCATCTCTTCTGAATGAAATCCTCGCCAGCGTAGATGGGGGAGTGGATCATGCCTTATTGATCAGAAAATACATCGCTCAGTACAGGGTCATGTCGCTGGTCCTCAAGCTTTTTCCAAATCCCAGGTTGGTATTGCTTTCAGTAGGATATACGCATTTCGGTTACATTCG
>JBEGVI010000124.1:0-6383 GCA_041178485.1 Bacteroidota bacterium | reverse complement strand
CCTTCTCTTACTACCGTAATTGTTTCAAATCCACGGTGTGGATGCCCGGGAAATCCAGGCACCTCTGTTCCATGGTACATGCGGAACCCATCCTTCACTATGAAGTCCTGTCCCAGATACCGCCCTGCAAGCGAGGTGTCCGGACCCATCTGTTCATTGCCTTTTGGATAGCGATCCTCGTGGTGCACACAAAATAGAAAGGGATCAAGTGTCTCCCACTGAAAACCAAGCGGGAGTATTCGAATTAATGTGTCTCTCATTGGGGCTTGTGTTTTGGTAGATTTGGTCCAACTGATCAGAGGGAGCGAAAAAATGCCCAATCCTATGTTTTTAAGAAACGATCTTCTTTGAGTCATGACCTGAGTGTAGACAAAAATACAGTTAAGTTTTCTTCTTCAACTTGATATATGTTAAAAGAAAAAGGCCACTCGTGAGAGTAGCCTTGTAAAAGTGTGTTTGGATTTGTTTAATTAAAAAGGGTAATGACATAGTAAAAAATTGCAGCTAACGCAGCACTCACCGGAATTGTAAGGATCCATGCCCAAAGGAGATTCACCGTTACACCCCATCGCACCGCACTTAACCTTTTCGTGGCTCCTACTCCGATGATGGATCCGGTAATTGTATGCGTAGTTGAAACAGGTATACCGAATTGAGATACCGTAAACAAGGTCAACGCACCTGCTGTTTCAGCACAGACACCTTCAAGTGGCGTCACTTTCGTGATTTTGGTCCCCATCGTTTTTACGATCTTCCATCCTCCCATAAGTGTTCCGAGACCAATCATCAGGTAACAGGCAAAAGCGATCCACCACGGCATGGAATCATTGTTCACTTTTGTTTCCAGTTTATGATCATCCAGCAGTTCAAAGGACTTTTCATCGACATATTTCTTGAAGAACCCTGCATAGCGATAGTTCGTGTCTAACGTTTTCTTTGTGAAGATGACTGCGTCGTTTTCCAGATCACGGACTTCTTTCTTTTTCGTGTATACCAACAACGGCTTCAATGTTTTTACGACTTTATCGAATTCATTTGGATCCACCTTTTTTTCCTGGAGCATACGGAAGAAAGGAGTGTTCTGATTTGTACCTGCAACTAATTTTTTGTCTTCATAGATCTTGTCGTTTGTTTCTCCGTCCATGATGTGTTTTCCATCGGTATAATAGACGTGGTCATTGGCAACGACGATATTCGGCTTGAATTTTTTTACCCTTCCTTCGTCGTCGTGGTACTTGATCTGAATGATTTCTGCACACTTCAATGCATCCGGTACATTGTCAACATCAACGCTTTTATCACGGACGCCATTCGCAAAAACGATAAGCGCTGCACAGATGATACCCATAACTTTTTGGGAATCCGCTCCTCCGTGACCGAGTGAGAATGCTGCCGAGGAAAGCAACTGAAGGCGCTTGTACATGGTGGATTCTTTCATGGCTGTCTGACGGCGGCCATGGATGATCTGGTAGCCAATATACACTAAAAGGAAAACGCCCAAAGTGACTCCTATGATCCAGATCATTATTGGTTTCAGATCGATAAAGTCTTTGTAGTACCAAGAGGCGTAAACAGTTAAGAAAGATAAGAGTAATGAAAAACCAATCTTTTTGATAAAGGACCTCTGTATTGTCACTAAAGCGATGATAAAGGCAATGATCCCCCCAATGACCGGCGCAAGGAAAATAAACAAAATTGGTTTGATGATCTCTTCCCATTTCAGCACATCAAAACCCGCGTGAGCAATCGCTGCTCCGGCAAACCCGCCGATGAGTGTGTGAGAGGAGGAGGAAGGCAGGCCCAGCCACCAGGTAAGCAGGTTCCAGGCTGTTGCAGCGAGCAATCCGGCGAGGATCACCCAAAGATCGATGACGGAATTGTCTACGGTTTTGGCAACTGTATTCCCTACGCTCATGTCAAAAACCCAGAATGCAGCAAAGTTGAAAACTGCAGCCCAGACAACTGCCTGAAAAGGAGTAAGTACTTTGGTTGAAACTACCGTAGCGATGGAATTGGCCGCATCGTGAAAACCATTGACCAAGTCGAATAACAAGGCAATTACAATGATGACGATTAATAGCGATAACATAGTAGTACGTTTAGGTAATTTTATGCGTATTTAACGACAATCGATTCGATCACATTGCCAGCATCTTCACATTTATCCGTTACTGTTTCCATGGTTTGATAAATCTCACGCTTTTTGATCAGTTCCTTGGCGTCTGCATTTGAATCAAAGAGTTTTTCAATGCTCAGGTCAAAGATTTCATCTGCCGTGTTTTCAATGCTGTTGATCTTTATCACACATTCAACGATTTTCTGTGTGTTTTTCAGATTTCTCAACTCAAGGACAGCACTTTTTACCGCCAGTACTCCCTGTAAAATGGCATCAGCCGTTTTTTGAATGCCGGAATCAGTAGTAGGATCGATCTTGTAAAAGTTGATCTTTTTACCGGAGGCATAAATGTAGTCTGCGATGTCATCCAATGCAGAGGCTAAACTGTGAATGTCTTCACGGTCAAATGGAGTGATGAAGTTTTTTCCAAGCTCAAGGAAGATGTTGTGGGTAAGCAAGTCATTTTGATGCTCCAGATCTTCCATTTCTTTGATCAGTACCGCACGTTTGTTGTAATCAGCCTCGTTCACCAATTGAACTAATTTTTGTCCAAGCGTTTCGAGATTCGCGCTCGCACTTTCAAATAGGGTGTAAAATACCCGGTCTTTAGGAAGGAAGAATTTAAGAAGTCCAGATGCCATATTTTAATTTTTTACCAAAAGTAAAGCAATCATTGTTCTGCAAAAGAGAGGGCAGTTATTGTTAACGTAAACGTAACATTGCCGCACCTTAAATAAATTTTGGATTTTACAACGTATTGATAAATAGGGAATTAAAAATCTTCGACAAGCATCGGTGTTGAATAAAAAATTTCACGGATCCTTTTCAAGAAGCTTCATTAAAACGTGTGAGCCCCATTTTATTGAATGTTCAACAGAAGTGCTGTTCCAATCAAAATGTTACGAAAATGTTATGAAAATTAAGTTTATCTTAACATTGCTTTAACTCAATATGAACTCAATGTTAATAGCATAGTTTTGCCGCTGAAAAATAAAGCGCATGGCAAAGAAAATAATCATTTTAAGTACAATCTTTTTTATCGGTAAGTTCTATGCTCAATCTGATTCCGTAAAGAGGGCAGTTTCACAACCGGAACAAACAAGTGCCAAACAAAAAGAATGGTACGAAAACATTCAAATCAGAGGGTATGTTCAGGCAAGATACAATCGATTACTGGAAACAAACCCGGATTTGAAATGTGAACAGTGTGATAAATCCTGGGGAGATAATGGTGCGTTTTTCATCCGACGAGCGCGAATCATCTTTTTTGGTCAAATCTCAAAAAGAGTTTATTTCTACATTCAACCTGATTTTGCATCATCTGCAGGTTCTACAGGTCACGTTGCACAGCTGCGTGATGCCTATTTTGACCTTGGGCTGGATCCCAACAACACCTTCAGAATTCGCGTTGGTCAAAGCAAAGTGCCTTTTGGGTTCGAAAATATGCAGTCCAGTCAGAACAGGTTGCCTTTAGACAGGGCAGATGCGTTGAACAGTGCTGTTTCCAATGAGAGGGACTTGGGAGCGTTTTTTTACTGGGCACCTAAGTCAACACGTTCTCTATTTTCATCACTTGTAAGGGATGGCCTAAAGGGTTCCGGCGATTATGGTGTGTTTGCGTTTGGTGCTTACAATGGTCAGACGGCCAATCAGACAGAGCGAAACAATAATGTACACATGGTATCCCGATTGTCGTATCCCTTCAAAATTAAGAATCAAATCATCGAACCGGGAATACAGGCATACACGGGACAATACACTTTATTAACTACTTCTTCCGGAGTTAAGAAGAATGATAAATCAACCTATCTGGACCAACGACTGGGCGGGACATTGGTGCTCTATCCAAAACCCTTCGGAATTCTTGCCGAATACAACATCGGGCAGGGCCCGGAGTTCAATAAATATTCAGACTCTATAGAGGTTCAGGATTTAAAGGGCGGTTACATTACGATGTCATATTTGATAAAAACAGCAAAGCAAACCATTATTCCTTTTGTCCGCGGACAGTATTATGAAGGCGGAAAAAAACATGAACTCGATGCAAGAAGCTACAAGGTCAATGAGTTTGAATTCGGTATTGAATGGCAGCCCCATAAAACGTTTGAACTGGTTGCCATGTACACCATTTCGCACAGAAGGTTTGAAGACTATGAAAATCAAGATAATTTTCAGTCAGGAAATCTTTTAAGACTTCAGGCTCAAATAAATTTCTAGTTCAAGTCCTTAAAATTCTCCACATCTATCTCCACCTCGATTTCATAGTCGGGGTGTTTTTCGTGAAGGAAAACTATGAGGTTGTTGATGACGCTGTTGTTGGATCCCGGCATCAATTTAAAGGTCATTTCCCGAACAAATTTTCCGTTGTCCAATGCGAATTCAATTCCTTTGAGTTCCGCCATAGGTACGGATTTGTAGGAGACAATGTTTCCTTCAATACTAAATCCCTCCGTGGAAATGTTGCGAGTTACAGAACAAGCGGTGAACAGAGCCAAAGCAACGAAGGTCAAAATATAAATGCGCATACTTTTTTTTTCTAAATGTAAGGCGGAACGTGTGCCCAACAAGGTTAAAAAATGATTAATCCAATATTAACTCAATATTAAATCGTTGTAGTTTCATGCATATTTCACGATGAAGCCTTCGGAAGTCTGGCCAAGTTCTTTGAGTTTTGCGGAGAGCGTATTAAAGTATTCGTAGATATCTATATTGATCAGTATTTCTTTAATGGAATCAAGCTCATCAAAACTCTCCGCCATGTATACTTCGCAAAGTTCATCCAGTGAATTGTGAATTTCTCGCAAGTCGAGGACGAGTTCATATGTTGATTTGTGTTGCCGCATCTTTTCAAGTGCGAGGATCACTTGAAGCAGCACAGAGCTCCCCTTCTGGAAAATATTTGCCAATTCCATCAGGCCCTTTTGTGTTGTCCCGCATTGATTTTGTTCGATGTAGCGAATGAGCGAGTCCGTCTTGGAGGACAGTATTTTGATGCCTGTTCCCAGTGCAAAAATGTCCTCTCTGTCAAAAGGGGTAATGAGGTTTTTGGATAAGGTTTCGAACAGTGCACGTGATTCATTGACCGTTTCCTGATGAGTTGACGCCGAACGGATGAGGAGTTCTTTTCGCCTTTTCAGATCTGTTTCTCTGATCAAATTTTCCATCACAAGACTTAGTGAATGCAGGCGGTCAGCGGAATGGTGCAGGTGGCTTAGGATATAATTGCCATTGGGAAATAAATGTTTTAATACCGAAGTTGCCATGTGTTTTTTTACAAAGATTACAATACCCTGGCCACAGGTTCCATTGATTTACAATACCATAACGTAATCATAAATTGCAGGAAACCTGAAGGAATTATTTGCTTAACATGGAACTTCGTTTCAGTAACTGCGTACCTTTGCCAGGTGAAAAACGCACCATTATCCGCCGATACCATTTGTGCACTGGCTACTCCCAATGGAGTGGGGGCAATAGCACTTATCCGTATTTCGGGTACCAATGCATTGGCGTGTTTGAATCGTGTTTTTTCAAAGGATCTATCAACTGCATCAAGCCATACCGTGCATTTTGGAACGATCACGGATGGAAATAATCAGCTTGTAGATGAGGTCTTGGTCACTGTGTTTCATGCCGGGAAAAGTTTCACGGGCGAAGAAAGTGTAGAGATCTCCTGTCACGCTTCGCCATACATTCAGCAGCAGATCATGCAGTTGCTTTCTGCAAATGGATGCCGCTTGGCAGAACCCGGGGAGTTTACGATGCGTGCCTTTATGAATGGCAAACTGGACCTTTCCCAGGCGGAAGCAGTAGCAGATCTCATTGCCTCCCAAACGCGCAACGCCCATGATGTGGCTTTGAAACAGTTGCGTGGAGGGTTTTCTACGGAATTGAAGGACCTACGAGAGAAGCTTATTCATTTTGCATCGCTGGTAGAACTCGAACTGGATTTCGCAGAAGAGGATGTGGAGTTTGCAGACCGCACCGAATTGAAAGCACTTGTTTCAGAGGTTATTTTTCATGTGGATCGTCTGGCGAGATCATTTGAGTTGGGCAATGCAATCAAAAACGGCGTTCCTGTGGCAATTGTGGGAGCTCCCAACACCGGCAAAAGTACTTTATTGAACCGCTTATTGGGCGAAGACCGTGCGATCGTAAGTAACATTGCCGGAACCACACGCGATGTGATTGAGGAAACCCTCAACCTGGACGGGATACTTTTCCGACTCATAGATACAGCGGGTATCCGTGAGGGAGCAGAAGAGAT
>JBEGVI010000123.1:0-27964 GCA_041178485.1 Bacteroidota bacterium | reverse complement strand
GGCGGTCGAAAGATAAATTTTGAACTCCCGTTAGATTTTTGTCAATCTGAAGTTTATACTCCAGTACCTTTTTTATGGAATTAAAAGCTAAAATAAAAGAACTCATAGCCAATGAGTTTTTGACTGATACTGAGCTTAAAGACAGTCTCGGTGTTCTTCTAAAGTCACAATCAATTGAACAGCTTGATTCTTCTTCTGCCATACCGTTGAATGAACTGGCAGAACAGCTCCTGCAGTCTGAGAAAAAAGAGAATTCAATACTGTCCGGATGGAAACAATTTGATGAGGAACTTCAGGGATTTACATTGGGCGAATTCATTGTGGTCGGTGGTCGGCCAGCCATGGGGAAAACATGTCTTTTCGTAGACCTCGCTTCCCGATTGTCAGAGAGCGTCCCCGTTCTCTATATTTCATTGGATCTATCGGCTCCGGTGCTTACCTCTCGTTTTTTGAGCAGAGCTTCCAACGTAGAGGCGTTGCGAATAGTGAGCGGGAAATTAGTTGAACAAGAGCAAAAAAAGCTCGAAAGCTGCGCCTCAGAAAAATACCTGAGTCAAATTCATATAGCAGACAAACAGTTACATTCCATGGCTGATCTCAGAGCGCTTTGCCACGAGATGGTCAAGAGCAAAGGAGTCAAGGTAATTATGCTCGACTACATCCAACTCCTGAGTTCACCGAGATACAGGCATCACCGGGAATCTGAAATAGCTTATTTTTCCAGAACGTTGAAAGAGATCGCCCGCGATACTGAAACGGTGGTTATCTGCGCAAGTCAACTGAGCAGAGCCGTGGAACAACGTGGAGGTGAAAAACGTCCAATTCTTTCCGACCTTCGCGAAAGCGGTGCAATTGAACAGGATGCGGACAAGGTGTTGTTCTTATACCGACCTGAGTACTATGGATTTTATCTCGATGAAAACGGAGAATCAACGTATGCTAAAATGGATGTTATCGTAGCGAAAAACAGAATGGGACCGCTGACGAACATCAGTCTTACTATTGACATCCCTTTTTGTAGAGTGGTGGAGAGTCCACTAGATTTGTCCCTACTGAGGATTGATCCGAGTCGACTTGAGGAAAATGGGCTGACCGGAGAAGAACCTCCGTTTTAATATTTTTTAGGCCGCTGCCATAACTTATGTGTCGAACACGCGACATGCGATTGTGTAACCTGCAATCCGACCTGAGAGAGAGCACCGTTAGCTTACGCTGTTCTTCCGCCGCTCGCAGGCTCTCTCTGTCAGAACATCGTGAATTTGGATAAGCACGGCAGCGGCCTTTTTACTAATTAAAATGAAAGATTTTCAGCGTATTGCGATTGATTTTAATTCCAAAATAATCAGTGGAACCTTTGAGCTGGACTCCGGGAAGAGAAAACATTTTACTCGTTCCCAGAAAAAGGCACTTGCGTTTCTCGCACTGGAATCTGACCATGATTTGGTTGTGTTTTCTGGAAAGTCACTGCATTCATTACTCAGAAATATTAATGCTCCTGTATACAGCGAAAGGAAGATCAAAAAGAAAAATGGCGGTTTCAGAACTCTCGATATTCCTGAAATATCCCTCATGAGCATTCAGGAAAAAATGAATGACCATTTACAAAGTGTATACACCTTGCTGAGACCTGAGAGCTCTCATGGGTTTGTCAGATATGCCGATCGAAGATCATGTAATATTTTAAAAAATGCTTCGATGCATACCTCTAAAAACTATGTCCTCAATATGGATTTAAAGGATTTTTTCCATTCGATAAATGCCTTGAGAATCAAGCATATTTTTCAGAATTCACCGTTTAATTTCAATGAACACCTCTCAAATTGCCTTGCTCTGCTCACAACTTACAAGGGTCGACTTCCCCAAGGAGCGCCTAGTTCACCCGTTCTTTCAAATTTCGCAGCATTGGCTCTGGACAAGAAATTGTGTGATGTATGTAAACCTTATGGAATAGATTACTCGCGATATGCTGACGACCTCACGTTTTCTTCTCAATCCTATTTTCCGGAAGCATTTAAAGATGAGGTAAACATTATTATCCAAAATGAAGGGTTTCAAATCAACAAAGACAAAACGAGACTCAGAACAAAAAACCGGAAGCAAACAGTCACGGGTGTGGTGGTCAATCAAAAAGCAAATGTGGACCGAAAATATGTGAGGAGACTCAGAACAATGATCTTCGATGCAGAAATAAACGGTCTTTCAAGTGCTGCAGCCAAACATCTTGGTTTATCAACGAAACCTGCCACAGGTGACATCAGTTTATTTGTACGGCGAATAAATGGCATGCTTGCATTTATGGGACAGATCAGAGGCAAGGATGACCAGCTTACAGTAAAAATGAGAAATAGATTTCTGAATTTATTGCCAATTCCCGTTCATCAGTAAATGAATACCCTCGAACTTCTGGTGAGTGTGTCCTCCCGACAAACCTCTATAGTTTCGCTCGGATAAGTAATGCCTGCCAAACATGGTTCAGGGTGAAAAGGTGTTCCATGTTCAAGTGCGAAACGCATTTCTTCAATGTTGAAGTTCTGGGTTTCAAGTTTAAACTTAAAGAACTGTCCGGTTTCTATCTGATAGAGCACAATGCGTTTTTTGGCTGGATCTGGAGGGTTGGATAATGCTTCTTTATACTGAGCGTTGTATATAGGGAACAAAGTGTTTCCGGGTAGGAGCTCATTGCTTTTGAGTTTGAGGATCGTTTTTTTATCGCGTTTAAGTTCTATTCGATTGTTCGCATCGATGAAGAAGTACCTCTCGACCTCTTGTGTCGCAAGTTGATCCCAACTTGAATAGCCTATTTTTTTTAAAAAGTCCAGGTTGAATAACAGGCTTTCGTAGGGGCAATTGAGTGAATTGCGAATTTTTTCGAGCGAATTGAATGTATGCTCTTCAAGGTCACATATCCAGTATCTCAGGCCTTGTCCAAAGCAACTGATGGTTATGAGCATTTGAAAAATTAATTTTTTCGATTTTTAATAAGTGATTTTATCTCACCAATTTCCACTTTCAGTTTTTCCAACAATCGGATACGCTCTTTATCCTCAATGATCTCACGAAGCTCCGACATGTAATTGTACATTACGAAATGAATGGGAATTGCTATTAACAAGGAAAGAAGAAACAAATCAGTAAAACCGATCAATTGCCATAAGATAAAGGGGATTAAAATTGTCGACAGATAGGATATAACGAATATCGAAACCTCAGAATTAAGAGCGCCTGCCACGCTTGCAACAAGTATAACACATAGTAATTTAAAAGTAGATTTGTCGCCGTACTCTTGCATTATTTCTTCACGAATCTTTTGACCTGATTTTTCCATGCCATACAAACGCCAACAAACGAAAAACATAACAGTCGCAGCCTAAATTGATTTAATCAATCCCCATCTTAGTAAATCACTTCTCACAATTCGCCAGTCGACCATCATGCCAACAGGCAACATAATATTTGGTCGCAAGGGGGCATTCATACCTGTATCATCTATAAATAAATTCTTTTGGTGGGAATGAAGTTCAGAAGGATAGGCCTGTGGCTGCACCTTTTTAGGCTCGAAGAGTATAATTTCCTCCAAATCAAGCTCGGTAGAATTCAAGTAAGACATTGCTTCTTCCAATGAACCGTCATTGAAATCAGCACGCATTGTATTTAAGATAATCTCATGTCCTTCCTTTTGAAGGGACCTGATTACATCTGTGGCACCGGGGTTTGCAGCTCCGATAATCGGATAGTTGTGTTCAACGACAGTTCCGTCGAAATCAAGGAAAATTATCACATCTTTAGATTATTGATCAGTCCATTTTATTTGAAATTCAAGCTCATGAGAGCCATCGTTTCGCTCGTGTTCGATGGTAAAGATAGCCCTGTCCGGTACGTATATAGCCTCACCGGCAACTGAAATTCTAAAGTTTTCTCCTTTTTCGATGCTATCAGCCAAGCGTCTCAACTTACTCACAAATTCTTCCTTGGAATACCCTTTTTCCACATCTCTATTTTCCATTTCAATTTGTTTTATCATTCTAAAATTAATAAGAAATGCCAATAGTTTAATTGTTGGTCTCTTTGTTAGTTTTTTCCAAAACCATCGTTCATATTCTGTATTTAAATTAATTGACATGACAAACAAAACAACACATTATCAGTTCATTCTGGATCGGAGTGGATCGATGACAACCTGTATCGACAGTACAATTGAAGGTTTCAATCAACAGTTGAATACCTTAAGAGCGTTGACTGAAGAATTTCCTGATCAGGAATTTTCCTTTTCTCTGACCACTTTCAGCGGTACAATTAATCTTGATTTCTGTGATTCAAATGTCGGTTCGGCACCAAGTCTTACAAAAAGTAATTACAACCCTGATGGTTCGACTGCCTTACTTGACGCCATAGGAACTTCGATTGGAAGACTGGAGGAAAAGTATGGAAAAGACATTGAATCTGACAAAGCCAGTGTGGTTTGTGTTATTCTGACAGATGGCGAGGAGAATTCCTCAGTTACTTTCTCCGCTGATCAAATCAAAAAAACAATCAGCAGATTACAAGAGACGGAGAAATGGTCCTTCAACTTTCTCGGTGCCGGAATTGATGCCTGGCGCTCATCGGATGCTTTGGGTATTTCCAGAGTGAATTCGGTATCGTTTGATAAATCAGATGTTTCAGGAATGATGAACAGCTTGGGAGATTCCATGCGCACCTACATAATGGATAAGTCACAAGGTAAGATTAAAAAGGATTTTTTAGACTCAGTTGACTGAGGGTAAAAAATTGTTAGTCATACTATTAAATGTGTCAAAATTCAGCACAACTTTCGCGAAAAATCACGGTCCATTGAGAGGATTGTTTCGTTCAAAGTGGCATTACTCTAAGGATTTAAATGTTAACTAAATAGAGGGGTAATATTTAAAAAAAAAGGACTTTGAGTTTCAAAGTCCTTTTTTACTTTTTAGGCGGCTAAGTCATTTCTCAGCGTGTCTTTGGCCCTGTAGAAATAGGCGGCAACCTGATTTTCCGGAATTCCAGTCAGTTCGCTGATTTCTCTTGCAGAACAATTAAATTTCGTTTTTAATAATACCACTTTCTTTTGTTTCTCAGGAAGTTCATGAACGCTTTCAAACACCAGCCTCCTGGTTGACTCATCGAACGTTTCATCTTTCAAATCCTTAAAAAGGTAGAGGTCCTCCATATAATCTATACTCACCTCTTTTCCTTTTTTACGCAACTCATCGATGAAATGAAACTTAGTAACCGAGTAAACCCAACTAAAAAAAGACCCTTTGTTCGCGTTGTACAAATGGTATTTTTCAAGACACTTTAAGCACGCACTTTGTATAAGGTCTTTTTTCATGTTTTTCATGCTGCTGCCAAGCAGGTTGTTAACAATCGTCGTCACGAAGGGAAGAATTTGGTCTTTCATAGGTTTTAGGTTATTTAGAATTTAAAATTTTAAGCACAAGATTTTGCCAACCTGAACACTAGCGGGACAGGAAAAGCGGTATTCTTAAACCCAGAGGGTTTTCAGAAAATTTGCCGGGGGGTTATAAGACCCAACGGTTTAACTTTGCATCTGTGAGGGGAGGGGGAGGGGATGAGGCAAAAGTTCGGATCATAAAAAAATGAATAGCAGCTACTAAACGTTCGATCTTCTAAAAAGTAACATCCGAATTGAAAAAAAAAATAAAATATTTTTAAGTATTTTAATATCAGACAGTTGTATTTATGCTACAACGTCTTTTTCATTTTAACATAGCGATCTTCGTAGTGTTCCTTTCCCGAACATCTCATTTTTTTTCTTAGTAGGTGAAAATTGGAAATTCTCTCTGCCGGATCTGGATGTGTGCTCAATAATTCTGACGAACGCTTGCCTTCTTCTTTAAGTATTTTTTTAAAAAAACCTGAAGCACCATCGGAAGCGTAATTAGTTGCACATAAATACTTAACTGAACATTCATCAGCTTCACGCTCATAATGGCGTGAATATCGGAGTGAAATAAGTCCGTTGATGACTTCTGAGTAGACGGAGCTTTCACTTCCACCTGTTAGAAAATCCAAAATAACTTTAATACCTAGAGATTTTGTCATTTGTCTTGTTCCGTGTCTTCGTTCTGCATGGCCCATTTCATGCGCGAGCACCCCGGCTAACTCTGCTTCATTGTCGAGGTATTTCAAAATACCGGTGTAGATGTAAATGTATCCACCCGGTGCACAAAATGCGTTCACCGTTTCGTCATCGTCAATTACGGTGACTTTCCAATCAAATTTATCTCGGTATCTGAATTCGCCGTTCTCAAGAATTGTATTCCGGATTCCTTCAAGGTAAGTATATAAGTGTTCATTGCTACTTCGACTGAGGATAGTATACTCTTTAGAATTTTTTAATTCCTCATCGAGTTGTTTCCCAAGTTTAATGTCATCTTCGACTGAAAAACCATTTATCTCTATCTGTTTTAATTTCTCGGCATATTTTTCACCTTCCTTCCAGGCTTTTTTTCCCAAGTCTTCAATGTCTTCAAGCCAATTGTTATTTTCTTCAACAGGATTGGGATCGGTCTCTATTGGGTCATCGGTAGAGCTGACTTCACAGCCCACCAAAAGAATGCAAAACAAAAAAGAAATGGTTCTCATGAGAGATAGAAATTTCGACTTTAAATTAAAAAAAAAGATTTACAGTGTTATGTACACTTGTGTTCTTACGTTTAAGTCCCGAATCTCAAAAAAATACTTTATGACCATTGCACAAGCATTAAAAGAAAAAAACAAAAAACTGAATGTCTTGAATAAGTTGTGGGACAAGTTAAATGCCTCCAACAGTATACCAGAGGGCAATGTTCGACCATACGACCCGTCAGACCTCTTGGAAAAAATAGCGCTTGAAATGAAAGGGTATGTTGGGTTAAAAACTAAAATACACTCAGCCACTGCCGAGGTCCGCGACAAAATATTTAAAATGTCGGAGCTTAAGAACTACGTCAAACGTCTGCGACAAGTAGATACTCGTCACGGATTGTCCGTGTCGCGTTACGAAAGTACCTCGGTGCGCTATGAGGCCTTCTTGTCTCAAGGCACGCTGGACGACCTGATAGAAAAAGCAGAGCATGAGATAGATGCCCTGCAAGATGAGCTGGATGCGTTTAACCACACCCACCGCCTGTTATGACAGGTGGCAGGTTAAACGCCCGGGGCGACCGACCGTACGATAGTGTATAAGAATTTCGATCTTAATTGCTGAGGATGAATGAGAAGACGATGTACTCAAAGATCAAATTTCATTTGTCAAGTTTAAAAATTGAAATCACAAAACTCTTACATCTTATACCTCTCTGCGGTTGGCGCTTTTTTAGTATTTTAGGTTGTTTTTATGAATTAAAATTTCTGGAATTTCCAATCCGACTCACAAAATGCATTTAGAAGAGTTTATAAAAAAGTTCGATCATCCAGGATGCGTAATTTTGCTTGTGGGTAAAAGAAAAGTCAAGCCAACGGATCAGGAAACATTGGTCCAGCTGGGAGAATTACTTGCAAGAAAAACAACCTATATGACATTCCGAAGCGGAAATGCCCCTGGAGCGGATGAACTTTTTTGCAGTGGTGTTGGAATGATTGACCCAGCTCGGGTGTTGATGGTGATTCCTGAGGAAACGCATCGCAAGAAACACCGTAAAGATTACACCTTTGTCTCACTTGATGAATTTAACATTCTTAAGGAAGATCCTGTTGTATACGCTGCAAAAAAACATAAAACAAAAGGGTTGATCGATTATTACCTGGCGGGAAACAGGGGGGGATATACTTCCAAGGTGACTCCTATCTTACGAGACGCTGTTAAAGTATTGGGACATCAGCATCTTTCGCCCGCCACAGCAGCCGTAGTGTATATTGACCCTGAAAAACCCAACGAGGGCGGAACGGCTTTTACAATAGGTGTTTGCCGAGACAATGGGGTGCCTGTTTTTGATCAGCAAGTCTGGATTCAATGGTTGTCTGAGGGAAAATCTTAACTTGTGTCAACACATTCCCATTTTGTTTGTTTGAATATTTGTATTCAATTCTAAACAGAAAAACATGAAAAAAACATTTTTAGGACTAGCGATTGCATTTACCTTATTTTCATTCGCAATTCTACCATCGATTGACTGGACAAGCGATTCTACCCATTCCAGACTTGGATTTTCGATTAACCACATGGGGATTGCGGATGTAAACGGAGAATTCCAGAAATTTGAGGTGAAGGTTGCTTCCTCTGCTCTTGATCTGGCGAATTCAACCATTGAAATGTCAGCAGATGTATCTTCGATCTACACAGGCGTGGAGATGCGCGATAATCACTTGAAAACAGCTGATTTTTTTGACGCTGCAAAGTACCCGACAGTAACTTTTAAAAGTACTTCCGTGACCAAGCAGAAAAAGAACACCTATTTAATTAAGGGCAATTTGACAATGCACGGAATAACGAAGGAGATTTCGTTTACTGCTGCTCACAACGGAACGGTTCAGGATGAAGCAGGTAAGAATATCGCAGGCTATAAAATGTCCGGTTCGATTAAGCGTTCAGATTTCGGTGTTGGTCAACCTTCCGCAGGGTTGTCTGATGTGGTAAAATTGAACTGTGATTTGGAAGTAGCACAAAACTAATAGACATCTCATGAAAGGATTCTTTTTTTGTTTCTTCCTTCTCTGTTCCAGTTTTTTGACTGCTCAGCAGTGGAAAATCGGTACTGACTTTAAGATTGCATTTTCGAGTAAAGAAGCTTCCGGGATATTTAAAGAGTTGTCCGGCACGATAGTTTTTGATTCTGAAAAATTGACATCCTCAAAATTTGACCTTAAGATTCCGGTTTCTTCGATAAGCACCGGCAATGGTATGATGAATTCACATGCCAAAGCTGAAGAATGGTTCAATGCTGAGAAATTTCCAAACATCACATTTACCTCAACGAAAATTGAAAAAGAGGAAAATGGGTATTCAATCACCGGTAAACTGGAAATCAAAGGAGTAAAGAAGGAAGTTACCATCCCTGTAACATTTGCCAAAAAAGGTACAAAAGGCACGTTCGTTGCTAAATTTTCGGTGAACAGATCGGATTATGGGATAGGTAAAAAAGGTGGAGATGTCTCGGAAACGTTGAAGATTACAGCAACAATACCGGTATTGAAAAAATAAAAACTCAGGGGATACAATAGAGCGTGTCCAGAGTAAATGAATATCCGGCCCAAATTCCCAGCGCACCTCCACTTAAGTTGCTCGGAACGTTTACCGGTGTTGCAAAAGGACTGCCCGCATTAGACTGCTGGGCATCTTTTTTTTCAAAGAAATCGTACACGGCATTGTCCAATCGCGACAACTTGATAACAATACTGTCCCCCAGTTTATAATGTTTTCTGTACCCATCAGGATAGGTTGTGTCACCTTTAGGGTATCGTGTGTCAAACTCGAAGGTCAACCCGTCGAAGAACTGATCACCGAAAAAAGGGTTGTTACTGTGCCTGAAAAGGATGTCTTTAGGTTGACCGTCCGTTTGGATGGAAAAGTTCTTGGGCTCCCATTTGTAGCAGTTCCTTTGGCCGGGCGGATCGCTTAGACGAGCCATGCACAGTCCGAACTGATCATTTGCTGCGTCGGGTTCCCAGTATAACCCATCCAGCGCGACGGGTGGCAATAAGGTCGTGCTACCTGAGTAGCTTTTTCCTTTCCAGCTAATGTTTAGAGTGTAGCTTTTGCCTACTTGACCGAGAATAGCCGTATTCGATGTCGAATACACCTGAACCGGCAGAAAAAGAACTTCATCGTATTCAACGGAAAGCATCTCTGCAACGCGTTTGCGCGTTTCTTCAGGCAATTCAGAAATAGTCATGAGCTGAAGGGGAACAGTCGAAACACCATCTGTGACCTCAAGTGTTGCGTCCGTAACGAAGGAGGATAAGTAGGCGCTCAAATCGGTAGATGCATAAATATTTTGAGATCTTGACAGAAGGACAATTGGAAATCCATCCTGATCGATTCGTCCATCCACGACTAATTGTTCTTCATATCCAGGTATGTCGATCTTCACCTCTTTCGTACACGATGAGATAAAACCGAGTATACACAAGAAAAGAAAGCATATTCTCATTGTATAAAAGTACTTTATTTCACCCAAAAATGTTTCAAACCGATCATCTTCGTAATTTTGTACCACTGCTTTACAGAATTGCCTTGGCATGTTTAGCAACCATTAAACTCTGACTATGTGGATGAAGCGTCTTTACGCCAATAAGTGGTTTAAAATTCCCTACTTAGTTCTGCTATATTCTTTTGCTATTTATGGGTTTTTTCTTGCATCCGTGTATGTTGCCATGCGTTTTCGTTTTACACAAGAATCAGGACAGGTCGATGAAAACAACAGGTATTTCCAGAAAATGAGTGATAAATACAATCTTTCTTTCCGGGTGGATAGCGTTTATTATACCAAAAAGAGGTTCCAAGTCCTGGACAGGATTCTCTTGCTCAATGATTATTATCCAAAGAATGCTTCCTACATTTTGGATGTGTATAAAAAAACAAATGACGAACGGTTGGCATTGAAAATGCTCGATGCGGTGGATTTGAGACTCAGTTCAAATGCAGAATATAGCGGTCAAGCACGTAAACTACAAAACCAAAAGTCAAAAGACCAACAAAAGGTAACAGCATTGTCCGCATTTGAGTGGATGAACGTTGCGGAATGGAAGTATTTTCGGGAGGCACTAAAGAAAGATAAACCGTATATCGATTCCGCAGCAAAAGCGGCGGGAGTGGAAGCCAGAACCATTGTTGCCGTCTTAGTAGGGGAGCAGGTCCGACTCTTCAATTCACGTCGGGAGCGATTCAAGGAATACATTGCGCCACTCAAATCGCTGTCCGTGGGTACAATGATGTCGTTTGGACCTACCGGTATCAAGGAAAATACAGCGTTGCGTATTGAACGTAATTTAAAAGACCCAAAAAGTGTCTTTTACCTTGGAGCAGCGTATGAACATTTGCTCGATTTTGATTCTTCAGAAGTGTTCAGTCATGCTGTAAATGATACAATGAGTCTTCGTATTAAGCGCCTTGCTCAATATAAAGATCACTATTATTCTTTTCTCTACACAGCGCTGTTCATCAAGCAAATCAAAGTTCAATGGGACAGAGCAGGTTTTCCGATTGAAGAGCGTCCGGAGATCTTTGCCTCGCTTTTTAACCTGGGATATCACAAGTCTAAACCTAAAAAATATCCGGCAGTTGGAGGATCTGTGTTTAAAGTGCACGACAAGGAATATACCTTTGGCGGTGTAGCTTTCGATTTTTATTACTCAGGCGAACTTGCGGATATTTTTCCGTATCAGAAAGATAAATTCCCGGAACCCCTAATTCCTCCGCGAAAATTAAACGCAGTACCCGATACGTTGAATTAGATCTTGGTTACTTTCTTTTGATAGGTTCCTTCGCTTGTCTCTATCTTCAAAATATACATTCCGGAGGGCAGGCTGTTCGTAGATATTTTTGTGGTTTTCTCTGCCGTGAAAAACGATTTGCCCTGATAATTAAAAAGTGAAACTGACTTCACATTTTCGGGCAAGTGGGCTATTTCCAGTAGATCGCTGAAAGGATTTGGGGAAACAACCACTCCATCCATCGCTTGGCGTGTTAAATCAGCTGTCGGATTGCTGTATTGGCTGAAAAAACGCCAGATTTCCTTGCACGCATTAAAATCCTGACATGTGGTACCAATCGGAATCGTTGCTCCCGGCCAGGTATGTGCACCATTGATGACTTTGTAGTGTTCAATGGTTACACCGTTTTGACAGGTATTGTACACATAATGTTCGGCAGTTGCCCCATCGGTAGAAACAATATCGGGAACAGACGCGAATGTTGGGGGTTCTGAACATCCGTTTTGACCAGCCCAAAAACGCACCACGCTGTCTGCTGAAATAGAAGATGAATTTCCATTGTATGGAACGGTTGGATCTTGTGTTCCATGAATGGTCATGACCGGAATTGGTGAAGACGGATTGCAGCTGTTTGCCATTGCATTGGTCATGGTTCCTGTGACAGAAGCTACAGCGGCAAAACGTCCGGATTCGCATGCGAGTTCAAGGCTCATGTATCCACCATTCGACATTCCTGCAGAATATACCCGTGTAAGATCCACCAAATAATTGGCAGAAATGGTGTCAATCAGTTTTGATAAAAAGTCCACATCATCAACAGCAGAGGCAAAAAAACCAACATTCCAGAATTGTGTGGTGGTGGAGCCGGGTTGAAAACTTCCTTCCGGGTGAACAACAATGAATCCTGCGGTATCGGCAATAGGTTTAAAATTGGCATAGAAGGATTGCTGCGTGCCGTTGGAGGTGTATCCGTGAAGGTTGAAAACGACAGGAAAAGCTTCGGTGCCATTGTATATCGCCGGCACATAATAGGAAAATTCACGCACTATTCCGTTGTGCAGAAATGAACCGTTTACAGTTGTCTGTGCTTTTAATGTTCCGAGGAAAAGAATAAACGAAAGAACAATAAACTGATGCTTTAATGTCATAGCGTTGGATTTGGCTTAAAATTAAGTTTTTTTGATTGTAAGAATTTGTTAAAGTTTAGTTAGCAGCTTTTCTTTCTGCTCGTCTTACCTGATCGTTTAGTAATTTGCGCTATATTCTTTAGCTTTGAACCTATGGAAAAATCAACTCAATTTAAATGGTCAGACATGTTTCAGGATAAACTCGGCTACAGTTTGCGGGTTATTCTTTCGCTGTTGTTTCTGATCTCAGCCATTGCAAAAATTGCAAAAGGATGGATTCCTGAATTCCCCTTTATCGACTTTTCTCCTCATTTTGCTTTGACCACATTTGAAAACAAGCAGCTCATTCCAATGGGGTTCAGTGAATTCTGGGCCGGGTATTTTTCGCGAACACTGATCGGTTGTGAACTGGCTCTGGGACTTCTTTTGCTTCAGCCACATTACTTTAAACGGCTTGTGCTTCCGATGTCGTTTCTCATTCTTATGATTTTTTCACTTCATCTTACTTATGAGATCTTTACAACAGGAAATACGGGGAACTGTGGGTGTTTTGGTGCATTGCTGCCAATGTCTCCTCTACAGGCTTTGATCAAAAATATTCTTGCCATGGCCGTATTGGGGTATCTGTATAAGAGGTATTCAAAAGAGAATGATCTACTCAACTTTAATTGGGTAATGAATGTGACGCTAGGAAGCATTCTATTAATCTATCTCGTTGGACCGATGACTCAGAAAACTACCAAAGTCGCTGCACCGGTGGTGGAGGAAGAAATTGTGATCGATACGATTGTCAAGGTGAAGGAGGATACACTGAAACCATTGCCTGAAAAAGTGGTAGAAGAACCTGTTCTTGAACCTAAAAAGAAAAATTCCGGCTATGCCAAGTTCTATGCGGATATTGACAAGGGCAAAAAGATCCTTTGTTTTTTCGCTCCTGGGTGTGATCACTGCAAAGAGACTGCGAAGGAATTGACAAAATTGAAAAAACAGGTGAAGGATTTTCCTGAGGTAAAAATCATCTTTATGGATGAAGAAGCCGAACTTATTCCAGCGTTCTTTGAATATGCCGGAGCAAAATATACACATCAGGTTTTGGATGTGGCTTCTTTCTGGCAAGCCATGGGAGGTACGAAGGATACGCCGGGCGTGATTTATTTGTGGAATGGAAATATCATGAAAGAATACGATGGCATCAATGAGAAGAAATTCAAGATGAATGAATTTAAAAATGTGGTGACCAAACCATACAAGCCCTAAGACAATGCGAAGGATTTTTTTGAGCGTTATAATTGCTGTTGTTTCAGTGCCCCTGAATGCTCAACTGGATCCTTTCTTTTTTGGTTCTTACGTGAATGCTGATTCGTCGAAAAGCATCACAGTATATACCATGGATGAGGTGGTTGACGATTGCTTCATTGTGGAAATGGACAATATTAAAGAATCAGAGCATTGGGAGGGATACGGACATTGCAATGGTGAGGAAGGCAGAATGGAGCTACTTTTCGAACGTACTGCTTCAGTGACAATTCCGGTAGAATTTGGAATTCTCGCCAATGGGTTGAAATCCTTGACATTGTTTTATCCGGGAGAAAACAGCGAAGTGTTTCTCGAAAAAAATGAGTAAGATTAACTTTTGGTTTTGATCTTTTGAAAAAGCTAATCGTTTTACCATTGTTTCTCATTGCTGTTGATGTGTATCTCAGAAGCGACTTTCTTGCGTTCTATAAATCAAAACAACTCATTCACTACGGCATTTCAGTTCTGGTATCCTTGGCGTGTATGTTGCTCGTACAGAGCATTCTTGTTCGTATCAAGGACCGAAAAGTTCTTTTTTATGCTATTGCATCTATGTACTCTGGGTATATTCTAATTGCCTTTGTTGCCTCTGTAATTTTCTTTTACTTCAATGGGTTTTTTCCGAACTATTATACGCTTGAATATTTTCGAACGGAACCACAAAGTGCTTTAGTACTGTTGCGTGATTCAACCAATTTAAATGACGGAGTGATTTTTCTCTTATGCGGAGCTCTGCTGCTTGTTTTATTTCGAACCTTCCGAACAGATCAATTTTCCAAAAACTGGAGGTTCCTTCTGATCGGATCGTCTGGAATTTATCTTGCAGGACTGAGTTACCTTGTATACGAGCACAAGCGCTTTGACCAGTGCTATATGATGGATACCAATTTTGTGGCTTCTGTCATACGTCATGTTGGAGAAGTGGGGAAAGATCGTTCGTACAAAGGGAATGGTCTCGGCAGTCGAAATCCTTATCGACTTGTTCCTTTGGCTGAAAAAAAGAGCATGAATGTATTGGTGATCGTCTGTGAAAGCCTCCGAAAAAAGAATCTCGGACCTTATGGGTATTCGAAAAATACAACGCCTTTTCTCGATCGCTTTAAAAAGTCGCATCCGTCCGAAGTATTCGTTTTCGCTGACCCCTATACAGTTTCTTCGACGACAATGCTTGCCGTTCCCGCAGTGCTCTCCGGAATTGGTCCATACCAGTCACCGGAAATTTTTTATGCGCAACCGTTGCTATGGGATTTTGGACGCGCTGCCGGGCTACGCACTTTTTTTCTTTCCTCACATACCATGCAATGGTACCGTTTCGACAAATATTATGCGAATGAAAAAATTGATTTCACCTGGAACAAAGACAAAAGTGACAAGCCTTTTTTCAATGACCTTGGTGTAGATGATAAATATACCATCGAGCAGTTGATGAAACAGCTGGATGCCCCAGACCCTTTTTTCGGTGTAGTTCAGTTGAATGCCACACATTATCCGTACAAGGTTCCGGAGAATTGCAGAAAGTGGGAGGGGAGTTTTGAGGATGAATACAACAATTCAATCGCCTACCAGGACAGCCTTCTGGGGATGGTTTTCCATCAACTCGAGAAAAAGGGAAAGTTGAGAAATACGCTCATTGTGTTCACTTCAGACCATGGCGAGTCTTTAAAAGACCATAACAATATTGGTCATGTCGACAGCTATTACAGGGAAACCATTTCCGTTCCGCTCGTATTTTTTGTTCCGAAAGAAATGCAGAATTCATTGGAGATGAACTCATTTCGTAAAAATAAATTTAAAACAGTTTCAACCATTGATGTCGCACCTACGATTGCTCAGTTCCTCGGATTCCGAGAACAACTTGAAAAATCTCAAATATGGAGCAATTATACCGGCTACAGTCTGTTCGAGCCAGTTCCGCATGACCGTTGTGTAATTACCATGAACAACAATTCCTTCGCCCGATTTCGAGTTGGATTGTCTGTAGTTGGGGAAGGGTGGCATTACTTGCATAGAATGAATAGAGTGCCCCATCGTCAGGAGTTGTACTTTTATAAAAAAGACCCAAATGAATCTTTGAACCTCTTCGGTCGTGCGGGAAAAAAGACAACACGTCGTTTCTTGCATTTATTGGGATCCTATCCAACGTGCGAAAAATACCTGCCTGAGTAAGTTCAGAACTTAAGTTCTGTGAATTCAATTTCGTGGGAAAGTTTGGTGGTATTTTGAAAATCTTTTATTTCCAGGTTAATTTTTTTTTCGGCCCAGTTCAGTTCAATAAGTCCAAAATGATTTTCCATCACCGGATTTCCGATGCGGTACGCGTTAGGTGTAGCAAATTTCCATTCTTCTGTAAGTCCGCTGGATGTGAGATCGTGAATCGGATACATGTCCGGAAATTGGCGTACTGAAAGTTCTGCATAATGCACATCCCCTGAAATAAAAACAACTCCATCGGCTCTCGTTTTTTTAATCAGTTCCGCCATTCGACGCTGTTCACCGGGGAAATTCGCCCACGCTTCATACCCGTTGTACTGAGTGGCAAATTGTGTGCTGGAGCAAATCATCCGTACGGTTGCAGGTTTTTTTAATTCCTCCTCGAGCCACCTCCATTGTTCTTCACCCAGGAGCGTTGAATCGGAATTTTCCAGATGCGGTGAATAATCCAATGGATAGGTATACGTTGTGTCTTTTTTTAAGGAGCCATCGTAGGGAAGTAAATTGTTGCGGAAGGTTCTGCAATCGAGCAGGATAATTTGAAGAATTCCGGTAGTATCTTTGAAAAAATAACTCGTATAAATACCTTCGTGATTCCTTCTTTCAGAAAGGATCGGTTCTCTGAAGAATTTTAAAAATTCTTTTTTCGACCTGTTCTTTTTAGGATAGTACTTCCCTGCATCATTTGCGCCATAATCGTGGTCATCCCAGGTTGCCAAAATTTTGGTGTGAGATTTTAGTCGTGAAAAATGCGCATTTCGACCTAATTTCCTGTACTTCTTACGAAGCACCCTCATGTTCTCAGTATCTCCATAGATGTTGTCACCGAGAAAAATAAACAGATCCGGATTGATGTCGGAAATGGTGTTAAAAATTTCCAGAGTTTTGTCCTGATGGCCACACGATCCAAAGGCGATGCGGTTAGGAAGTTGAGACCACGCCTGCCCTATGATCCCGAAAAGAAATACCCATGTATATCGCAACATCAAAACGAATTTAAATATAATCAGCAGTTAAAACTCATTCTTTTTTGAACTAATTTCACGCAACAAACATTCATTCAGTGTCACAATCAAAACCCGATATTTCTGATTTGTTTTTTTTACGCATGAAGCGTGCAGTGGATATCATTGGTGTGAATGCCATAATTTGTTATTTGATTACCTCCACGTACGGATATTTTGTAATGGATAATCCAACAAGCTGGTTTATCTTGCTGGGTATTCCACCAAATTTACTTGCGTTAATTCTCAACAGGCGTCAGTTGGTGGTATTGGCTATGTCGATTATCTTTTTCGCCAGCAGTACAACATTGATGATATACTGCATCCGAACAGGTGAGGAATCATATACGCACATTCACTATATTCTTATGATTTCGGGAATTTCTTTGCTATACACCAGGAAGGAATCAAGGATCCATTTCTATGTAAATGCGCTTTACATACTTTTTTGCCTCGCAGTTGTATTTTTATCTTATACCAACAACTGGTTTTCCTTTTTTCATGATCCGTATGTAAATCCTGAGATGCAGCGAAATATGAACTTTTTATTTCTGGTAGTATGTTCTGTAATCTTCACCTCTGTAATTGCAGTAACGAATCAGCGACATCAAGATGCCTTGCAGGAATCAATCGAGGAACAAAAGGTGCTTTTAGCTGAGGTGAATCACCGGGTGAAGAATAACCTGGCGGTAATTACGAGCTTGTTGAACATGCAAATGAATTCAGCTCGGAGTAAAGAAACGAAACAAGCAATTCAGGTGGTTTATAACCGTGTGATGTCCATGGCACTTGTTCATTTGAAAATGTACGAAAATGACAGTAAGGCAGCCGTTGACTTGAAAAAATATATCCATGAACTGGTTACAGAGATCAACAATTCGTTGCACTTTGTGCGAGAGGTAAAAATTGAATATGAACTGGAAAATGTGGAGATGGATGTCTCATCTGCGATTCCCATCGGGCTTATTATGAATGAATTAATCACAAATTCTATCAAACACGCGTTTGAAGATACCGAAGAGCCGCATATATGGATCCGCCTTGAAAAAGTTGGAGATAAATTGCTTGAACTTACTGTCAGAGACAACGGAAAAGGGATGGAAGAAGAAGTTGACAATCCCGAAGTCGGACTAGGTTTGGATCTGATAAAGTCGCTTACGGACCAACTGGATGGAAAATCCACTTTTCAGAATGAACGGGGTGTTCATTTTCATTTGGTGATTCCTTATTCCAAGTGAATGAACTTTTCCAAAGTTTGCTGTTGATTATATCCTTAGTGTGGATTTCGGGATGTTCATTAGGCTGCTAGATTTACACAATGATCAAGATCCGATTTTTATTTCTGGTATGCCTCATTTTTACACAAGTCTCATGTGAATCAGGAATTCGTCAAAGGAACAAAATCTATGACCGGCTCACAAAAAAGCAAAGCTTTGTACCGGATTTTCCCAAGATAGATCTGAAAAAAATGAAAGACGAACGAAGTTATGCCAATAAATTCTTTTATCGTGTTTTGGGAAAGGATCGGTTCAACGGACAGTTTTTAGTTGCGAAAAATGGAAAAGTAATCTATTATCAGGTACAGGGGTATTCGAATTACCGTTCTAAAAAACACTTAAAGAAGACCAGTCCAATGCATGTTGCCTCAGTGAGTAAAGTTGCCACAGCGCTGTGTATCTTGAGGCTTGCAGATGTAAAAAAGATTGATTTGGATGCTGATGTTCGAAAATACCTTCCTTCAATTCCCTACGAAGGCATCACGGTGCGAATGCTTTTAAATCACAGGAGTGGTATTCCGTATTACGGATATTTTACCTTCAATACCTGGCATCTGGGAAAGACATTGCATAACAGAGATGTACTGAATCTGATCCAAAAACATAAATTCCCACTGAATTTCTATTCGGATAAAAAGTTTGCCTACTGCAATACGAATTATTCTTTGCTGGCGCTGATCGTGGAAAAAGTTACAGGGAAACGATTTCCGAAAGCCATGCAGGAATGGATCTTTGAACCGTTGAAGATGCGGCATACCTTCATTCTTGACTCAGAACTTGACTTAAAGGATCATTCACGTTCCTACAATTCACGGATGGTTGAACAGCGCTTTGATTACCTCGATGCCGTTTATGGAGATAAAAACATGTATACTACTGCGCTTGATCTGCTCCAGATGGACATGGCAACGTATTCTGAAGATTTTCTAAGTGATTCCCTGAAAAAACAAATGTACAAAGGCTATAGCTATGAATATGAGGGGATGAACAATTACGGATTGGGCATGCGCATCAAGGAAAAAGCGGGAAAAGATACGTTTTTCTTTCATTCCGGCTGGTGGCACGGAAACACGGCATGTTATGCCAGTTTAAGAAGCGATACCATGTGTATAATTGCCCTGTCGAATGTGTATACGAAAAGTGTGTTCAATGTAGGAATGCTGGCTGTGAAGTATGGAAATTATCCGTACGATTACCTCGAAAATCCATTGGATTGAAGTTTAAATAGTTTAACGCAATCGAATTATTTGCAATTACTCCAATACCAGTTTTCTAGTCAATTTATTCTGATTATCTAATGTTACACGAATAAAATAAGAACCGGGATTCACGTTTACCAGACTTATACTATTGTTTTTCGGTTGATGAATAGACAAAACGATTTTCCCGATTTGATTAATAATTTCAACCTTCTCAACATTCTGACTTGTTTGAAGAATCAGCTGATCGAAAGTTGGATTCGGATAGATTGTAAAGGCATCTAGTGAATGGTTAGTAATCGAGCTGTTGGGATCCGAAACAATGAATTGCCCCATCATTCCACCATCTTCATGCGTAAGCATATGACAATGGTACATGTATGGGACCATTTCATTTGAAAAGTCCTCAAATCGGGTAATAAATCGTACAGTTCCCATTCCACCTGGAACTAATACCACATCCTTACGTCCTGCAAGTTCGGGAGGAGGTGCAATTCCATTGATGTCTAAAATGTAAAACGGTACATCGTGAATGTGAAAAGGGTGTGCAATAGGAGTATTGTTTTGTAAGGTCCAAATTTCAATATCATTTAGTTGAATGGTGTGATTAATCATCATCATATCGAAAGGCATCATGTCAAATACAAAAGGACCATTGATGGCAGTCGGCCCCATATTCACCGGGCTAAATGTTACAGTGCGAGTTTGCGCGGCATTTTGCTCCTGCCACGGATTATGGGTCACTAAATTCGATGGGACGTTAAGTACAGGTTCGGCAGTAGTACCAACAACATTAACTTGAAGCAAATTAAAATCATTTCCGTTCAAAGGATTCAAATTGTAATTTGGAATCGACTGTCCTGCACCCATACCTGGCTGAGCAGCACCATATATGCCATTTGGCAATTCGGATCCAAAGGATTTCAGATACAATGTCTGACCATTCAATCCAACCAGATTAACGAGTATTTCTGCACGCTCTCCGGGAGCTAATTTCAACCTGTTTAATGTAACTGAAGCCTCTAAAAGCCCACCATCCGTACCGATTAATGTGAAATCAGAACCATTGGACAACCCTAAATTGTATATTCGCTCAGATGAACCGTTCAACAGTCGTAATCTTACAATTTGCGCAGGCAAGTCTGCGTAGGCATTGATTGTTCCATTGATCATTACCATGCTGTCCAGAGCTGTTTCTACGATAATTTGATTGTTGCTATCGAATGCTTTGGTTTGAATGATAACCGGAATGTCATCGATTCCATACGTTCTTGGCAATGAAATGGCTTCTTCAAATGAATCGCGAACAATGATCATCCCCGCAATTCCCTTTTGAACGTGCTGATTCGTTTTATGGTGCAAATGTGGATGATACCAATATGTGGACGCCCAATCCATGACTTCAAATTGAGGGTTCCAGTTCGAATTTGGAAGAATTGGTGTATGTGGTCCTCCATCATTTTCCGGGGCAACGTGCATTCCATGCCAGTGAATGGTAGTTGAATCACTAAGTGTATTTGAGACATTTAAACTAACTTGCTGCCCTCTGTTTAAAATCAATGTGGGGGCTAAGAATTCTCCATTTATCCCATAAGTTAGTGTTGCTGCTCCGGAAAAAAACTGTTTCTGCCCTTCTTGTATTGTAAGTTGAATCGTATTTCCGGAAAGAGTATCTGGAATGAACAAAGGATTTTGGGTGTTCCCAAAAAAATGAAGCGAAATAATTGCCAGGCCAATTTTAAATTTCATAGATTACAAATAACTCACAAATTGACAACTAATTTTAATCAAATACTGCAACAAATGTTACACAAAGAAATGGAAATAAAAACGCCACTAAATCAGAGGAATAGAATTATTTCTTTTCAATGTGTATAAATAAAAAGCCCCGCGTTTCTCTCGGAGGTTGTCCTCAAGCTACGCAGGGCAAAAGTGGAGTCGGAGCGATTCGAACGCTCGTCCAAACAGTGGGACTTCAAGCTTTCTACATGCTTATCCTGTGATTGGTTTTCGATCCGGACACGGACAGAGGCACCCAAGATCCGGACTTAACCGTTGTTGTCTTACAGAAACTTAACGGTGTCGTTTCTGCCAGTTTATTGGGATGAACTTCCGTATTTCGGTTCAAATAAACGATAAACCGAAGGAAGTACTTGTCTCAGCTACTGTGCTTCACCGAGATTAAGCCTTATTAACATTCCGTTAATTAAGCAGCAAGTGCGTATGACGTATTGTCAATTATTGTTCGTGACAAGATATTATAGAGCTTCACCACAACGCTCTGCATGCTGACACCTGACGAACGCTACTGCTGTCAAATCCAAAAACGACCCCAAAGAACGTGTTGTAAAGGTACTACCTTCCGCGGGATAAACGACGCAATTAACAAAGAATAACAGCAAACTTGAAAATATCCGTAACTTTAGTGAAATTTAGTTCAATGACAATTTCCGAAAACACGGTGGTGACCTTACAATACACACTTTCTGATCACAAAACAGGGGAGCACATCGAAGCAACAAACGAAACGAATCCGTTGGTCTTTTTGTATGGCGCGGGTGGCATGATTCCGGCGTTTGAAGATAATTTAAAAGGCCTTAAATCTGGTGAAACGTTCGACTTCTCCATCCCTGCTGCTGAGGCTTATGGCGAGAGAATAGAAGAACAAATTGTAGATATTCCGCTGAATGTCTTTTTTGACGAACAGGGGAAGTTTGATACAGAATACTTTAAGCCCGGAGCAATCATACCTATGTCCGATGGACAAGGAAATCAGTTGAGAGGGACAATTCTTGCCGTTGACAGTGAAAATGTCAATATGGATTTCAATCATCCTCTCGCTGATGTTGACCTTCATTTTACGGGAGAGATTACAGATATCCGTCCTGCAACCAAAGATGAGATCGACCACGGACATGCGCACGGGCCGGGTGGACATCACCACTGATCAAGTGCAATTGAGGTGATCTCTCCGAAGCAATCGAAGCACTATTTTATTAATTTTGTACTCAAGGGCAATTAGCTCAGCTGGTTTAGAGCACTACCTCGACAAGGTAGGGGTCACTGGTTCGAACCCGGTATTGCCCACGAAAGGAAGTGAGGTGGAAAGCGCATAAGGTGGACCGCTTCACTTTTTTTTAAAATGCTTTTTCCTTCGTGTTCAGATTTTTAAAGCTCATATATTGTACAAATTCATCAAATAAATTTTTATTTTTACCTAAAATCAATTAAAATGAATAACCTATTCATCGCCACGTTATCTCTATTTACAGCCACTTTTTCTTTTGCGCAAACACTAACTTTACAACCTGATGCAGTTTCAGGTAAAGATGCTTTCATTAATAGTTTGCAACCTACTACACCAAGCGGTGCCTCTCAGGATCTTTCGGCAATAGCCTGGACAAACTCAGGGAGTCCAGTCACTGTAAGAGGATTGATAAAGTTCGATTTGAGTTCTATTCCTCAAGGATCATTGGTTAATTCAGCGACGTTATACTTGTATCATAATCCATCATCTTCCAACACAAGCGCGCAGCATCAATCTCTTTCCGGCTCAAATGAAGGAGTGATTCGTCGTATCACTTCAGAATGGGATGAGAATACTGTCAACTGGAATACTCAACCGACGGCAACAGCTGTAAATGAGGTTGGTATCCCTCAAAGCGTTAGTGCTACGCAAGATTACGTTCTGGATGTGACCCCATTAGTTCAGGACATGGTAAGCTTTCCAACTTCGAGTTTTGGCTTCCAAATACGTTTAGTTACAGAAGACTATTATCGTTCATTGATTTTTGCGTCGAGTGATCAATCTGACCCAACCAATCATCCAAAACTCGTAGTCAACTATACAGACGTGTCCGGTATTGAGGAACTGGGAAAAACTACTAAAGAACTTGTTAGAATTACCGACCTGACGGGAAGGGATGTGCCATTTACGAAGAATACGCCTCTGCTTATGGTGTATTCCGATGGGTCAGTAGAAAGAACCTTGTCAGTTGGTGAGTAGGATTACATCCTTGAAGTGAATTTGTTATAAGAAAGTGTTTATTTCACATTGTCGTCACTGATTTGGTAAAAACCCCTATAGAAATTGCCTTAAGAATAAGCTGCTCCCGCAATTTATCAAGGTGTAAAATGTCCCTCAAAGGCTTAGGTTGAACAAGAATGATGGTATCAATTAATCTGTAAAATTTTTCGTTCAACCTGGGTTCTGAGTTGCCACGCAAACAAATTGCAGTATTTTCGTTTAAAATGAGTTTACAAATGAGGTCAATTTTTCTCTTCAGTGTAATGTTTCTGCGCTCTCTCATCTCGTACGCCCAACATTCCGGTGAGGATGTCCAAGACTACCGCATTTCTATTCGTGTGTCGGATACCTCAGACAGGATAGTGGTGGAGGAATGGGTAGAGGTCCAGCTGGACGCGCCTTCGGACTCAGTATTTCTGGATCTTGCTTCTGTTACAACGAACGGCAAAGGAATGACGGTAACAGAGGTCAGGTGGGAAGAGGCGAGTGTACCGTACACGCATCAAAATGATCTTCTCACCGTCCCGGCACCTGCTGGGAATACTGCGGCACTTGTTCATTTACGGATATTTTACAATGGCATACCTGAAGATGGACTCATCATAGGAAAGAACAAATACAAGCAGCGCACCTTCTTTGGGGACAACTGGCCGAACAGAGCGCATCACTGGATCGCATGCAATGATCATCCTTCTGATAAGGCTCTTTACACTTTTCATGTGTACGCACCGGAAAAATACAAAGTGGTTTCTGTAGGAGAATTTAAAGGTAAAGAACAAGTCGGTAATGGAAGTTTGATGTGGACTTACAGGTCCTCAGTGCCCCTGCCGACTAAGGTTGCGGTAATTGGTATTGCTGATATGGTATGGAAGGAAGTGGAAACAATTGACAACGCTGTTTTGGTTACCAGTGCAGTTTATCCTCAGAATGCATCCAGAAGTTTGTCTGATCTTGCTGTGGCGCCGCAGATAGTAAAGTTTTATGCGCGTTTGCTTGGGGACTACGAATTTGAGAAGCTTATGAATGTCCAGTCGACGACACGATACGGAGGGATGGAAAATGCGGGCTGTATTTTTTATGACGAGAATGCCTTAAATGGTAAAGGTACAGCAGAACCGCTTGTAGCTCACGAGATTGCCCATCAGTGGTTTGGTAATTCCGTTACGGAGACCGGATGGGAGCATCTGTGGTTGAGTGAAGGGTTTGCTACGTATATGACCAATGTTTATCTGGAGGAATATTTCGGTACGGAACGTTTCTTGGAACAAATGAAAATGGACCGTGCTTTGGTCGCTTCCTTTTTAAAGAAGTACGACCACCCGTTGGTGGATACAAAGCAAGATGATCCGAACAAGATGCTAAATCCAAACGCTTATCAGAAGGGGAGTTGGGTTTTACACATGCTACGGGTAAAGTTGGGAGATTCCCTCTTCTTTCAGGGGCTGAAGGATTATTATCAGGCATTTCGTTTGGGCAATGCCGACAGTGACGACCTGAAAAGTGCATTTGAAATAAGTTCGGGTGTAGACTTGGGTGTCTTTTTTGAAAACTGGCTCCATAAAAAGGGCCATCCGATTCTTAAGACGCTCATAGATCAGAGCAACGGTAAAAAGGTGTTTATTGTTAGGCAAACACAGGAAGAAGTCTTTCAATTTGATCTGAAAGTTGCTTTTACGCTGGAAGATGGAACTGTCCGAACTGAACAATTTCAAATACATCAACGAGAGGATCAAATAGAGTTGCCCAATTTCGGCAAGAAAGTATTTTCTTACAAACTGGATCCTGAGGTAGAGTTGCTCTACGAAGAAATCAATTAAAATTCCAGAATCAATTCCTTTTGTTTGCCATTTTCACGGATGGAAAATGAACCGTCAATCTGGTCAGCAAGATTTCGAATCAGTTCGAGATCATCGTCCCGGTAGGATGCATCTGATTTACCATGATACTGGATGCTGAACATTCTGTTGTTCTCATTCGGTGAGGAAAGAAGGATGTTCATAGGATTTTGTTTCGTCGCCTCGGATGTTCGCATTCCCACAGACAGAAGTTCGCTTACCAGAAGGGCGTACGGAATAGCTTGCGTCGTACTCAAGTACATTTCCTGCAAATCTGTGTGAATGATCATCTTTTTAGACGCGCCCTTTCCATGTTGCATGTCGGACAGCATGGTTTCGATATACTGCCCCATATTCACCTGGTTTGATTCAGTTGATTTATTTACTGCAGTTTGCAGCATTTCAAGCGAATAGGTTTTATTGAGGATATTCTCGAACAAAGAAGTATGGTATTCGTCCTTTGCCTTCTTCATTTCTGTTCTGATCAGTGCCGTAAAAATCGAGAGATTGTTCTGGATGCGGTAATTGATCTCTGAAACTAAGTTCGTTTTTTCGTTGACAAGTATTTCAAGTTGCTCACGGTAACTGTTTTTCTCTTTGGTTTCGAGGCTCAAAGTAAGCAACTGTGTCAATGCAATTGCAAAATGTTGTTCATCGTTGCTCCATTGACGAATTTCGCCTGTATGTTCAAAACAGATCAGTCCTTTGATCTGACCAGATGAAATAATCGGGACTTCCATCATTGAATAGATGTCCAGCGGAACAAGGTACGGTTCGACAAGTTCTTTATTAAATGGTTCATTTCGCGCATCAGTAGAGATGATGATGTCATTTCGCTGCATGTAACGAAACCACACAGGAAAAACATCCCGTTCCAATGAGCCTTCAGTGTAGTATTCATCCCGAAGTTTGTCGTAGGCAAGGAGCGAGTTGAGTGCAGTGCCTTCTTTATTCATTAGCCAGGCATTTACACGTTGGATTTTCAGAAATTGGGAGCCACTGTAAAGGATCTTCCGGGCCATTTCTATTTCATTGCCCTGATGAATGTGCGGACTTTTCGATAAGCCTTCGATGACCTCCAGAAAAACAGATGATCTGCTAAATTGCATGTGTGTGAATAGTGTCTCGAAATTACAGAAAAAAATTAAAAATCCAACTATTTAGGGTAAACCCCTATGTGTTCTTTTGAGCATCCATAAAATAAGAAGCAGAACTGGTGACCACGTTATTTGGGAACCTCCATGAGGATGAGCTTGACATCGACCCTTCTGTTCTTTTGCCGGTCGGAGTTGGAAACTTCCGGATATACCAATGGATCTCTGTTTGACATACCAATGTATTGCATCCGGCTTTTAGCGATTCCTCGTTTACTTAATTCCCTAAATACCGCCTTTGCTCTGTTTTTGGAGATTCGGTCGTTGTTCCCACAACACACATGTCCTCGAATGATGACATTCAAGTTGGGATTGTCTTTCAAATATTTGAACAGGCGCTCAAGCTCAGCAAAACTTTCTCCTTGAATTTTCGATTTTCCTTCAATAAACTTGATGTTTAACAAATAAGGGACATTGTATTTGGGCCGAGCATTTGGATTTTTTGTGTCATTCCAGATCGCTACCTCTTCAATTTTGTTATTCTCCGCAATGGCCGCTTTTTGAAGTTCCGTAAGAGAGTCAGAGTTCATTTTCGAAAAACTCATATAACGAATGTCAATCTTTCGAAGTCCTTTTTCAGCACTTTCTTTAGGTGTTGAAATGTATACCTTCGTTTCCGAAGAAATGCCTTTAGTCGAGACGACTCCTAGTTCATAGAGTGTAACTTTCAGCCTTTTTTTACACAAGCTGTCAATATTTGGGTCTGTAAATCCTGAGTCTTTGTACACTTGAAGTCCTTTGATCATGAGGTCGCCACGCAAATACGAGTTACTCATTTTTTTTAACTTCCTGGCCGAGCCTCCGGTCAATTCAGTGCTTCCGGATTTAAAATAAAGTGTTTTCTGAAGTCCTTGAGCGTGCAAGGTCAAAGAGCAAGCGAGGTAAGAAAGAAGAACTAAAAGTACTTTCAATTTTATTCTTTGTATGAATCGAAATTAATAAAAAAAAGGCGCTTCAATTTGAAACGCCTTTAGAATTGTCCACGTAACAATGTTATTTATACGTACTGAGATCTGTACTTCCGTTGATCGTGATTCCTTTGATCGCACCGGAAAAGGTTGCTTCTCCCATGGTAATCGCCAGTTTGTGAGCAAACAATAAACCATTGACTTCTTTGTAATCGCTGTAGACCGCGGATGTTTCAGAGGTTTCTTCTCCTTCTTTTCTAATGGAAATGGATTTGACTTTCAACATGCTTTTGGCATCGAAATAATCAAACGTCTCTGTGGTACCGTCATTGATCTTTAATACATACGCATCTCCGGTCTCAAGAGACTCAATACCGACGAGCTCAAAGTTCATTCCGTTGGCTGCGTAATTGATTTCAGGAAATAAGCCTTTAGACTTATTTTTAGTTGCAATTTCTTCGGCTGTCAACTCTTTTTTTCCCGCTTGCATGCTGGATGATCCTCCAGCTTTTCCATCAAAATACGATTTCTGAAA
>JBEGVI010000122.1:0-29425 GCA_041178485.1 Bacteroidota bacterium | reverse complement strand
GCGTCGTGAATAAAAGCAAAGGCAGAAGGAACGTTTTCAAGCGACAGAAATAATTTACGTACGAATGTATGAAATTGTTCAGCTTGTTGTACCAGTGTGGCAAAGGTACTGTGTATTTCTTCTATTTTGTGAACTCAACTTCGAAGATGTATCTTTAACCGATGAGTTACTGTACATATTGCCGAGAACGGCCGCACGGCGATTTGCATCGAGTGTATCACGACCGCAAATATGGCTTTCCGGTGAGCGATGACCACGAACTTTTTGGCAGATTGATCTTAGAGATAAACCAGGCGGGATTGTCCTGGAATACTATTTTACAGAAGGAAGAGGCTTTTCGAACTGCATTTGCCGGGTTCAACATAGAGAAAATTGCGCAATTCACAGAAATTGACAAAGAGAATTTGCTTCAAAACAAAGGCATCATTCGGAACAAATTGAAGATCGAAGCAGTCATCGAAAATGCAAAAAGGGTGCGCGAACTTCAGGCTGAGTATGGGTCCTTTTCAGAATGGATCGATTTTCATCACCCTAAATCTCTTGACGAATGGCACAAACTATTCAAAAAGACGTTTAAATTTGTAGGAAAGGAGATTGTGCGTGAATTTCTTGTGAGCACATCGTATGTAGAGGGTGCCCATGACAATGATTGTTTTGTTCATGATTTAGTTCAAGAGCAGGCTCCAAAATGGAAAATGAAATGAGAAAGTTTGGTTTAGTGTTCGTTTTGTTGGTGCTGGCGATGCCGTACTATGCCCAGTTCGGATTGAGTGGGGGAGTGAGCATACTCAAAGGATTCGGTGGCCCCAAGCCGTATGCAGGATTGCATATCATTGGAGAAGTTCCCAGAGATGATTTCGTTTCATTCATGGGGAAAATTTCGTTTTACGGCAAACAGCGTGATTTCGTAACCAATACCGGCTACGTAGAGGCCGTAGATCCAACGACCATGCCTTTTTACGAGAATGTCACCTACGTGAATACGATGAATTATATTGTCCTGGAAGGAGGAAACCGTTTCTATCTCGGTGACGGTTATGACAATGGCTTCGGGGCCTATGGCGGCGGAACGCTTCAGCTCGTATTTAATACCATTAAACGCGAGTACGATTACAGCGATATAGACATGTCCAAGTATCAACTCCCTGTAAATGAAACTGTAAAAGGATCCATTTTTAGTTTAGGTTTTGGCTTAACGGGAGGAGTGAAATACACATTTGCAGGGTATGGTACGCTCTATGGAGAAGGAGGGTTTTCCTATATCTTCAATGCACAGCCCAGCAATACGACAGCTTCTTCCGGGGCAGCAAATCTCTATGCTCCCTTGTTTTTCACCTTCGGTGTAGGATTCAGAAAGGAGTTTTATTAAAACCCAAACCAGGATCTCTTTTCGGGAATCTTGTCCAGATCGGCCAATACTTCATTGAGGGAGGCATACCGCATAGACATACCCTCTATTAACGACTTTTCAATTTCTTCCGACGTCATTAAATTTGGTGCGGTGCGGAAGACATGTTTACTCGCCATTTTACTGAGTACAGGAAACCAACCTTTCGGAATTGAGCTGTCATCCTGAATAGGGTGAGTGAGCTGTAAATTGGTATAAATACTCGGATTTGGATGGGAAAGTGGAAGTTTTCCCGTGAAAAGATACCACAGCGTTATCCCCAGTGAAAAAATATCGGTACGCTGGTCCACAAGGTCGGTTCGGTTAAGAATTAATTCGGGAGCGGCAAAACCCAATGGAAAGATCAATTGCCTTTTTTCGTGCTCATTTTTTCGCACAGCCAGACCGAAATCAATCAATGAAACATGTGTATCGTCTCCATTGGGATAAATCAGGATGTTTGATGGTTTAATGTCGCAGTGAACCGTCTTCTCTGATCTTAAGGCTTCGTAAAGTACATTAAGTTCCCTGATCAGTTTCTTGGCGAATTCTATTTTGGCAACCTTTTTATGTAGGCTGGACCAGTACTCGCTTAGTGTAATTCCTTCGTGAAAGCTTTTGACAAGGATCAACTCAGTCTCGGATTCGAAGAAATCCAACACTTCCGGGAGTCCACTGGGGTGAAAACTAAATGTGCCTTCATTTCTCAACTGATGAACAGCTCTTTCGGAAAGATCCTTTCTCAAGGCTTTAATTACCACATATCTTCCCGTACCCTTTTCAATGCCTTTAAAAACGCGACCAAAACGCTTGGATTGTCCACAGCCCATTTCGTTCAATATGCTAAATCGTTCCGTCAACGTCAATGCCACATTAGTTGCTTCTAAATTAGTATAAGCTGACAGAATACTCAATGATTGATACATTTTACTCAGTCAAAAAAATTCGTCGATCAATTTGAGTATTCATCCCCAAAAAGTATTAATTCGTAGAATATTTGATTTTCTTTTCTAAATTTAGCCCATCTTGTGATGTAAATTCTTGTCGAACCATGAAGGATTTTATTGTAGAAGCAACCTCACATACGCCTCAGATCCACTTCAGCGGAGTGGAAGGAACGATGCAGATTTCGGGAAGATCCATTCCGGATCATCCGGATGATTTTTGGTTGCCAGTGTTAAGTTGGTTTGAAGCATATATCCTCAATCCCAATCAAAAAACTGTCGTAAAGATCAATCTTGAATATTTTAATATTTCTTCTTCCAAACGCATTCTTTTGTTAATGTACAAACTGAATGAGTTGGTAGAAAGTGGAAAAGAAGTCCATGTTGAATGGTATTACCGTACAAGTGACGAAGACATGTATGAGGTGGGCCAGGACTACGCATACATGGTCAAAGTGCCTTTTGTGTTTAAGGAATTCCACGATACGGATTTGCTTGTTGCGAATTAATCATTGTAAAAGCATCTTCGGATGCTTTTTTTGTTTTCAATAGAAACTAAGCCTTATTTTTGTCGCATGAGGTTAATCAAGGACATTCCACATGAGAGGCTGAAGATCCAGTTGTTAAGTTACAATGCGAAATACATTGTAAAAATTGAACTTGGTCAGTTTGAGCAAACCTATAAAATAGGCGAACTGGATGTCAATTCACTCGAGGAAGTGGAGCGAATGATTACACCTGAGCTCTTGCGAAAGGCTGTTTTGCGTTTTGTAGAGATGCGTTCAGACTGGGAAGAATCTTATAAAAACAAACATATAACAGCATGAAAATTGGATGTATTATTCTCGCACTTGGATTTTTAGTGGCATGTAATTCGGCACCGAAACAGAAATCTGAAAATACGGTTCCTAAAGTAGAGAAGAGGGACATGAAAGGATTAAAGATTGCGTACTACCACAGCGACAGTCTCAAAAAACAATTTGACTACTTCAAAAAAGAAGAGGCTATCGTTACAAAAAAGCAGGAACGCTTTCAGAAGGAAGTCGAGCGCCGTACGCAGGAATACCAAAATTTCATCATGCGAAACAATGAGAAATTGAGAAGTGGTTTACTTTCTGAAAATGAGTCTGTTCAAATTCAACAGCGTGCGCAGCAGATGGAGGCAGAGCTCATGCAATACCAACAGAATGAGGGTGCAAAGCTGGAAAAGGAAACGATGACAAAGCTCGAAACGATCTCACGGAAGATTGAGGCCTTTGGCAAACAATTCAGTGAAGAAAATGGAATTGACATTTTATTAATTCACGGTCCCGGTGGACAAATCAATTACATCAATTCTGCAATGGACGTAACAAGAGAGTTCACTGCATTTCTGAATGCACACCAGTCAGAGATCGAAAACGACACTAAGAAAGACTGACATGTTAATTGCAGAACAGAAGTTACAGGAAAATATTGCTGAGTATGTTCTGTACATGTATCAGACTGAAGACCTGATCCGTTCATTCAATTTTGATCTGGACAGCATCGTGGAAAAATACGTGGCTCCACAGTGCAAAGAAGATTCGCTGCTCGCCCGATACCGTTCATGGTACGAAGAAATCATTCGCCAGATGCAGTCTCAGCGACTTGAAAAACAAGGACATTTGCACGAGCTAAAAGATATTTTAGTAGAACTTTCCTATTTACACAATACGCTTCTTAACCTTTCGGACGACCATAAGTACAAAGAAGTTTATGAACGCGCCAATCCATACATTGAGGAATTTCGCGAACGTTCCAATCTAAAGGATAAAAATCAAATTGAGATTCTCTTTCATGCCATGTATATGAAGTTGTTATTGCGCCTTCGACAATCCGAGATCAGTGCTGAAACAGAGGAAGCATTTGATTCTATGCGCATGATGCTGGCTTTTCTCGCAAAGGCATACCATCAGATGAAGCGTGGGGAATTGAATTTCTTTAACAATTAGGATTGCCGGTATGTTTTTAAAGAATAAAGCACCTTTCTTACTGACTATTTGTGCCTTGATTATTTTGGGCATGTTGTATTTCTATGTCGGAGGAAAAGAAGAAAATAAACATGTTGATCATCGGAAAACGGAGGAGGATGACAAAGGTGAAATCCAAAATGGAGACTTGATTTTTCAAACATCGCTTTCCTCTCAAAGCAAGGTCATTCAGATTGCGACAAAATCAAAATATTCCCACTGCGGAATTATTTATGTAAAAAACAATAAGTTGTATGTTTTTGAGGCTGTAGAACCCGTGAAATTGACGCCATTTTCAACCTGGATTGCTCGTGGTAAAGAAGGACATTATGTCGTCAAAAGGCTAAAGAATTCTGATCAAATCATTACTCCTGATGTCCTCAAAAAAATGAAAAACATTGGAGACGGCTTTAAAGGAAAGAACTATGATTTAACATTCGAATGGACCGATAAAAGGATGTATTGTTCAGAATTAATCTGGAAGATCTATCAACGGGCTACAGGCATAGAGATAGGTAAGCCCGAAAAACTGAGTGATTTTGATCTTACAAATGAAGTTGTGCGAAAAAAAATCAAAGAGCGATACGGGAATCACATTCCGTTGGAAGATACCGTTATTTCTCCTGCAGCAATTTTTGAAAGTGAACTTTTACAAACGGTTTTTTCAAATTAAGGGCTAAAAAATCTTTCCGGGATTTAAAATTCCTTTCGGATCAAACACCTTTTTGATCGATCGCATCAGATCTAAAGTAACTTCAGGAAAAGCAATGTCCATATAGTCTTTCTGAACCAGTCCAATACCGTGTTCACCGGAAATAGTCCCGCCCAACCGTACAACTTCACCAAACAATTTCCGAATTGCAACCGGAAGATCATTTTCCCATTGTTCCTCAGAAAGTTCACCCCGAATGATGTTCACATGCAGATTGCCATCACCGGCATGTCCATAACATACAGAGTGCAGACCAAATTCTTTACAGATGGATTTCACGTGACGCAACAATTCAGGCAATTCATACCTTGGAACCACCGTATCTTCCTCTTTATAAATTGATTGAGATTTAACAGCTTCGCCCACTTTTCGCCGTAAGGACCACAGGCTGTTTTTCTGCGCTTCAGATTCTGCAAAAAGTATTTCATCGGTATTAAAATCTTCAAGTACCTGCATGATCCGCTCACATTCCTGCATCAGAACATCGCTGTCGAAACCATCCACTTCGATGAGCAAATGCGCTTGGTGTTCGTCTTTCACCGGAACCGTATAATCTCCTGTGAAGGATTGTGTCCAGGTCAAAGCATCACGCTCCATAAATTCAAGTCCACTGGGCGTGATGCCTGCACGAAAAATTGCGGCAACAGCCTCACATGCCTGTTCAGCGCTGAAGAATGGAACCAGCATGAGCAGGTCATTCGTCGGGTGGGGGATCAGTTTGAGCACGATCTTCGTGATGACTGCCAACGTTCCTTCAGAACCAACCAGCAGTTGTGTCAGATTGTATCCGGTTGCATTTTTGAGCACATTGGCACCTGTCCAAATGATCTGCCCATTAGGCAGCACCACTTCCAGATTCAATACATAATCCTTGGTGACACCGTATTTTACAGCTTTTGGTCCACCGGAATTTTCTGACACATTGCCACCGATAAAACAACTTCCTTTGCTTGCAGGATCCGGAGGATAAAAGAGTCCTTTTTCGCGAACGGCATCCTGCAATACTTGCGTGATGACTCCCGGTTCAGTGATCACTTGATGATTTTTCTCATCGATCTGTACAATGCGATTAAATCGCTCCATGGAAAGAGCTACACCTCCGTGCACAGGCAATGCGCCACCACTCAGTCCGGTTCGGGCCCCTGAGGGAGTTAGAGGAAGGTTGTGGGTGTAGCAGTACTTGAGAATCTCGGATACTTCCTCCGTGTTCGAGGGCCTGAGAACGACTTCAGGCATGAACAAAAGGTCTTCTGTCTCATCGTGTCCATACGACTTTCGCTGTTCTTCATTGAACAGGCAATATTCTCCCAGAAGCTGGTTAAAAAAGTTTTGGTGGTCGGCAGATAGTTTATTGAAATTAGGCATAGGCTCAAAGTTCAAAGGATTCATTCATTTTTGGAATGGTCGCAATCCATCCCAGTTCATACTCAATTTTTTGTCTCAAGGCATCCGTTTGATGCGGTTCTCCATGATTCAGGAATACATGTGACGGTGCTTTTTCGATGTTCCTCATCCATTCTATCATTTCCATTTGATCCGCATGTGCAGAAAGCGAAGTGATCTCACGTATCTGACAGCGAACTTTCCGGAATTCTCCGAAGAACTTAATCTCTTTGGCGCCTTCCAGAACAGCTCTTCCCCGAGTTCCTTCTCCTTGAAAACCAACGAAGAGCAGGGTGTTTTTAGGCTCACCAAGGTGGTTGTTCAAATAGTGAAGTATACGGCCGCCTTCCATCATGCCGCTTCCGGCAAGTACGATCTTGGGCTTGTTATTTTGGACCACGCTTCGCGATTGTTCAGCACTGCTTACAAAGGTAACATGATCATACATCCTGCTGATGTTGAAATGGGAAATATTTTGCCACTCAGGAAACTCTTTGTACACATTGGTAGAATGCACGCCCATAGGAGAATCAAGGAATATGGGCATTGCAGGTAATTTTTTTTCTTCTTTCAGCAAATGCAGTATGAATAAGAGCTCTTGTGTCCGTTCAACGGCAAAACTTGGGATCATCAATATGCCTTTTCTGCGCCAGGTTTCCACTATTACCTTTAACAGCGCATCCTTGACATCGTCTATTTCGTGGATCCGGTCTCCGTACGTAGACTCCATGATCAGGACATCTGTCTCTGTTATCTTTTTGGGAGGATACAGAAGTCTGGGGTGTGGTCTGCCAATGTCTCCGGAAAAGAGAATCTTTTTTTCGCTGAATCGCATGTCTACGAAACAGGAGCCAAGAATATGTCCATTGTTCAGAAACTGAAATTTAAGTGAACTTGCCAGGATGACCCATTCGTTCAATTCGTGAGGTGTAAAAAGCTTCAAGCAGGTATGCACGTCGTCGACAGTATAAAGTGGAAGAGCTTTCTTGTGCTTGGTATAGCCATGTACGTTTGCACGTTCTGCGTCCTCCTCCTGTATTTTTGCACTGTCCAGTAAAATGATTTCTGCCAGTCTTTTGGTCGGTAATGAACAATGTATCGGTCCTTTGAATCCATCCCTGACCAGAAGGGGGAGGTAACCGCAATGGTCAAGATGCGCATGGGTAAGAACCACTTCGTCAATGCTTTCAGGGTCGACCGGAAAATTTTCCCAATTGAGTCTTCGCAATTCTTTTAATCCCTGGAATAGGCCACAGTCCACGAGGATTTTTTTTGAGCCTGCTTCGATGAGGGTTTTAGATCCTGTTACTGTTCCTGCTCCTCCCAGAAAACTGATCGTTAAGTGTCTTTGTTCCATGATCTCAAGTTAAAAGATCAAAGTTCGATCAACTTGAGGACCTGAAAATTAACATTGGTTTTAATTCCCTTTGATTTCGAACTCGGTTCTACGGTTCAATTGTCTTCCTTCATCTGTGTTGTTGGTAGCCACCGGCTTCGAAGAACCGTATCCCTTGGCAGTAAGTCTGCTGCTCGGAATTCCCTTGGAGGTCAGATAGGTCACCACAGCTTCGGCTCGACTCTGCGAAAGTGTTTCATTTACCGTTGCTGAACCTGTATTGTCGGTGTGACCTGAGATCTCGATCTTAAGTCCCGGAACATCCTTCATTAGTTTTGCCAAACGGTCCAGTTCAGAATTTGATTCTGGACGAAGAACGGCTTTTCCTACGTCGAAAAAGATATTCCGCAGAGCGACCTTGCTTCCGACAGCAATGTTTTTTAATTCGATCACTTTGTTTACGAGGTTGTCTGCCGCTCCTGAAGGAATATCGAAGTTCTCGGAGTGGAAGAGGTATTTGTCTGCCTTTACTGCAATCCCGTAATTTTTGCCTGAGTTCAATGTGATGATAAATTTACCGGTTGCGCTGTTTGTGGTGAAGGTTTCAATTATTTTACCAGTGGAATTATCTGTGATCTCAATTTGAGCTTCAACGGCTTTCTTGGTCATTGCATCGATGGTCGCGCCTTTAAAAACAGTAAATGACTTTCGGTTTACGCTGACGGTAGATTCAACTTGTGCGTCCTTTACCGGCATTGCAACTGAGGCAAGAAGATAATCCTCCACATCAAAAACCGGTTTTTTCTCCGGACCCCAAAAGATGACTTTGTAGATGTCGTACCCTCCTTTTCCATTTGCTCTGTTGGAAGCAATGTAGGCGAATTTTCCATTCGCTGTGGAGGCAAAGAAAAGATCGTCGTAGGGTGTGTTGATAGGGTAGCCCATGTTCACTGGTTTAGTCCATGCGCCCTGAACTTTTTTGGAAACAAAAATGTCATAACCGCCTATGGATTCATGGCCTTCCGATGCAATGTACATGGTTTCTCCATCGAGATGTATATATACAGGTCCGTCATTGAATTTACTGTTTACAATGCTCACCGCAACGCCGGCACCAAAGTCTTGTTCTAATCGACTTTGTACGGAGCTGTTCATGATGTCGAATCCATTCGATCTGCTGTCGTTGTCACGAGAGAAAAACACGCTCCATCCCTCACTTCCGTATGCTGCGTACTTTTCATTTGATTTGTTCGAAGAAATTTGAAAATGTGCAAGCACCGGATCTGACCAGTTGAGGCCTGCTAATTTCGATTCATAAATGTCCAGTTGGCCGTTGTTTTCTCTGTGAAGCAACATTTTCGTGCCATCGTAACTGAGGTTGTTTGATACGTCGTCTACAGGCGAATTGATTCCACCTGACAGTTGTTTCGGTGAAGACCATTTGCCATCTGAAAGAGAAGAAGTGTAAATGTCCATGTCGAAACCCCCTGCTTCATTGGCGGCGTGTCCATTTGGTCTGTTGGAACTTAGAACTATTTCGGCTCCATCTGTTGAAATTGAAGGGGCGAAATCATCAAACTCACTGTTTAATGAGGTTACATTGTCTACCCATGCGCGCAGAGGATTGGCCTTCAGCGACTTTGCGACCTTGCATTCATTTTTGCGCTGTGTCACAAATTTCGCAAAATTGTCTGCTTTTTTATACCCAGTTTCAAAGGCATCATATGCTTTCGTAGCTTCGTCAAATTTTTCCTGCAATTGATAGGTGTATCCCAGATAATAGTTCATAAACGGATCACAGGCAGGGTCGAGCGTGCTGGCTTTTTGAATAAATTCAATGGACTTGTATGGATCAGACGAGTGTACGTAGCACATGCCAATTTTAAAATTAAGCAGGCCATTAGAAGGGTTGAATTTCTGAGCGATCAGGTATTCATTCAATGCTTTTTTGAAGTTCAATTTGGGATCCTGAACCTGAAAAACGGCCTCTTTTCCCAGAGCAAGGAACTCATCTCCTTTGCTTATGGCATCTTCAGCTTTTTTCAATCCTTCTTTGTCATTTTTGAAGTTTGCAGCCTTAAATTCCACGTTTTGACCAAAAGCCAGGCTGATCAAAAAGACCGGTAGTATTTGAACAATTCTTTTCATGGATTTTATTCGTTGCAGTTAGATGAATAATAGTTTTTTCCGATTTCAACCCCAAGCTCCTTGGCCTTTTGCCAGTCTTCACAGGCTCCGTAAAGATCTCTGTTCATTTCTCTGGCATTCGCACGATTGATGTATGCATCGCCAAAATTAGGGTCTGAATTCACAGCTCTTTCAGCCAATTCCAGTGCTTTTTTGTAGTCTTTTTGTTTGAAATAAATGCCGCTCAGATTAGAGGCAGCCGGAGCGTATTTAGGATTTATCTCAAGTGCTTTTTCAAAATCCTTTTTTGCGTCATCCATTTTGTTTTGCTCCATTTGCACAACTCCCCGGTTGTTGTATGCCATAAAAAATTTAGGGTCAACTGAAATGGCCCGGTTGAATGCTGCCAGTGCACCGGGTAGGTCTTTCGCCTTTTTCTTTGTTGTTCCAATGTTATTCAGTACAAATGCAAGTTTGGGATTTTTCTTAACTGCCTCTTCATAGTCTGCAACGGCTTTGGGGTAATCATTGAGCATTCTGTGACAACTTCCTCGATCGTTGTACGCAAAAGCATAGTTCGGATCCAATTCGATCGCTTTTGAAAATTGTTTTATGGCGCCCTGGTAGTCTTTTTGCATGAATTTTAACGTGCCATAATTGTAGTATGCACGTGAACTTTTTGGATCTATCTGAAGCGCCTTATCATAATCTTTTTCTGCTTTTAGATAATCGTTCAGGCCCTGATATGCACGGCCTCTCTGAAAATAAGCTTTCGAATAGTTCGGGTCTTTTTTAAGAAGTTCATCCAGTGTTTTAGCAGCATCAGCAAAACGCTCTGATTCATTTTCAGCCACACCTTTATTGTAGTATGCCGCCGTGAAATTCACATCGTATTTTATGGATTCAGCAAAAGCTGAGATGGATTCAATATAATTTTTCTGGGAAAAAAGTTCGATCCCCTTATTGTAGGCCTCCTGGCTTTTTGACACTGCTTCGTTTTGAATATTCAGGGCTTTTATGGAGTCCCGGTATCTAATTTCTGCCGGAGTTAGTTCTTCGAGTTGCGCTTGCAACGCCCCAAAACACATTAAACAAAATGTTCCTGAGAGAAGTTTTTTGATCATAATTACTCTTGGTTGAATACAGAATACCAATATACAAAGTATCAAATTCACTGTTCGAATTAGTTTTCAACAACCCTAAAAATGTTATTTTTAACGAATAATTCGAACCTATGGCAGAAGAAGTCTTTTTGGTTGACGGGGTGAGAACGCCCATTGGAAATTTTGGAGGAACTCTGTCCGCTGTCAGGGCAGATGACCTGGCCGCACATGTTCTGAAAGGATTGATGCAAAGACATCCCGGTATTGACCCGGAACAAATAGAAGACATCATCATGGGCTGCGCCAATCAGGCCGGTGAGGACAATCGAAATGTTGCCAGAATGGCAGGACTTCTCTCCGGATTATCCCTCAAATCGGGAGGAGAAACGGTTAACAGACTTTGTGCCTCAGGAATGGCGGCAACCATCAACGCTGCCCGTGCTATTAAAGACGGCGCTGGAGATCTGTACATTGCAGGTGGGGTGGAACATATGACTCGCGGGCCGTGGGTGATTTCCAAAACCTCCACTGCCTTTGGCCGCGACGCTCAGATGTTTGATTCTTCTTTTGGTTGGCGGTTTATTAATCCAAACATGGAGGAGTTGTATGGAGTAGACGGAATGGGCAACACTGCCGAAAATTTGGCCGAAATGTATTCCATAGAACGAGAAGCCCAGGATTCATTTGCCGCGTGGTCGCAGAAGAAAGCTGCCATGGCCCAAGACAAGGGGATTTTAAGTGAAGAGATTGTTTCCGTCACTATTCCTCAGAAAAAAAAGGATCCGGTCCTGTTCGAGAAAGATGAATTCATCAAAGCTTCGACAACCATAGAAAGTCTCGCTGCGCTGCGTCCTGCCTTCAAAAAAGATGGAAGTGTCACTGCGGGAAACTCTTCCGGTCTTAACGATGGTGCAGCAGCCTTGCTGCTTGCATCAGAAAGCAGGATAAAGAGGGAAGGAATGAAACCGCTCGCTCGGATTGTCGGAGCAGCAGTAGCAGGTGTTGAACCAAGAATTATGGGTATTGGACCGGTGTATGCGTCTCTCAAGGTGTTGGAAAGAACAGGGCTGTCTTTGAAAGAGATGGATGTTCTTGAACTGAACGAGGCATTTGCAGCGCAAGTTCTTGCCTGCACCAGAAAATTGGGATTGGACGACCGAGACGAACGCATTAATCCGAATGGTGGGGCAATTGCTCTCGGACATCCGCTGGGAATGTCAGGAGCAAGAATACTGCTGGCGGCGGCGAGAGAGCTGCAGAGATCCGGAAAAAGATATGCGCTGGTTACAATGTGTATAGGAGTTGGTCAAGGGTATGCAACTATAATTGAACGCGCCTGACCAACGCGACAGATCAACTTAACGTACTAAAGAAAGATGAGGACAATCATTTTACTGTATTTGACAAGCTTGTTTCTTTTGAGTTGCAGAAAGGAGAAAACAAGCTGGAGCAGTAATTGGTCTCTCCCTTTGGTAAATGATACTCTTGATTTATCCAACCAGATCAATGATTCTACACTGTCGGTGAATTCTCAGGGATATCTTGAGGTTGATCTGACCAGGACCGTGCTCGATCTTGGAATTGAAGACATCTTAAGTCTTCCGGATACGACGATCGAACAAATCTTTAACAGTTCAGTTGGTCCTTTGAATGTTCCTCCCGGGTTTACCATTGTGAATGAAATTGAGGAACACACCCTGGACATGGAAGACATACAATTGAAAAAGATACGTTTAACGGAAGGCCGCATTCGATTTACCGTTTTCAATCCTGTTGATACAAAATGTTATTTTACGGTTAAGTTGCCAGGTGTTGTCAAAGACGGTTCTGTCCTTGAACAACAATTTTCTGTCAACGGTTCAAGTTCTGCGGGTCCCGGAAGCATGACCTCCATGATTGATTTGGCAGGATATGAAATGGATCTGACAGGGATATCCGGATCGCTATACAATGTTCTTCAATCCCTCTTAGTGGTATCATCTGACCCCGCCGGACCTTTTGTGACCATTACTCAGTCTCAGGAATTCAAGATCCAGGCAACATTTGAGAATATTCGTATGGATTATGCACGGGGTTATTTTGGCCAAAGGGTTTTGACAGATACCGTAAATGTTGATTTAGAGGCGCTCCAAAATATTGCCGGAGGCACAATGGATTTGCCTGCGCCGGAACTTTTTGTCGATATCATCAATGGGGTGAAAATAGGGGCAAGGGCAACGATACTCAGTTTATCCAATACGTCTTTCTCAGGCAATACAGTACAGTTGTCAGGTGGACAGATTCAGTCTCCTTTATACATTAATGAACCTACAGGCAACTGGTCAACACTTCAGCCTTCTCAAACATCTCTGGCATTTAATGGAACGAATAGCAACATCGAAGCCTACCTTGAAAATCTGGGAGTCAATCATAAATTGGCTTACAAAATGGAATTGAATCCCTGGGGCAACCTTTCCGGGGGATATAATGAGATATTTCCAAACAGCAGGTTGAAGGTAAAGGTGAGAGCCATGATGCCTCTTGAAGTAGGTGCAGATGGGTTGACACTTTTGGATACGTTTAATTTGGACCTGAAGCAAGACCTTGAAAAAACACATGTTGGTTCGGGCAGTTTTGTATTGTCTGCCCTGAATGCTTTTCCGCTTTCAGCTTCGATTAAATTGTTGCTTTTGGATGAGGACGGACAGCTTTTGTTTACAGTGAGTGGATCACAGAACGTGGCCTCAGGAATTTCCGGCGAAGTAGATCCGCTGAGTGGACTACAGGTAGAAAAATCTGATGTCGTATTCGAACTCCCGGCGCATGTGCTTTCTGAACTTCAACAAATCAAAAAAGTAGCAGTACGTGCTGTGTTTAATACGCCGGACGCTTCGGGTGTCAGCGTGCCTATGTCAGTCAAAGCAGGAGCTTTCCTGGCTGTTAAATTAAAAACGCGTTTTGTTCTTAATGCAGTCCTGTGATGGTATGTAGAATTTTCATAGTGGGTGCTTTGCTGATTTCTAACATGGGGTTCTGTCAACATTTCCTGCATGTCCCATATGATTCGCTTCCAAAAAGTGACGATTACAGGCATGAAATGGTCGTTGCGGGATGGGCAGAATATTTGTCTACAGCCGTGGACAACGAACTTTCGAAAAAACTTTTTTACGGTGGAAATATTACGGAAGGGACGAAGAACAGGAGTTTTTTGAATCACAAAGGGATCAATCGATTTGGCGGTGATGTCTCTGCTGAAGTTGAATATAGGAACCATGGGATCAATCTCTTTGGGAAAGACAAGTATGGTCTTGTCGTAAAGGGTGGGGCCTACAATTACGGTTCTTTGATTTACAGTAAGGATCTTTTCGGATTAACGTTTTATGGGAATGATCGATATGCTGGTCAGACAGCAGATTTTTCCGGTACACGTTTTACTACTCTGTCTTTTCAAAAGGTTGGTGTGGGATTGTTTGAGAAAGCAATGAAACATGCTGTTTCACTCAACTTCTACACTGTTACGAATTACATTGATTTAAATGTTTTTGAGGGCCGATTGTACCAGTCTTCGGATATGGATTCTCTGCATTTAACCATGGACGCCAACCTGGATCTGTCGTCCGGAAGCAGAAGATTTAAAGGGTATGGAGCAGGGATAGACCTGGATTTTTATCTCCCAGTGGCGCTCAATGAAAAAAGAACGGCGCTGATTCGGTTTCAGGCCAAAGATCTGGGAATGTGTTTTTTCAACACCCCTTTGACGCGCTATAATTCGGATACCACACTTTCTTTTAAAGGGTACACCCTGGATCAACTTTTGTCATTGAATTCCAATACGGCTCAACCCAATTTTGCTGATACCCTCGCAGTTGACTCTACCGGAGTGCGTAAATGGCGTTTGCTGCCTGCATTTATTCAGGTAGGGAAGGTGGTGTCTGAGAATGATCCTGCACGTGTACAGACTTTTTATGGAATACGTTTGTATGGGTTGTCAGGCTATGTGCCAATGCTTTATGCTGGATTGCATTACAACCTCGGTAAATTTATTGATGTTGGATTACACACAGCATACGGTGGATTTGGTGGTTTGCGCTTTGGAATGTATTCAAATATAAAGTTTGGGAACTTCAGTATGGCGCTTGGGTCGGATAATTTGACCGGAATCTTCCAGAAAAATGCCAAAGGAGAATCAATAGCACTAAGAGTAAGATGCGTATTTTAAAATTCATAACATTTGGAATTGTTCTGATTGTTCAGAATTCTGTCTTGAGTCAGGTGAATTTCTACAAAAGGTATTCGGGAAATGGCTATGATTACGGGTATGGAATAGTTCAAACAATAGACACCGGCTATCTGATTACTGGAGCATCCTCCAGTTTTACACAAGCCGCTGCCGATGTCTTTCTGTTAAAGACAGACAGTTTGGGGACATTTCAATGGTCCGGACATTATGGAGGGAATGAGTCTGATGTGGGAGTGAGAGTCAAAACTATTGAGGGGAATGGTCATTTCATTGCGGGTTATTCAAATTCTTTTGGTACCGGCGATTATGATTTCATGTTGTTGAAGACAGATCTGACCGGAAATCTTGTTTGGCAGAAGAATTACGGTACTCCGGGTTGGGAACGATTGTATGATGCCGCTTTGACCGCTGACTCCGGAATGATGATGGTCGGTGAAACTACTTCAGGCACACAAAATTCCTCCGATATTTTCATTGTTAGAACCAATTTCCAGGGAGATACAGTGTGGACAAAGAAAATAGGAGGGATAGGCCAGGATGCGGGCAAGACAATACGTGCACTCAATGATTCAGTATTTATCGTTGGCGGCAAATATTACCTGCAGGATTCATTAAAAACGAAAGGATTTGTTCTTAAGATCCATAAAAACGGCAGTGTATTCTGGGTGAAAACGGTGGGCGATAATGGCATTTACGAGGTGTCTGACCTTGATATCGATCCAGTGAGAATCAATTTTGTTGGTTTCAGAATGAATTCTCCATCTGAAAATGAGATGCCATTTTATGGACGTATGGATTTTGAGGGTGTACTGGATTATGCGTATCACGAGAGCCCACCGAACAGGAGAGTTTTTGACTACATTACCTCCTATGGTACGGAAGGAAAAAAATACATTGCATACAGATATGTGGATGACCCTAGCTCAAGTTTCGGATTCGACGTTTCCGTTGCCCGTCTTCAGAATGGCTTGTGGTGGGATAATTCATTTGTAAATGTGCTGAATCCAAGTGACGATGCTGCCGGACAGATTATCGCAACATCAGATGGTGGGGTGGTGGTTGTTGGTAATTCTACAGTGTATGGAGCAGGGGGAGCGAATGTGTTCGTTCTGAAAGTTGGTCCTAACGCATCTTATCCTGTTATTCCTCCAGATCAGGAAACCGAACAGCTGGTCGAGTTGGGAGAGCTGACATCCATTCCTGGTTTTGAAATTTATCCTAATCCTGCATCGAATGTGTTAAGGATTGTTTCTGACAACGTTTTGATGGATAGTGTACGAATTGTAGACCTTTACGGCAAGACTGTGTTGGTCAGTTCGCTGAATGAATCCGATATTCTTCAATTGAGTACACTCGAAAGCGGTACCTACTTTATTGAAATAAGTAATTCGTTGGAGAACATCCTTGCACGAAAAAAACTCATGATTGTCAGGTGATTACCATTCAAAAGCCTGCTCGGAAAACCATTTGTTTTGTACTCGAAGTGTCTGTTCTATTACGTCCCGGACACAGTGCCTCCCTCCATTGTATGGCGACTGGTAATGAGAAATATGCTTGATCTCTACCGCTGCATCTTGAGGACATGCGGCAACTCCTGCTTTCTGCATCACCTGATAATCCGGAATGTCATCGCCCATGTATAAGATCTGTTCGTCAGTGAGGCTATGAACTTCTTTGATTTTTTCATAGACTTGAAGTTTGTTGAACGAAGAAAGGTGAACCTCATGAACACCAAGGGCAATTAACCGGTCTTTCACATCCTGAGAATGGCCTCCTGTGATGATCATGATTTTATAGCCCATTTTAACTGCATATTGTATGGCATACGCGTCTCTTGAATTCAGCGTGCGGACGATTTCATTGTGTAGTAAGGTTACATCGCCGTTGGTTAATACGCCGTCTACATCGAACATGAACGTACGAATCAAATTCAGTTTTTCTTTATAACTCTTCATCACGGATGGTAGGTTTCTGAAATACTCTTGGAAATCACCTCGTACATCTCCTTTCTCGTTCCTTGTAGGAGCGATGCATGCAATGTCAGAATTCGGTCGTCTCTGCGTCTTGCGGGACCGGTTTGTGAGTCAAAAGGATGCTCATGCAATAGTTTTTGAACGGTTTCTTCGAGTAGAGGAAGCAGAATCTCATATTCAAGTTCGTTTTCATCGATGATCGTTCTTGAAATTGACGCCATGTGGTTTGTGAAGTTATTAAGCCAAACCGCTGCAAGGTGGTATTTAAGTCGCTCTTCTGAAGAGGATATAACTACGTGAGATGAAATCTTTTTGCCCAAACATAAGAGTTCATTCACGAATTCTTCATTCTCTGATTCCACCAGCACCGGAATGGTACCGCTGCGAATTGGTTGATCTTTTCTGAGTGTTTGGAGAGGGTAGAATACCCCGATTTTTTTCCTGTGAACAAATTCTTTTAAAGAAACAGAACCTGAGGTATAAACTACTTTTTTATGAAGTGGAAGTTTATTTATCACAGAATGTATTTCCTCATCGGACACGCAGATCAGCAGTAGCTTGGCACTTAATTCCAAAGGATCGTTGACAACAAGTGATTGGGTTATTTTTGCCAATTCGTGCGCAGCTGCGCTGTTTCTGCTGTAAATTTCCTTTACTTTAATTCCCGCTGACTGAAAAGCTTCCCCCAGTTTAAATGCAACATTTCCGGTGCCAATAATGGAAATTTCGTCAGCGTACACGAGGCAGGTTATTTACCGTGACATTGCTTGTACTTCTTGCCACTTCCACATGGGCATGCATCATTGCGTCCTACTTTAGGGCCGCTCACAACTGGCTGTTGTTTTTCCTGAGGCGGCAATGAGTTTTGTATCGCCTGCTGGTATCCGTCGCTTCCCTGAAAACGGGGTGGAGGAGTGGAAGAGCTTGTGCCGCCCCCTGAAACCTGCGCTTTCTCATAATTGTTTTGATGCGTCACCTGTTTGTTGGTGCTTTCTACCTCTGTATCGAAGGGAATGTCCAGTTTCATCAATAAGTCAATCGACTCGCCGTTCAATCTTTCAAGCATGGATTGAAATAGTTTATACGACTCTAACTTATAAATGAGTAATGGATCTTTTTGTTCGTATTGTGCGTTGTGAACGGCTGACCTCAGGTCGTCCATTTCACGTAAATGTTCTTTCCATTCATCGTCGATCATGCCCAGAATAACGTACTTTTCAAATGCTCTGGTTATGGCTTTGCCTTCGGTCTTGTATGCATCCTCAAGATCTAAAACGATACGGATTTCACGCTTGCCATCAGACAGAGGAAAAACTATATTCTGATACTTGTTTGACATTGTTTCAAAGACGTGCTTGATCTGAGGATATGCTTTCTGAGCAATTTTTTCAGTCTTTCTCTGGTATTGCTCGATGGTAGACTGATACACTTTTTCAACGAGCGAAATGTGATCGATTGACGCATATTCCTGAGCGTTTACAGGTGCTTCAATGCCTATAAGTCGAATCAAGTCAAGTTCGAAGTTTTCAAAATCATCCCTCGAATTGGATTGTACGACATTTTCACAAACGTCATAGAACATGTTGTCAATATCCAGATCAAGTCGATCGCCGTAGAGCGCATTTCGACGTTTTTTATAGATTGCCTTTCTCTGAGCGTTCATCACGTCATCATACTCCAGCAAACGTTTACGTATTCCGAAATTATTCTCTTCTACTTTTTTCTGAGCACGTTCTATAGATTTGGAAACCATCCCTGCAGTAATTACCTCTCCCTCCTTCAGGCCCATGCGGTCCATCAGTTTGGCGATTCTTTCTGAACCGAATTTTCGCATGAGGTCATCTTCCAGCGAAACGAAAAATTGAGAGGAACCCGGGTCACCTTGTCTTCCGGATCGTCCACGCAACTGTCTGTCTACGCGTCTTGAATCGTGTCTTTCTGTTCCAATAATGGCCAGTCCTCCGGCTTCTTTAACGCCTGCACCCAATTTTATATCTGTACCACGACCGGCCATGTTCGTTGCGATCGTAACTGCACCCGCTTTCCCGGCTTCTGCAACTATCTCAGCTTCTTTCTGGTGGTATTTGGCATTGAGGACCTGATGTTGAATGCCTTTCATTTTCAGCATTCGACTCAATAATTCAGAGATTTCCACTGTGGTCGTTCCGACAAGAACCGGTCTTCCTTGTGCTACCAATTTTTCCGTTTCCTCAATGACAGCGGCAAATTTTTCACGAGCCGTTTTATAGACAAGGTCGTTCTGATCTTTTCGAATAACCGATCTGTTTGTTGGAATGACAACAACGTCAAGTTCGTAAATATCCCAGAATTCCTTGGCCTCTGTCTCAGCTGTTCCTGTCATACCGGCCAGTTTGTGGTACATTCGGAAATAATTCTGAAGCGTAATTGTAGCATAGGTTTGTGTGGCTGCTTCAACTTGAACATTCTCCTTTGCTTCAATCGCCTGATGCAGGCCATCTGAATAACGGCGACCTTCCATTATACGTCCGGTCTGTTCGTCAACGATCTTAACTTTACCATCCATGATTACATATTCTACTTCTTTTTCGAAGAGTGTATATGCTTTCAGGAGTTGGTTCACCGAGTGAATTCGTTCGGACTTTATGCTGTATTCTCTTACAAGGGTATCCTTTTTCTCAAGGTACTGGTCCTTCTCGAGATTTTCTTTTTGCAATTTGGCGATTTCGGAGCCGATGTCCGGCATGATAAAGAAATCTCTGTCCTCTGATCCCGAAATAAGGTCTATTCCTTTCGAAGTGAGTTCGATCGAGTTGTTTTTTTCATCGATTACAAAATACAATTCACTGTCAATCTTCTTCATGTGCTTGCCTTGCTCCTGCATGTAGAAGTTCTCTGTTTTCTGAAGGTGTGCCCGAATTCCGGGTTCAGAAAGAAATTTGATCAATGCTTTGTTTTTCGGTAAACCTCTGTGCGCGCGAAGCAGCGCAATCCCACCGTCTTCGAGCATCTGCTTGGCATCTTTAACGTCAGAACTGTCCTGAATCACCGCTAAAAGTTTCTTTGCTTCTGTCAGGCATTGGTTGACAAAGGTGCGTTGAGCCGCAACAACAGATTCAACGCGTGGTTTCAGCTGATAGAACTCATGTTCGTCTCCGCGTGGAGTGGGTCCGGAGATAATAAGAGGTGTCCTTGCATCATCAATAAGCACAGAGTCCACCTCATCCACAATTGCAAAATGGTGTTTTTGTTGGACAAGCTCATCCACGCCTCCAGCCATGTTGTCACGTAAATAATCGAAACCAAATTCATTGTTTGTTCCAAAGGTGATATCTGCCAAATAGGCCTTGCGTCTTTCTTCTGAGTTTGGACGATGTTTGTCAATACAATCCACTTTAAGTCCATGGAATTGATACAGCGGCCCCATCCATTCAGAGTCACGCTTCGCCAGGTAATCATTTACAGTAACTACATGAACACCTTTTCCTGAGAGTGCATTCAGATAGACCGGTAAGGTGGCCACGAGTGTTTTTCCTTCCCCCGTCTGCATTTCGGCGATATTTCCTTTGTGAAGCACGGCTCCACCCATGAGTTGCACATCGTAGTGAACCATGTTCCATGCAACATCACCACCTGCAGCTGTCCATGCATTATGCCAGATGGCCTTGTCTCCTTCGAGGGTTATACCATCCTTCTTGCTTGCCAAATCGCGGTCAAAATCCTGTGCAGTCACAATGAGTTGGCCATTTTCGGCCCAGCGTCTTGCAGTCTCTTTAACCACAGCGAATGCCTCTGGGAGGATTTCTAGCAACACTTCCTCAATTGTATCGTCAATTTGTTTTGAAAGTTTATCAATTCGCTCGAAAAGCTCTTCTTTTTGGTGAATAAGGGTTTGAATGTCAGATGCTTCTGCTTTGAGAGCCAACAGTTCCTTTTCAAGGTCTGAGGTTGCATCGATCACACGCTGCCTCAGTATTGGAGTGAGATTTCTCAATTCATCGTCAGACAAAACGGAATACTGTTTGAAAAATTCGTTTGTTTTGTCAATGTATGGTTGGTATCGTTTTCTGTCTTTTTCGGATTTATCGCCAAAGATCTTCTTAAGTAGTCCGGAGATCATTTATGTAAAATTTTAGAGGTTCAAAATTAATCAAATAATACGACTGAGAATGCTTTTAGTGGTTCCTTTTCGGACATAAACTGTTCCATGTTTGAGCAGAATGCCATTTTGTCCGATGTATTGTTGAAAACACATGCGTTTTTCAACTTTAAGAACATTCAATTCATCCTATATTTGTGCCATGCATGAAATGATACTTGTTTTGGATTTCGGTTCGCAGTACACACAGTTGATTGCCCGAAGAATCCGTGAACTCAATGTGTACTGTGAGATCCATCCGTGGAATAAAATCCCCGAATTGTCCTCAAATATCAAAGGAGTAATCCTCTCCGGGAGTCCATTTTCCGTAAGGGACGAGTCTTCTCCGAAGCCTGATCTTTCGAGCATCAAAGGCAAAATACCTCTGCTTGGAGTGTGTTTTGGTGCGCAATATTTGTCCCACGCTTTTGGTGGCGAAGTCTTGCCCTCGACGATTCGGGAATATGGCCGGGCTCATTTGAGTTATATAGATCATTCAAATATTTTGATGCATGGATTGACAACCGGAACACAAGTATGGATGTCGCACGGCGATACCATTCGAAGCACACCTGATACCTACAAGGTGATTGCGAGTACGGAGGATGTGGAGATAGCGGGTTATGTTATTGAAGGTGAACAAACTTATGGTATTCAGTTTCATCCGGAGGTGTATCATTCCACAGAGGGCGCCATCCTTCTGAAAAATTTTGTCGTGGACATTTGCGGGTGCTCCCAGGATTGGACACCAACGTCATTTGTAGAGGAGACAGTTCAAAGGCTAAAGAGTCAGTTGGGAAATGACAGGGTCATTCTGGGGCTGTCAGGTGGTGTGGACTCATCTGTAGCGGCTGTTTTGTTGCATAAAGCCATCGGTTCAAACTTGCATTGCATCTTTGTAGACAACGGATTGCTAAGAAAAAATGAATTCGAACAGGTATTGGATTCGTACAAGCATATGGGTCTTAATGTCAAGGGGGTTGACGCCTCTGACAAGTTTTATTCGGCCTTAAGTGGTCTTACTGATCCGGAGCTTAAAAGAAAGGCTATTGGAAAAGTATTTATCGATGTGTTTGATGAGGAATCGAAAAAGGTTTCGGATGCAAAATGGCTGGGACAAGGAACGATCTATCCCGATGTGATAGAATCTGTATCTGTTAATGGAGGTCCTTCGCAAACCATCAAATCCCATCACAATGTGGGAGGTTTGCCTGCATACATGAAGCTGCAGGTAGTCGAACCCTTGAGATTGTTGTTCAAGGATGAAGTGCGGAGGATTGGTCGTTCTTTACAGATCGATGAAACTATTTTAGGAAGACATCCATTTCCCGGTCCCGGTTTGGGGATCAGGATTCTTGGCGAGGTGACGGCGGAGAAGGTTCGCATATTGCAGGAGGTTGATGCCATATTCATCAATGGATTAAAAGAAGACGGCTTGTATGCAGATGTGTGGCAGGCAGGTGCAATCTTTTTGCCGATTCAATCGGTAGGTGTAATGGGCGATGAAAGGACTTATGAAAATGCGGTTGCATTGCGTGCAGTAACTTCTACGGACGGAATGACAGCTGACTGGTGCCATTTGCCATATGAGTTCCTTGCTAAGATATCCAACAGGATCATTAATCAAGTAAAGGGGATCAACAGGGTGACGTATGACATTTCTTCCAAACCCCCTGCGACAATAGAATGGGAATAATTTTTGTGAACCGTCTTGAAATCAGTGCTATGAATAAAGTTTTGCTAGTGTTTTTCTTTTCGGTAACTGCCGCTGTTTTCGCTCAACCGGATAAAGTGTCAAAGGAAGTGATAAGTGGCACAAAGTATTATGTTCACATTGTAAAGCCGGGAAATACAGTTTGGTGGATTCATGAAAACTATGATGTCTCGGTTGACGCAATACTCAAAGCGAATCCTGGCAGTGAAAAAGGGGTGAGTGTGGGGCAAAAAGTACTGGTGCCTGTTCCGCTTCAATCGGTAAGTTATACCGTCTCGAGCAAAGAAACACTCTTTTCCATTGCTAAAAAATTTGACGTTGCCATAGATGCCATTGTTTTGTCAAATCCCGGGGTCGAAAAAGGAGTCCAGGTCGGACAAATTTTGAAAATCGAAAATGTAGATCGGGAATTGGCTGCGAAGATGAAAGAAACGCCTGCTCCTTCTAACACAGTTGTTCAGGTCACGCAGAATGTTTTTACTCAAGATTCTTCAGGCAGCGCGACATCGAGCGAGCTTGAAGCGACAGTTAAAAAAGTTGAACCGGTAAAAATCCCACTGTCCGATACAATTATTTCATATACGATTCGAGAAGGAGAAACATTGTACACAGTTTCAAAACGTTTTATGGTTTCGGTGGAGGAACTTCAAACGAGAAATCAGCTTAAATCCAGTAGAGTAAAGCCGGGAGATGTTATTAAAATTCAGGTAAAAAAAGAGGAAGTCAAGCGTGTGCAAATTCGAAGTGTCGAGCCGGAATCACTCAGGAATATTGATTCTGCCATACTCTTTCCAAAGAAGAGTTCGTACAAGATTGCTTTGCTTCTCCCGTTTAATTTAGATTCTGAAAATTCTACCGATCACATCTCTGATTTGGCAACTGAATTTTACATGGGGGCAATACTCGCACTGGATTCGTTGAAGGAAATCGGTTTCAACGCAGAAATATTTGTTCATGATGTAAAAAACGACACGCTAAGCACTAAAAAATTACTTGCTTCTGCAGATTTCAGGGACATTGACCTGGTGTTCGGACCATTGTTTCCTGAAAATGCTGCCGTTGTTGCACGCTGGTGTAAGTTGAGGCATGTTCGGATGGTTTGCCCGACTGCGGTGCCAGCGAGTCTAACGAGAGGAAATCCGTATGTGTATTCTGCCGTTCCTTCGGATGTTCAGCTGCAAGAATATTTAGCAGAATACCTGGCGGATGCGCGCGTGAAGGACCAGGTAGTTTTAGTAAAATCTGCGGGAGAAAAAGAAGTATTGTTGAGTGATGCATTCAGAAGGGCATTCAATGCTGTACCCGGTCATTCAAAGTTGTTTGAAGCCAATCTTGAGACGTATTCGAGTATTGTAAAAAAAGGAATTCCAACTGTTTTGGTCTTTCCTTCGAGCGACAAAGCCCAGATTGTTAAGTTTATGAACAGTGTCAATTCGAACTCTTCCAAATGGCTGCCTGAAGAATTGATTATTTGTGGCACTAAGGAATGGATGGTCATGGATGAAGTTAAGGCTCATTTTCGCGAAAAATTCCATTTTCAATTTCCTTCACCAAATGATTTGGATTATTCTTCAGATTTTACCAAAAATATTTTGAGGCAATTCAGGGCAACGTACAATACTGATTTGTCAAAAATGGCGGCACAAGGATTTGATGTCCTCTATTACACCTGTTCGGTGATGCTTTTAGGTCATGAGCCCGGAGCACATTTAATGAATGAGTTTTTGTTTGAACAAAAGACTGTTGGGGATGGTTTTTACAACCGAAAAGCCTTTATTCTCGAGCAACGCGACTATGAGTTGAAATCCATTGCATGGTGATGATCGGGAGAAATGAGATAGCGGAGGAGTTTCGGTCGATTCAAGATTACATTTGTTCTGCGCTCGAGGCAATTGATGGCAAGTCTGTATTCACAGAAGATCTATGGAAAAGAGACGAGGGTGGAGGAGGCCGCACCAGAATACTTTCGCAAGGTGAAATCATAGAAAAAGGAGGGGTTGCATTTTCTGAGGTGTACGGTCCAGTGACTGAAGTGATGAAAGGCCAGCTAGGTTTGAATGGTACGGAATTTTACGCCACAGGTGTTTCTGTCGTTCTTCATGCGCATCACCCACGGATCCCTATTATTCACATGAATATCCGATATTTTGAACTTGATTCAGGAGAATACTGGTTCGGTGGTGGAATAGATCTGACTCCACATTATGTGGACGAGAAACTTGCGATCTCTTTTCACGAAAAGTTAAAAGAGGTCTGTGATCGATTTGAGGAATCGTCATACGAACGCTACACGGAATGGGCTCATCAATACTTTTTTAATGTCCATCGCAAGGAGTCGAGAGGCGTGGGTGGTATTTTCTTTGATCATCTATCTGAAAATAAGTCAATAAGTAAAAGCGATATTTTTTTATTTTGTCTAGAGCTCGGAAAATTGTTCCCCATTGCTTATCAGGAACAAGTAGAGGCGGGACGTACATTTCCGTCATCCGATAAAGAAATGCTTTGGCGCAATATCAGACGTGGACGATATGTAGAGTTTAATCTGGTGTATGACAGGGGGACAAAGTTTGGATTGCTCTCCGAAGGTAGGGTTGAATCTATTTTAATGAGTTTGCCTAATTCAGCAGGATGGGAGTACAATTTTCATCCGTCTCCCGGATCAGAAGAGGAGAAAACATTGAATCTGCTCCGTGAAAAAAAGTTTTGGATAGACTAAATGTGTATAATTCCGAGACTTTTTTATTCCTATTTCGGCAACCAATTGCTAAATTAGCCGTCGTTAATCTAAACATTGCGCCACTTTTGAAAGTTACACTTAATATTTCCAGTTATTTGTTTGATAAAGAACTCGTTAAACGGGTGTATTTTTTGTCCGGCAACTCCTACTTTTTTCCTATGAATAAAATTTTTAGAATTCTGTTGATCCTCTTTGGATGTTTTTTCATTGTATCCAATAACGTTAATTATGCTCAAACAACGTACGAGCAAATTTATGAGGTGGCTGACCAGTCCGTCAGAGACAAAATGGACGATAACAAGATGAACGGCTTGCCAATTTTGTCTGAAATTCTAATCACTATGGAAAGTGACTTCAGTGGACTGTCATCCAATGCAGATGCAGAGCAATTGACGTCGATTCTGACGAATGAGTTGGGCGCTAAAGAAATTTCTTTCACATCAGGTTATACGAGGGTGAGATTTACATATCCAGTACAAAGAGATATAGACCAATTGAAGTCGTCTCTAAATTCTGCTGGCTTTCAGATAAACAACACTGTCGAAAGAATTTATTCCATTGCTAAGTAAATAAAGATGAAATTGTTACAATCAAAATCATTCCTTTTTGTAGTTGCTTTAATTATCGGTTCTGTGACCTATTCTCAGACCGATAACCCTTGTGGTGCTCCTGCTTTAACAGTAAATACTTCCTGTTCTTTCACTGCAGGTAACTTGCCTTCAAGTTCAACTGGAACAACCGGTATTCCTGCTCCGGGTTGCGCCAACTATCCGGCAGGAGCAGATGATGTCTGGTATACTGCAGTGGTGCCGGCTTCAGGTATTCTAATTGTTGATATGAACACGTCAGGTGGAGGTCCTACGGATATGGGGATGGCATTTTATTCAGCCTCATCCTGCGCTGGACCGTTTGCATTGATTGAATGTGATGACGATGACAGTAACAACGGAACGATGCCATACATTAATCGACCAGGACTCACGCCGGGTACAACCGTATACATCAGAATTTGGGAATATGGCGGAGATGCTTCAGGTGCTTTTTCTATTTGTGCGACATCATCTACTTCGGCTCCGGGTGGCTGTGTCGGGGGACAAAACAATAACTGTTCAACCGCAGATCCTTTTTGTACCGGTACGTCTTACAATTACTGTAATAGTACCGGTGTTGCTTCCATGGGGCAATACAACTGTCTGTATTCTACGCCAAATCCAATGTGGATGTATCTGAATGTTCAGTCCTCAGGGAATATAGACATAAACATAGCGCAATATACTACCGGTGGTACACCAATAGACGTAGATTTTGCGCTATGGGGGCCATTCTCAGGATTGTCTGCCGCATGTGCTGCAATTGCGCCATCAACTACCGTTCCATTGACATACCCGAGTGGAAACCTTGTAGACTGCTCTTATTCTGCAGCTGCCACAGAGACAGCGAACATTCCCAACGCCCAGGCTGGCCAATGGTATATGTTGTTGATAACAAACTTCAACGGTTCGGCAGGGTATATTCAATTCAATCAAAGTGGAGGAAACGGAGTTACCAATTGTAATATTGTAAACCCGACTTGTTTGATTACAGGTGTTACCGCAACCCCTTCGAATTGCAATGCGTCCAATCAATATTCTGTTTCAGGGGCAATATCTGTCTCAAACCCTCCAGCAAGTGGCACGCTCACCGTTACAAGTTCTTGCGGCGGATCTCAAACGTTTAACGCACCATTTACCTCACCGATTAATTACAATTTAACCGGATTGACTCCAACAGGAGGTTCTTGTACAGTCACAGCATCGTTCTCTGCAATTGCATGTTCTTTGACACAGACCTATACATCTCCGGCAATTCCAGTGGTTAACGCAGGGGTGGATCAAACGGTTTGCGCAAACACGCCTGTAACATTGACTGGTTCAGGTGCTTCAACATACAGTTGGACAGGAGGAGTAACAAATGGAACGTCATTTACCCCAACGGCAACAACGACGTATACGCTAACAGGAACGAATGCTCAAGGATGTCGTGCGACAGATCAGGTGTTGGTAACTGTCAATCCCCTTCCTACTACAAATGCGGGAGCAGATGTAACGATATGTGCAGGATTGTCAACTCCGTTAACTGCCTCTGGTGCAACAACGTATTCATGGTCACCTACAACCGGATTGAGTGCTTCCACGGGAGCAGGTGTCACTGCAACACCCTCCGTTACTACCACATACACGGTCACCGGTACTACAGGCACCTGTACTGCAACCGATCAGGTGCAGGTAACGGTAACTCCGTTGCCTGTTATTAATGCTGGAGTGGATCAGACGATTTGCATAGGTTCAAGCGCAACTCTTTCTGCCTCAGGAGGAACAACCTACACATGGTCGCCGTCAACCTCACTTAGTGCAACAACAGGAGCATCAGTGACGAGCACTACGACAGCAACAATAACCTACACTGTAACTGGAACAACTTCCGGTTGTACCGGAACAGATCAAATTTCAGTAACCGTTAATCCAGTTGCAACTGCCAATGCCAATGTTGATCAGTCAGTATGTCCCGGTGGCACCATTACCCTCGCCGGTGCTGTCGGTGGAGCAGCAACAACGGGTTCATGGTCTGCGCCATCTGGCTCTTTTAGCAATGCGAACAGTTTGACTTCAACCTACACACCAAGTGCTACATCCGGAACAATAACGCTTACATTGACTTCCAATGACCCAGCGGGTCCTTGTCCTGTTGTAACGGACCAGATGGTTGTGACAATCAATCCTCTACCTACTCCGAATGCAGGAACAGATGTTTCCTATTGTGTCGGTGGAAGTGCAAACTTAACTGCATCGGGTGGTTCATCGTATACTTGGTCTCCAGCAACAGGATTGAGTTCAACCAGCGGATCCAGTGTAACTGCAAACCCGTCCTCCACAACTACATACACCGTAACTGCAACGAGTGCTCTTGGTTGTACCGCGACGGATGCTGTCCTTGTAACGGTAAATCCTCTCCCAGTAATTAATGGTGGAACAGATCAAACTGTATGTCAGGGTGTGAATGTGACTCTTGCGGCAACTGGAGCGAGTACGTACTCATGGACTGGAGGAGTTACCAATGGGACGGCTTTTGCTCCACCTGTTGGCACAACTTCATATACTGTAACCGGTACGAGCGCAAATAACTGTACAAGTACGGACGTGGTCAGTGTGACGGTCAATCCATCTCCATCTGTTACTGCACCTGATGTTACAGTCTGCTCCTCAAATACCATTGCATTGAATGCCTCCGGTGCAAATACTTATAGTTGGTCTCCTGCAACTAACCTGAGTGCAACTTCGGGAGCCTCTGTAACCTTTACTCCGGGTACGACATCGACGTATACGCTTACAGGTACCGGAACAGGAGGATGTACGGCCTCTGATCAGGTAACCGTGACAGTCCTTGCCAATGCACCAATCAATGCCGGTCCTGATGTGACGATTTGTTCAGGCACCTCTACCACATTGACGGCAACAGGTGGAGCAACCTACAATTGGAACAATAGTCTGGGACTTGGAAATGGATTTTCTGTCTCACCAACTTCTACTACAACCTATACTGTAGTGGGGACCGATGCTGCCGGTTGCCAGGGTACGGATGCGATTGTCGTAACTGTAAACCCAATTCCAGTAGTATCCGCCGGTCCGGACCAAACAGTGTGTGC
>JBEGVI010000121.1:0-7037 GCA_041178485.1 Bacteroidota bacterium | reverse complement strand
GAACGATGCCTTCTTCTACTGCAGCGCGTGTTGCAGCCAACGCATCGTCTACGCGGTCTTTCGTCTCTTTCATTTCAACTTCTGTAGGTGCACCGACATACAGAACTGCCACACCTCCGGCTAATTTCGCCAGACGCTCTTGCAATTTCTCACGGTCGTAATCTGATGTGGTAGCATCGATCTGTGCTTTTATCTGATTCACACGAGCTGTGATGTCTGCTTTCTTACCGGCACCATTTACGATGGTTGTGTTGTCTTTGTCGATCTCTACTTTTTCAGCTGTTCCGAGCATGTCAAGTGTAGCATTCTCAAGTGTAAATCCTCTTTCTTCAGAGATCACTTGTCCACCTGTAAGGATCGCGATATCTTCAAGCATTGCTTTTCTTCGGTCTCCGAAACCTGGAGCCTTCACTGCGGCGATCTTCAATGAACCTCTTAAACGGTTCACCACAAGTGTTGCCAATGCTTCTCCATCAACATCCTCTGCGATGATTAGAAGACCACGTCCTGCCTGAACCACTGGCTCAAGGATAGGAAGCAATTCTTTCATGTTGGAAATCTTTTTGTCATAGATCAGGATCATTGGTTTTTCCATCTCCGTGATCATTTTTTCCGTATTTGTGACAAAATATGGAGAAAGGTATCCTCTGTCGAACTGCATTCCTTCTACTGTTCTAACTTCAGTTTCCGTTCCTTTTGCTTCTTCTACGGTGATTACTCCGTCGTTGCCTACAACTTTCATCGCTTCAGCGATCAAGGCACCAATGGTTTCGTCGTTGTTCGCTGAAATGGTTGCAATTTGTTTGATCTTATCGTTGTCTTTTCCAACTTCTTTGGATAGCTTTTTCAAGTTTTTAACGACTTCGGCAACAGCCTTGTCAATCCCGCGCTTGAGATCCATTGGATTTGCGCCTGCAGCCACGTTCTTCAAACCAGCACCGATAATTGCCTGTGCAAGTACGGTTGCAGTTGTCGTTCCGTCTCCGGCAATGTCGGCTGTTTTAGAGGCAACCTCTTTTACCATCTGAGCTCCCATGTTTTCAATCGCATCTTTGAGCTCGATTTCTTTTGCAACAGAAACACCGTCTTTTGTGATTTGCGGCGCACCAAATTTTTTGCCGATTACCACATTTCTTCCTTTTGGTCCTAAGGTTACTTTTACGGCATTTGCCAATGCGTCTACTCCTTTTTTGAGTTTGTCACGCGCTTCTACATCGAAATAAATGTCTTTAGCCATGTTGAATGAATTTTAAATGATTAATAATTAGAAAATTCCGTAAATGTCCGACTCACGCATGATGAGATACGTTTTTCCATCCAGTTTGATCTCTGTGCCGGAATATTGTCCGTACAATACTTGGTCTCCAACCTTAACGGTTACCGGTTCATCTTTTTTTCCTTTTCCCGCAGCGATGACAGTTCCTTTTAATGGTTTTTCTTTCGCTGTGTCAGGAATGATGATACCACTTGCTGTTTTTTGTTCTGCAGGCGCCGGTTCTATAAGAACGCGATCCGCCAGAGGCTTAAATTTTGTTGACATATTATTTAGAAAATTTAATGTTCGCGAGCCCCTTGTCGAATTTTGTGCCAACTGAAGAAGTGCGCCAAAATTGCAATTTAAGGAAGCGTTTAACAAAAAAAATGTCAGTATGACTGACATACTGACACCCGAAAACTTCTTGTTTAATTCTTATTTTCCTCCGCTTGCAGGAGTCTGAGGTGCATTTTGAGACGGAGTCGGTTGCTGTTGTTGCTGTTGTTGCTGATTCATCTCAGGTTGCGCATTTTGTTTAGCATTTGACGGTTGCATAAATACGCTGCAAACCATAATGATTGCTGCAAGTACCCATGTAGCTTTAACGATAAAGTCGTTTGTTCTCTGAACTCCGCCGATCTGCTGTGCTCCGCCGAATTCAGAACTCAAACCTCCTCCTTTAGGGTTCTGCATATAGACTACAGAAATGAGCAGAATGCTGGCAAGGATAACCAATGTTGACAATAAAACTTCCATACTTAATTTGTTAGTTTTTTCTTTAATTCTTCAATTTGGGCTGCAAAGAAAACCTTTTTTTCCGGATTTAACAAGATTAACTGTTCGTAAACAAAAATTGCTTTTGGGAAATTCCCTTGCAGACTGAAAATTTTTGCAAGTGTTTCACTTACGGGCATGTGGTCCATGCTAATGCTTTCTTTTGCTTTTCGGGAAGCTGAATAAAATTCTTTCTTAGGCCGGTCCTCTTGTGATTCTGATTTAGTCGGTCTGGATATACTCGGTTGTTTTTCGAGAAAGGATTCTAAAATAGATTCGATCCGGTCCTTTTCTTCATCGATCAATGGCTTTGGATCATTGGTATTGGCACGGAGCCATGATGAGAAACTCTTTTTCGAATCAGTTTCTTCTTTATTGTTTTCTGAAGTTGATTCATTTTCAAACTCTTCACGTATATCCTGCTCAGAATTTTCAGAAATATTCTCGGGATGTTCATCTCCAATCTGTCCCAGATCAAAGTGAGTGCTCAACGTTTCAGCCAGTAGTTCTTTTTCAAAATCTTCCAGAACAACTTCATTCTCTCCGGCTCCCTCAACCAGAACTTCGCGCTCTCCTTCACGCTCACTCTCACTCACATTTTCATTTCCCTTCTCTGTTTCCGAGTTACTCGAATTAATTGTTTCATCCAATGAACGAATGTTCAAAGGGATGATATCCTCTTCGCCTTCTTCAGGATCATCTAAAAAAACATTTTCAGCAACGTCCGTAGTTTCTTGAGAATCTGTTTCAGTTTGAATGTGCGCTCCCTGAGAGGGCTCAATTAAATTACCAGTGAATTCCTTTTCTTCTTGTGCAGCAGTTATCAGTTGATACAATTGTTCCCTGTCGCTTATTCGGTAGGCATACCGTACCAGTTCTTGTTCAAATCGGATGTCCTTCTTATCTGCCAGCGTTTTCAAATACAGGATCGGAAATACCTGAGCATAGGGAAATGTATCGGCCATTGCCTTAAGGTCCTCAAGGTCATTTGTGCTTAAGACCGCAGGATTCTCGATGCGTTTGACAATATCTGAGATTGATAACATTACCAGTTTGACAGTAACTTATTAATAACGTCCTGAACTATTTGCGTGCTGATCTCCTCCAAAAGGGTGCGCTCCACCGTTCCAAGATCCGTATTTGAATCATAATCCACAAAACGGGTGCTGCTCACAATCATTTTATCCTCTTTGGGTTTAGAAACGAAAATAGTGAATTGTGCGCTGATACTCAATCTGTTTTTTGCTGAATTGTCCCCCTCCTGAATGGCAACAGGGAGCACACTGTATCCGGTGATTTTTCCTTCAATGTAAATTTCGCCCTTTCCCGTTTCCGGATTCAGTAAAAGCCGTGTATTGTTTTGAATGCCATCTTTCAGTTGTTCGGAAAGTTGTGCAGCATAACTTATAGGTGTGTTTGGAGCAGTGTTTTCCAAAGTCTTTACGGAAAATGTTTTCCATTCTTCAGGCATGGATCCATTGTCTATAAATGAAACTTTACTCGGCCAGCAGGAAGAAAGCAGCACTGAAAGAAGGAAAAAGAGCGCCAGTCGTTTCATCAGTCTATTAAATGGTATTCCTTGATTTTTCGGTACAATGTCCGTTCGGAAATCCCCAGTTCAGCGGCAGCGTATTTCCTTTTGCCTCGGTGTTTGTCAAGTGCTTTCTGGATAAGTTCTTTCTCACGGTCCTCAAGAGATAAAGATTCTTCGATGACCTCATGGGTTTCATAATCGTCTTCTTGAGAAGTAACAACATATTCAGGCATCGGAGTTTCTGCGACAGGTGGCAGGATCCGTGTTGGACCAGATGAACTTGAGTTTACATCCTGGAAAAATCGATTTACCAGGGCCGATTGGTCTGTATTGAGGTGCATTTCACCACCTTGCGCTAAAAGTTCGACCACCAGTTTTTTCAGGTCTGTCAGGTCTTTCTTCATGTCAAACAGGAATTTGTACATGAGTTCACGCTCGGAGAAATTATCGCTTCCCTTTTCATTGATCACCGACGGTACTTTTTCTGACTCGGCAGGCAAATACGCTTGGATTGCCTGGGCATCCAGTTCTCGTTTGGTTTCTATTACCGAAAGTTGTTCTACAAGGTTCTTCAATTGTCGAATGTTTCCGGGCCAACTGTAGTGGTTGACCAGATCGACAGCGTTCTCTGTCAATTTAATGGAGGGCATTCGGTATTTGTCAGCAAAATCACTTGCAAATTTTCTAAACAGCAAATGAATGTCTTCCTCTCTACTGCGCAGAGGAGGTAAGGAGATCGGAACGGTGCTTAAACGATAGAAAAGATCTTCCCGGAACTTTCCGGAGCCTATTGCGCGTTGCATGTTCTCATTTGTTGCTGCAACTACCCGAACATTCGTTTTTAGCACTTTTGAAGATCCAACGCGAATGAATTCTCCTGTTTCTAGAACACGTAGAAGGCGTACCTGCGTTTGCATCGGTAATTCGGCAACTTCATCGAGAAAGATTGTACCACCATCGGCAACTTCAAAATATCCCTGACGGCTTCCCTGAGCTCCTGTAAAGGCTCCTTTCTCATGGCCAAATAATTCGGAATCAATGGTGCCCTCTGGAATGGCACCGCAGTTGACTGCAATGTATTCACCGTGTTTGCGCGAACTGAGGTGGTGGATGACCTGAGGGATAATTTCTTTTCCTGTACCACTTTCTCCGGTGACCAATACTGAGATGTCTGTCGGAGCCACCTGAATAGCAACTTCAAGTGCCCGGTTGAGGAGCGGGGCATTGCCTATGATTCCAAACCTTTGTTTTACTTGCTGAAGATTCATCACTTATACAATTGGTGAAGGTTCCAGAACCTCTACAACATCTCCAAGAAGGGTTGCTGATGTACAGTCTTTTATTTCGACCATCACATACATGCCTTTCTCGAATGTGCCTGACGGAAAAACGACCATCGAATTTCTACCGTCTCTTCCGCACATGTGTACCTCTGATCGCTTTGATTTTCCCTCCACGAGCACTTTTACGGTTTTGCCGATCTGTCGTTTGTGTGAAGCAAGTGAATGTGTCAACTGTTTCTCGATCACTTCATTGAGACGGCGTCCCTTGACTTCTTCCGGAACGTCGTCGTCAAACCTGCGTTCTGCCAGTGTTTTTGGTCTTTCAGAATACTTGAACATATAGGCAAAATCGTATTGAACGACATCCATTAGGGAGAGTGTATCTGCATGTTCCTCTTCAGTTTCCCCGCAAAAACCGGTGATGATGTCTGTTGAAATTGCACACTCGGGAATGATGTGTTTGATGGCAGTGATACGGTCGAGGTACCATTCACGTGAATAGCCACGGTTCATTCTGTACAAGACATCCGTATGTCCTGACTGAACCGGTAAATGAATGTACGGGCAAATATTCTCATATTTTGCCATTATGTGCAACACTTCATCCGTCATGTCTTTTGGATGAGAGGTCGAAAACCGAACGCGAAGGTCAGGGGATACCAACGCGACCAGCTCCATTAACTGTGCGAAATTGGTGGTCGGTTGATTTGCATCCTTGATTTCTCCTTTCGAAGTGAGGTTCCAGCGGTAGCTGTCTACGTTCTGGCCTAAAAGTGTCACCTCTCGGTATCCTTTGGCAAATAGATCTCGACATTCCTCTACAATGGTCTGTGGATCTCTGGAGCGCTCCCTTCCTCGGGTAAAAGGAACAACACAAAAAGAACACATGTTGTCGCAGCCGCGCATAATCGTTACGAATGCTGAAATCCCTCCGTTATCTAGTCGAACGGGTGAAATGTCCGCGTACGTTTCGTCTCGGGACAATAACACATTCACCGCTTTTTGTCCTGTTCCTACTTCTTCAACCAGATTGGGGAGGTCGCGGTACGCATCCGGACCTGCAACAAGGTCTACCAGTTTTTCCTCCTCTAGCAACGACTTCTTTAGACGCTCGGCCATACAACCCAGTATTCCTACCACAAGATCAGGGTTTTGATCTTTTCGGTGCTTAAACTCCGTCAATCTGTTCCGAACACGTGTTTCCGCATTTTCGCGTATGGAGCACGTATTGATCAATACTACGTCCGCTTCGTCTATATTGCGGGTGGTAGCATATCCCTCGTTTGACATGATCGATGCCACTACTTCGCTGTCAGAGAAATTCATCTGACACCCATAACTCTCCACATAGAGCTTCTTGCCCTGTCCACCATAGGAATGTTCTGAAAGAAGGGCTTCGCCTTGTCGGCTTTCGTCAATTACCTTGTTCTGCCCGTGGTCTGTCATCGATACTGTTTTTATTAGGAGTGCAAAAGTATCAAATAATAAAAGCATGTCAAAATGTCAGTTTTGTTTTTTCAGCCATTCGCTGCTGTTTTTAAGAAAATTTGGAATTGAAAAAAAATATTTAACCTATGGTTAAAGAATATATATGGTAAAAATACCCCGTAATCAGTTTTGTGATTTGGAAACTTTTACCCTTAATTTTGCGCCCTGTCAACCAGCTCTAAAATTAAAACACCAAACCGAAATGGCTAAAAATCTCGTAATTGTTGAGTCACCTGCGAAAGCGAAAACGATAGAAGGTTACCTGGGCAAAGACTTTGTCGTAAAATCAAGCTACGGTCATGTGCGCGATCTGGCCAAGAAAGGACTATCTGTGGATATTGAGAATGACTTTCTTCCCAAATATGAGGTTTCAGCGGATAAAAAGCAGGTGGTTTCAGAACTAAAGAAATTAGCAAAGGAGGCAGAGACGGTATGGCTCGCAACCGATGAAGACCGTGAGGGAGAGGCTATTTCCTGGCACCTCTATGAAACGCTGGATCTGGCTAAAAAAGATACGCGTCGAATCACATTCAATGAAATTACCAAGACCGCAATTACGAAAGCAATCGAACGTCCGAGAAATATTAATAAGGAATTAGTGGATGCTCAACAAGCACGGCGCGTGTTGGACCGTATTGTAGGGTTTGAATTGTCACCTGTACTTTGGAAAAAAGTTCGCCCGAGTTTGTCTGCTGGTCGGGTG
>JBEGVI010000120.1:0-8216 GCA_041178485.1 Bacteroidota bacterium | reverse complement strand
ATTTCATGTTCCATCTTAACCGGAAAATTGCAGTAGGTTTTTCAGGTAAATTGAGATCCATTACAAACGTTGATGATATTGATTCCAAACTGGCCATCCTTGCAGAAAATGGTCTGGATTACTCACAACTTTGGAACCAGGAAATAGAAGAAAAAAGATTAAGGGTAAGCAGCATGACCTGGCTTGAATATGGAATCAACTACAGTCAAGTAATAAAAGATGACGGTGAACATTTCCTCAAAGCCGGAGGTAGAGCAAAATACCTGACCGGACTGGTTTCTGCATACATGCACACCAATGATTTCTACTACAAATTGCAGGACAAGGATACCTCTCTCGTTTTGCAGGGAAATTTTGATTACGGATATTCCGGAAACATCGATGGGTTTGCCAATGGCGACCAGAATCTCATGAAGATGACATCTAAATTCGGTCTTGGACTTGATCTGGGGGTTGTTTATGAATTTCGTCCTGACTGGAAAAGTTACAAATACGACATGGACGGAGAAACAGACCTTTGGAGAAGGGACCGCGAAAAATACAAACTTCGGGTGGGCGCATCTCTGTTAGACCTTGGAGGAATGAAATTCCAGAAAGGCGGTTTGAGTCGAAACTTTACGGTCAATTCAAATACAAAATTCGATCTAAATGTTTTTGAATCAGCAAGTTCTCTCGCACAAGCTGACAGCATCCTGGACAGTTTGATCACCAGTACTGTGGATCAATGGGATGAATCTCAAGGTGTCTCATCTACTTATTTTATGTGGACACCTACAGCCCTCAGCTTGCAAGTGGACTACAATATCTGGAAGTGGTTTTATGTAAATGCTACCGGGATTCTCAATGTGAATTCCAGAAAGAAAGGGACGAATGTGCACATCGCAAATCAATTTTCCATTACCCCAAGTTTTGATTACGCATGGTTTGGCTTACACCTGCCTGTTTCCGTTAATTCCTATTCAGGTTTTAAAGCAGGAATTGCCACAAGGCTGGGTCCTTTGACGATTGGTTGTACCGATTTTAAAACCCTTTTAGCTGTTGGAAAAGTGCGTGGCGCAGAATTGTACATGGGACTTCGTGTTCCAATTCTTTACGGTCACCCGCGCGATGAGGACAACGATAAGGTTTCGGATAAAAAAGACGTTTGTCCTTCAGTACCGGGAATTTGGGCATTTAAAGGTTGTCCAGATACAGACGGAGACGGAATTGAAGACATGATGGACAACTGTCCGCGAGAGGCAGGTCTTGCTGAATTTAAAGGTTGCCCGGATAAAGATGGGGACAAGATCATTGACAGCGAAGATAAATGCCCGGAACTGGCGGGAATTCAAAAATTCAATGGGTGCCCTGACAAGGACAATGATGAGGTAATTGATCCGGAGGATGAATGTCCGGATGTCGCGGGGCTCGTAACTTTTAAAGGATGTCCGGATACGGATGGAGATGGCATCAAGGACGACGAAGATGCATGTCCTGAAGTAGCTGGTCCGCTGGTTAATCAAGGTTGTCCGGACACAGACAAAGACGGTCTGTTCGATTTCCTTGATGACTGTCCGGAACAATACGGTCCGAAGGAAAATAAAGGCTGTCCTTGGCCTGATACAGACGGAGATGGATTGCTGGACAAAAACGATGAGTGTCCAAATCTTGCCGGACCGATTCAGAATAAAGGGTGCCCATATCAGGATACGGACAGCGACGGCGTACTTGACAAGGATGATGACTGTCCGGCAACACCAGGTCCGGTAGCGAATAAAGGATGTCCGGTCATCGAAAAAGAGGTAGAAGAAATCCTGAAAACAGCATTTGACAACCTTGAGTTTGAAACCGGAAAAGACATCATCAAAGATGTTTCGTTCCCTTCGCTCAACGAGCTGGCCGAGGTACTTAAGAAAAAAGCAGCCTGGAATCTGCAGATTTCAGGGCACACAGACAATGTAGGCGACGACCAGAAAAACCTCATTCTTTCCAAGAAAAGAGCGGAAGCGGTGAAAAACTACCTTTCTTCGCAAGGAATTGATGCCAACAGGTTCTTCGTACTTTACTTCGGGGAATCAATGCCGATTGCCTCGAACGAATCACCGGAAGGCCGTCAGAAGAACAGACGTGTAGAGATGAAGATTATCTTTAAATAGATTTTAACCAAACGTAACAAAAAAGGGTTGGATGCAGTCTAACCCTTTTTTTATCTTTGATACATGCCTTTGTCCAGACGAAATCGTTTTTTGCTGAGTACGCTTTCAGGAGTGTTACTTACCCTCTCTTTTCCATTCACTGGCAGTCAAACGTGGCTAATCTTTGTAGCGTGGATTCCTTTACTTTTCGTTGAAGATTCTATTTCTAAAGCCAGTTACAGGTCTTCTAAAGTCTTCATTCACGCATATCTCACTTTCTTTATCTTCAACATCGGGACGACCTGGTGGATCTGGAATGCGAGTCCGGGAGGTGCAATCATGGCTTTCATTCTCAATGCATTGTTAATGGCGTTGGCTTTTCAAACGTACCATTTCACGAGAAAAAGACTCAGCGATGCATTAAGCGCATTGGTCCTCATAAGCATCTGGGGAAGTTTTGAGTTCCTGCATCATCGCTGGGAACTTTCCTGGCCATGGTTGAGCATGGGCAATTTCTTCTCCATACGCACGACATGGGTTCAGTGGTACACTATTACTGGAATCGCCGGTGGAACGCTCTGGGTGATGCTGGTCAATTACCTTGGCTTTGTGCTTGTGCGCAGCTGGTTAAGTACACGGCAATTCAACTCTGTTCCAAAAAGCAAAATCATTCTTCTGGCGACTGCATTATTCGCCCCAATCATTCTGTCTGTAATTCTGTATACTACTTACACCCAGGAAAAACATCCCGTAGAGGTGGTGGCGGTACAACCAAATATTGACCCGTACAATGAGAAATTTACAGCACCGCTATCAGAGCAACTCGTAAAACTTATCAAAGAAGCCGAGAAAAAAATAACGCCAAAAACAACGCTGGTTGTCGCGCCGGAGACTGCTTTGAGCAACACATTCATCGAAGAGGACTTGCCGAGACTTGATTTCTTTCGCTTTTTGAAAGACCGAATAAGCTCGTGGAAAAGGGCATCCCTGTTTACCGGTGCATCCACGGCAGAATTCTTTGAGCGCAAAAATTCCCGTGCTTCGGTAAAACTTACAGACGGTCCAGGATTCATTGAATATTACAACAGTTCATTGCTGATTGACCCCGACGGCGCGCACAAATTTCTGCATAAATCGAAACTGGTTCTCGGTGTTGAAAAAGTACCCTTTTCAGACTGGATCCCATTTTTAGAAGAACTTTCCATAAACAATGGAGGTACGTCTGGAACATTAGGCATAGAGAACGAGCCAAAAACACTGAAAACAAATCATTTTTCGTTTGCCCCTTTGATATGTTACGAATCCATCTACGGTGAATTCTGCGGCGAGCAATGCCGTAAAGGGGCCGAGGCCATTGTAGTGATCACGAACGACGGTTGGTGGGGTGACACACCAGGATACAAGCAGCACATGAGTTTTTCAAGACTAAGAGCCATTGAAAACAGAAGGTGTGTGGTACGTTCTGCAAATACCGGAATTAGTTGTTTTATAGATCAAAAAGGAGATGTTCAGCTTTCTTCCAAATGGTGGCAAGCGACCGCACTGCGCTACAAGATCGATTTAAATACAAAACAAACGTTTTTTACTCGTATCGGAGACCTCCTGTCTTTCATTCTCCTTTGCACTGGCTTTGGACTTGTCCTGACAGCACTTTACACCCATATAAAGAAAACTTTTTTCTGAGTTAATCAGCGAGTTTGATAAGTCCGAAGCGTTCGCGTCTTCCGTAAGTGGCATAAATAAGAACGTCTCTCTCATTGTAATCCACATGACTTTTTCTTGGAACAGCCAAGACCTGAACTTCTTTCCGATCAAAAAGCATCTGCCTGTCGACAGATCCATCTTGCAAATCCACCTGTACCAAAGCGACTGCATTCCTCTTTCTGGTAAAACTTGAAGGATAAATTCGATTGGTATCAATAAATCTGCCTGTGTCATCGTAGTTATTGATATTGTCGTTGAAGAGAATGCACATCTTGCCATTGTCCAGGAAGCGCAGATATGAACTGAAATATCCATCATCATTGGTTGAAACCTGAGTTTTTCTAATCTTCGTCAACCAGTCAAAACCTCCTTCCCTCCCAACTTTAAACGCGATAATGTCATTGTAATAATAGGTGTAAGAGGTTCTGGTCACTCCTGTCCTTGGATCGGTGTATGTATTCACTACAACATAGAACTGTTCCAGCGTACCGACGATACTCCCATCCTCCAGCACTTCTGACTGCCGTACGACGTAATTATAGAATTGCGGTTCTCCCCTGCCCCGCGACTCACGTCGATCAGCACGTTGTTTTTCTCGTTCAGACCAATCCTGCGTGATGAAATCTTTGGAAAATTTCGTTGAACCCTCGTCGATTATTTCGCGATTCAAAAAGTTTGCCCGGAGGTAGATCAATCCCGACACCCCGGGTTTGCCTTTCTCTCCATATACGCCAAGTATGGTAAATATCTTTTCGTTGTCCGAACTCATGGTCATGGCATCTATCCGTTTTCCTTGAACGTCAACAACCATATCCTCCACCTCATCCTCCGTCACATGCAGAATGTGAACAGCCTTGTAGCTTTGATAAGCTCTGAATAATTTTCGATCGATGGATTCAAATTCTGTGAGTGACAAAAAATAATCGCCTGTATTGGAAAGGTAATGTTGATCAATCGCACATAATCTTGGATCAAAAGGAAGGGCGTATTCCCCACTCGAATGTTCATGAAGGGTACTGTCCAGGATTTTAAATCCGTATCTGTCCGGCATGTCACGTCTTCCGGGAATTTCCCAGATTATTCCGATGTAGCTTTGATCCCTTGAGACGATTGTTTGGAATATTCCTTTGCTTCTTCCCCTTTCCTCTTCAAATGTAGCCACCTCAACTGCAGGCCCGGTCGGCATAAGACCCTCACTGTATTCCTGCATATATAAATGATTGACGCCCTTTAACCGGTCAGAGAGAAAAACGATCAGTTTGTTTCCAATACGCTGAATTCCTTCATAATTGGCCATGCCATTTTCAACTTTCAATGCTATTCTTTTTTGTAAGATGCTTTCAAAGTGAATATGCTTAGAAAGAGTGAGGGAACCCAATATGCCTCCCGACCAACGAAGAGTGTAAAAGTTGGAACCCGAAACGGGAAGGATGGTGTTCAGCTGACTCCCTGACCTGAAAGACTCGCTCCATTCAATGGGGTAATCCTGTGCACTAGCACAAGAGAGACAAAGCGAGAGAAAAACGGTCAGCCCACAACGTCGTGAAGGGAAAAGGAACGAAATCATACCAGGGCAATGCCGGTGTAATTGGAAGGAGTAATTGCCTTTAATTCAGCCTTCAATTCCTCGGAAATATTCAATTGATCGATAAACGCATGTACCGTTTCCTTGGTCACTGCCTCGTTTTTTCGTGTCAATCCTTTCAAAGCTTCATAAGGCTTCGGAAAACCCTCCCTTCTGAGAACCGTCTGGATCGCTTCGGCTACCACTGCCCAGTTCTTTTCAAGGTCGTTTTCAAAGGCCTCTTTGTTAAGCAACAATTTATCCAGACCATTCAAGGTTGACTTGATAGCAATAAACGTATGCGCCATGGGCAATCCAATGGTTCTTAATACAGTCGAATCAGTAAGATCGCGTTGCAACCTGGAAACGGGCAATTTGGCAGAGAGGTGTTCGAACAACGCATTGGCAATGCCAATATTTCCTTCCGAATTCTCAAAATCTATGGGGTTGACTTTGTGTGGCATCGCTGAGGAACCAATTTCTCCTTCCTTCAATCTCTGCTTGAAATAGTCCATCGATATGTACGTCCACATGTCACGATTTAAATCCAGAAGGATGGTATTGATTCTTTTCAGGCAGTCAAAGAGCGCGGCGAGGTTGTCGTAATGTTCGATCTGTGTGGTGGTTTGACTTCGGTTCAACCCAAGAATGGAATTCACGAATGCATTGGCAAAAGACACCCAATCATGCGAAGGATACGCGACAAAATGTGCATTGAAATTTCCTGTTGCGCCACCGAATTTTGCAGAATATTTGACCTGTTCGAGCTGCTGCAACTGCACGTTTAATCGCTCCGTGAAAACCTTTATCTCTTTTCCAAGTCGTGTGGGCGACGCAGGTTGACCGTGCGTACGAGCAAGCATAGGAATGTCTTTCCATTCTTCCTGCAATAATGTAAGTTTATCCAACAATCTCCTCATCAGTGGAAGGTATTGCTCGTGAATCGCTTCTTTCAGTGACAGAGGAACAGAGGTATTGTTGATGTCCTGCGAGGTTAATCCAAAATGGACAAACTCAACGTACTTTTCGAGTCCTAATTGGGTCAACTTCTCTTTTAAAAAATATTCTACAGCTTTTACATCGTGATTTGTAACCTTTTCCGTGTTTTTGATCCAAAGCGCATCCTCCTCTGAAAAGTCACTGCATATCTTTCTCAAATCTTCCATTTTCTCCATTGGAAAATCATCCAAAGGAGACAATCCCGTGCAGACGAGAGCAATAAAGTACTCCACTTCTACAATGACTCGGTAGCGGATCAGGCCATACTCCGAAAAATAGATCTGTAGCTCTTCGGTTTTAGAACGATACCGACCGTCGACAGGCGAAATGGCAGTAAGACTGGATGTGGACATACTCAAAGAATTAACCGTCAAAAAATGAAAGCGCAAAGATAACATTTCCATAGACGTAGTGTGGCTTTCCACGCTCTATTTCCTAATTTTGAACATGCCGAAGTTGAGTCACATTATCCTTGGATCTAAAGCCTTCTTGAAAGCCATACCGCTTTTTTTTCGCTATCGGCTATACCCATTTGCAGTGGTCCCCCTCTTACTCGCGCTCATTTTACATACGGGAAACACATTGATCCTGTCACATGAAACTGTTCCTGAGGCAACTTTATTTTTGGAAAAACTATGGCTGTGGACAGCTATTACTTTTAAAACCATTTTTGGCATTCTTGTGTATACCGTAGGCAATTTTCTTGTGCTTCTCATCCTTACACCCTTATATACTTATTACAGCGAACGATGCGAAAAACGGGTTTCCGGAAAAGAAATCCCGTTTGATCTTTTCCAATTCTTGAAAGATGTGTTTCGTGCAATTGGTCTGAGTACACGGAACATTATGTTGCAATCCTTTTGGATTTTGCTTTTGTACATTTTGACGCACAGCCTCTTTGATGAATTTGAGCAAATACTTTTCACAATTGGAACCTTTTTGGTTGCTGCATATTTCTATGGTTTCAATTTTTTGGATTATTCCCTAGAACGAAAAAAACTTAACTACCACGAGAGCATACTGTTTGTCAGAAAGCATAAAGGTCTTGCACTTTCAATTGGCGCATGCTATTCGATTACCATGTTGATGCCAGCCAATGCACACTTTCATTTCGATTCACTCTCAGGATTTAAGGATGTCCTTGTATGGCTCTCAATGGCTATTTCTCCCTTGATTGCAATACTCGCAGCCACCTTGTGCATGAAAGATCTTGAGGACGATTCCATAAAAATATCAACAGATGCGACGGAAAAGTAGATAAACACTTTCTACAAAACATAAAATTGCTTTCTTTTGCATTGAACATTTAGCTTGTATACAAACATTTAGTCTATGATCAGAGGAATAATCACCCTTACGGTATGTGCACTTTTTTTGACCAACACTGCAAACGCAGAAACTTTACCTCCTGATACCCTTACCACTCTGGTGGACAAAACTGCTGCGCTGACCTTAATTGAAAAAGGAAAATCGCTTTTCAATGAAGGGAAAGTACGCGACGCACTTGTTCAATTCAGACAAGCTTCAGTTAAAGATCCGAACAATTGGAGAGGCGCCTATTGGGTTGGGCAATGCCACTATCAGCAAAACAACTACGGTCTTGCTTTGAAGTATGCCAAGGAGGCTGTCGAACTCGATAAAAACGAAGTCGACAAGGATGTCTATGAATTGCTTGGAAGATCCTATCACCGAATTGGGAATATCGATTCTGCACTTGTAAATTACAACACAGCCATATCCATGCTTTCGGCAGGGAGAGTAAAAGAACTGCAATTGGAATTGCGTGTTAAACAGTGTGAATTCGCTAAAGCACAAATGTCATCCGGAAAATCAGC
>JBEGVI010000119.1:0-2954 GCA_041178485.1 Bacteroidota bacterium | reverse complement strand
ACCCAATTGGAAAAAATCGACATGTTGGATTTTGCGGATGTGATTGCATTAAACAAGTTCGACAAGCGAGGGGCCGCGGATGCATTGCGTGATGTGATCAAACAATATAAACGCAACCATCAGTTATGGGATATTGCTGACGAGGACACACCCGTTTTCGGGACAATCGCCTCACAGTTCAATGACCCTGGGATGAATCGGCTTTATCGAAAACTGATGAATACCGTTTCGGAAAAAACAGGTTCGAACCTGAAATCGATATTTAGTGTTTCGGAAGAGCCGAGTGAAAAGATCTACATCATACCTCCTCACCGGACAAGATACTTAAGCGAGATTTCAGAAAACAATAGGAGTTACGACCGATGGGTTGATGAACAGTGCGCCATTGCTCAGAAGCTATTCGCCATTCGAACAACTATTGAAACATTGTCACCTGGTGAAGATGATAGTCTACGCAGCGTTCTTCAAAAAAAATATACTGAACTTGAGTTACTTTTAGACGGCAAGAACAGAAAGCTGTTGGAAGAATTACCTGCCAAGGTCGCTTTGTACAAAAATGATTTCTACGAGTTTCGCGTCCGCGACAAGGTTCTAAAAGTCAAAACTTTTTCCGAATCATTGTCTCACCAGCGCATCCCTAAAGTAGCATTCCCGAAGTTCAAAGCATGGGGTGACTTATTGAAATGGATGTTGCAGGAAAATGTACCTGGCGAATTTCCTTACACAGCAGGTGTTTTCCTTTTTAAACGCGAAAACGAAGACCCTACACGCATGTTTGCAGGTGAAGGATGCCCCGAGCGTACCAACAAGAGGTTCCATTATGTTTCTATGGGACTACCTGCCAAAAGACTCTCTACGGCTTTTGATTCAGTGACCTTGTATGGCCAGGATCCTGATTTGAGACCCGATATTTATGGAAAGATTGGAAACGCGGGTGTTTCTGTCTGTTGCTTGGATGATGCCAAGAAGCTGTATTCCGGTTTCGACTTGTGTAACCCATCCACATCCGTATCCATGACCATTAATGGTCCTGCATCCATCGTAGCAGCTTTTTTCATGAATGCGGCCATCGACCAGCAATGTGAAAAGCACATCCGTGAAAACGGCCTTGTAGAAGAGACCGAGAGGCAAATTCAAAACATCTTTTCCAAGTCAGGGATTGAGCGGCCGCGCTATAACTATCCTATACCGGAAGGTAATGATGGTTTGGGGTTGATGTTATTGGGCGTCACAGGTGACCAAGTGCTACCTGCCGATACGTACCAGGCGATCAAATCTCGAACGCTTTCCAGTGTTAGAGGAACCGTTCAGGCGGATATACTAAAAGAAGATCAAGCCCAAAACACTTGTATTTTCTCTACAGAGTTTTCGCTTCGTCTCATGGGCGACATGCAACATTATTTTATCGAGAATACCATTCGAAACTTTTATTCTGTCAGCATATCGGGATACCATATTGCAGAGGCAGGAGCCAACCCAATAACACAATTGGCATTCACCCTTGCTAACGGCTTCACTTATGTGGAGTATTACATAAGTCGTGGCATGGATGTGAATGCATTCGCTCCTAACCTGTCATTCTTCTTTTCCAATGGTATTGATCCTGAATATTCGGTTATAGGACGAGTAGCTCGAAGGATTTGGGCGAAGGCAATGAAAAGCAAGTATCATGCGAACGAACGGTCGCAGATGCTTAAGTACCACATCCAGACATCTGGCAGGTCCTTGCACGCCCAAGAAATCGATTTCAACGACATTCGAACGACCCTTCAGGCTTTGTATGCCATTTATGACAACTGCAACTCACTTCATACGAACGCTTATGATGAAGCCATCACAACGCCGACGGAAGAGAGTGTACGTAGGGCCATGGCCATACAACTGATCATTAACCGCGAACTCGGACTTGCCACAAATGAAAATCCCCTGCAGGGATCCTATATAATCGAAGAACTGACAGATTTGGTGGAAGAGGCCGTGTTGACAGAGTTTGACCGTATAACAGAGCGAGGTGGTGTTTTAGGGGCCATGGAGACCATGTACCAACGTGGAAAGATTCAAGAGGAGAGTCTGTACTATGAAACTTTGAAACATACTGGTGAACTGCCCATTATCGGAGTTAATACATTCTTATCATCAAAAGGCTCACCTACCATTACCCCTGCTGAAGTAATAAGAGCAACAGAAAAAGAAAAGCAAGAGCAGTTAGGCACGTTGAAAAGCCTTCATGAGCGAGGAAGTAGCACCGCATCTGCAATGTTACAGGATCTTCAATCCGCAGCCATTCACAATCAAAACATGTTTGAGCGACTCATGGAGGTGGTTAAGTACTGTTCCTTAGGACAGATTACGAGTTCATTGTTTGAAGTTGGCGGACAATACAGGAGAAACATGTGATTTAATAAACAACCATTCTATAACCTATAAATAAATTATGAAAATGAACACGCTAAAACAATTGGCACTTGCCACATTCCTTATTACAGCCGCCTCTTGTGGGAGCGGACATGATTCAACCACTGAAGCAGCATCAGCTACCAATGTAAAAGATACTGTGAATGCGTATGTGTGCCCAATGCGTTGCGAAAACAGTGGAACTTCACAAGCCGGTAAGTGCCCAGTTTGCGCAATGGACCTCGTTCAGAACATCGACTTCCCAGCTAACAGTCCTAAAAATGCTGAGGTAGAAGTTACAGCCGGTAATGATTCGACTGCTGAAAATCCAGATAGCGCTGTTATTAATGCTGAACAACAGAAGTAAAATTCAATACCACTAGTTCGAAAAACCAAAAAAGCCCTGTGAAATTTTCACAGGGCTTTTTATTAGAACTTTTTTGTCCTTAGAACTCCCAAAGGTCATGTTCCAGGTTGGTAATGTCCATCTTAATCCTTTCGGCTTCCAATAGGGCATCCATGCCTTGAACATAATCTTGTATTCGGCGATCAAAAACGTT
>JBEGVI010000118.1:0-7541 GCA_041178485.1 Bacteroidota bacterium | reverse complement strand
AATGCTCAATAAAAACTTCTTACATTCGTTACCTAAACAATGAATCTTTACTCAAATAAACAAAAATGGAAGATCGCACTTATAGCAATCGCTTTGTTGCTGGTGGGTGTTTCGTTGTTTGTTTCTAATTCGATTGTGGCGAAGGTCGGCAGCAGGGAGCGTGACCGCGTAGAGCAATGGGCTGTGGCGATCAAGAAGAAGCTGGAGCTTGTAAAGTTGACAGACCGCACGTTCACCAAACTTCGTGACAAGGAACGCAAAGAAATGGGTGTCTGGATCGAAGCTACCAAAGAGATCTCCAAAGCCACGCCGCTGGATCAGGTTCCTGATTATACCTTTCCTTTAAAGATCATTGAGCAAAACAAGGACATCCCTGTGATTTTATTCGATCACGACGGGAATGTCTCAGGTTCCAACAATCTGGATTTTGATACTACAGACCTTCGGGCAGTCTATCCTGAATTGAACAAAAAAGAGCTGGAAGCTGCCTTTAACGATTCGTTGAAAAAGTTGGCAACGGCGTGGGTTAAAGTCAATCCGGCGCTGAAAGTGGAAGTGTACGAAGGCATGTTCATGACTTACATTTACAGCGACTCACGGGAAATTGTCCGACTGGAAAGGGAACGGGACTCCCTCCTTCGCGCATTCAACGAAGAGCTTATCAACAACGACGGCCTGGTTCCTGTTTTGCTGGTGGACAGTGAAAACGGCGAAGTGATCGGCAGTAATTTGCCCGGAGAAAAACTCAAAAAGGACCGCATTGCTCAAACCATTCAGGAGCTCAAACTTCAGAACGATCCCGTTACCATTGATTTTCAAAATGGTCAAAAAAACATCCTCTATTTTGACAACAGTGAAGAATTGAAGTTGCTGCAGTACTTTCCGTACATCATCTTCTTTATTATCGGTCTTTTCGTCCTGATCGGCTACCTTATTTTCAGTACCTTCAGAAAAGCGGAACAAAATCAGGTGTGGGCAGGAATGGCAAAAGAGACAGCGCATCAGCTGGGCACACCACTTTCTTCTCTCATGGCCTGGATACAGTTGCTGGAAAGCCAAGGAACGGACAGCATGATCACTACTGAGATGCAGAAGGATGTCGACCGTCTTGAAAAGATCACCGACCGTTTCTCGAAGATCGGTTCCGGAGGAAAACTAGAGAAAACTGACATTTGTAATACGATTGGTGAAGTACTGGAGTATTTGAAACCGCGCATCTCAGACAAGGTGTCCATCGTATTCAATCCTGCTGTAGCTGTACCTGTAAATCACAATCCATCCCTAATGGAATGGGTGATCGAGAACATTGCCAAGAATGCTGTGGATGCAATGGAAGGAAAAGGGAAACTGGAAGTATTGGTACATACTGCTCCTGGCTGGGTGCACATTGACATCAGCGATACAGGCAAAGGAATTCCTCAAAAACAGTTGAAGACCATTTTTCAACCCGGATTTTCGACAAAACAAAGGGGTTGGGGACTTGGATTGTCTCTGGTAAAACGGATCGTAAAAGAATACCACCGAGGGAAGGTGTTTGTGCTGTTTTCTGAGATCAACAAAGGAACTGCCTTCCGGATTTCACTTCCTCAGGAATAATTACCAGAATTTATATTCCTTAAAGCCAATGATGCTTATGTAATTTGTAGCAACGTCACGGGTAAGGACGTACGTCAGCAGTTTGCTTTTTTCGTTGTAGATCATTTCCGTTTCGGTAATGTATTTTCCTTCGCGGTAATGTTGCTTTTCAGTCAGATTCCCGTGTTCATCATACAGGAAAATGTCTTCCTCATAGGGTGTATCTTCGTCCTGTCTGAACATTTTAATGGAGGCCAGCATACCACGTTCGTTGTACGCATATTTGTAGGACGTAACGCCAGTTGTCATGATCAGCCGCTGCTGTCGCTCCTTGATGTAGCCTATAGAACTGTAATAGGTGAATTCATACATATACGGCAAATCATAACTGTTGTAGATGGTTTTTTTCACCATCGAATCGCCGATTTCGTAGCGAAAGGATTCCGTGTTGAGAACCGTTCTGTGAGCGACTTTGAAGGTATCGATGTAGTCACGGGCAAAATACTCTTTGATCACACGGCCAGTGGTGTCGTAGTCGTAATTGGTAACCGTAAATCCCTTTCCGTCCCCTTTGCGGTGCTCCGTCATCCACCCCTGTGCATTGTAATTATATACATTCCAAGTCGTATCCTTGCTTCCGTCGTCTTTTCTGGTTTCATACGAACCGGTCAGCCTGCCCAGCGTATCGAATTGGTAGACATACTTATATTGGGTGTTCTTCATGGCTTCGCCGGCCTTTTTGAACGTGTACTGCCCCGTAAGAGAACGAATGTTATTGAGGCGAATGAACTCCGGACTGAAAAAAGGCTTGTCGGTAAAGGCATTGCCGTCCCGGTTGTCGAGCATCTGCCCGAAACACACGGTGGAGAGAAACAGGCAAAACGCTGTAAGAACTTTCACGACACAAAAAAACACAGGAATCAGAAAACATTGCGTTTGCTGGCTGAGTTATTATCCATAGTCTCTTATGAATAACTCAGATTTCGTTCCTTGCGAATCAATTTTTCGAATTCTACTGCATCCGAAACCGGCAGAGAACACACACCGTCCACACACAGATAGAACCTGCCTGAACCTTCAGTTTTGTCTTTGACAAGTGCTATATCAGAACCATCAGCCACTGCGAACTGGGCATTCGGTTGGTACTGGGTCAAATGATTTGCTAACGAATTTTTTGCATCCTTGCCCGAAACGACCATCTGAAGGTAGGGAAAAGTGTGTTTAAAGAGCAAAATTCCCCAGTTCGAATACCCGGATCCATACTGCTCCATCCCTTCGTACATATTGGCCAACATTTGTCTGGAACGTTCGATATAGCTTGTGTTTCCGTTAAGCATACCCAGGTCGAACAATACATTTGCCAGAACCGAATTTGCAGCGGGCATGACGTTGTCGTTGAGTTCCATCTTGCGTGCGATCAACCCGGAGTTCTGTTCGGTGTAGAAACACATCTGGCTTTCAGGATCACCGAAAAGTTCCAATGCACGATCGACAATCTTTTCTGCCTTGAAGATATAATCCGCGTCAAAAGTGACCGAATACATGCTCATCATGGCTTCAGCTGTGTGGACATAATCTTCCAGAAAACCCTTTATAATCCTGCCTTTCTGATCTACTGAACGGTAAACCGTGTACTCTTTTGTGATGCACTCCTGCTCGATCCGACGAATTGTCTTTCGTGCCAGCTGAAGAAAATTTTCTTCTCCAAACGCCTCAAAAGAAGCACACAGGCCTTTGACCGCCATCGCATTCCACGAAGTAAGTATCTTATTGTCGAGGGATGGCCTCTCCCGATGGCCCCGTTCATCCAGCAATTTCTGTATAATTCGAGAAAGCTTTTCTTCGAATTCCTGCTCTGTAAATCCCTCCCGGCGACAAAATTCCTTGTCTGGTGTTCTTCTCAAAAGGATATAGCTGTCTGTTTCTTCCCAGTGCCCATGCTGGTCCACGCTGAAGTACCTTTTTGCCCATGCATCTTCTTTACTAAGAACCTGATCCAGTTCGACTTCGGTCCAACAATAAAACTTGCCCTCTTCTCCCTCGCTGTCTGCATCGAGGGCTGCATACAGACCGCCATCCTGAGAAAGCAATTCCCGCTCCAGCCATGACACAGTCTGGTAGACGACGCGCCTGTATTCGTTCTTTGAAAACAGTTTGTATGCCTGAGCGTACGTGAAGAGCAATTGCCCGTTGTCGTACAACATCTTTTCAAAATGGGGAACCTTCCAAAGCATATCCACGGAATACCGGGCAAAGCCACCGCCAATCTGGTCGTAAATGCCCCCCATAGCCATTTTGTCGAGTGTCAGTTCTACATGATTCAAAATCTTCTGGTCTTGGTTCAAATAAGCATAGGCCATTAAAAAATCGAGATTGTTCGGCAAAGGAAATTTAGGCGCACGTGTACCGCCTCCCTCCATCCGGTCAAAACTTCTGGACCAGCGCAGGACCATCTCGTGCAGCTTTTCTCTGGAGAATGAAATGTTTTCAGCTGACTTCTGGATCAAATCTGATTGAATGATGCCCTGGTGCAGTGCCTCCGCATATTCGAGCGTCCTGGAACGGTCATTCCGGTAGGTGTGCTCCAGAGATCGAAGTACGTGCAGCCATTGTTCTCTGGGAAAATATGTTCCGCCAAAGACTGGCCGTCCGTCCGGCAGCGTGAAGCAGTTCAAAGGCCAGCCTCCGCGTTGTGTCATAAGTTGTACAGCGGTCATGTAGATCTGATCCACATCGGGGCGTTCTTCACGGTCAACCTTGATGCAGATAAAATGTCGGTTCATGAGTTCAGCAACGGCCTCTTCCTCAAAACTCTCATGTTCCATGACATGGCACCAATGACATGCTGCATATCCAATGCTCACCAATACCAGTTTGTCTTCCGACCGTGCTTGTTCAAAAGCCTTCTCACCCCATGGCAGCCACTTGACAGGGTTGTAAGCATGCTGAAGCAGATACGGCGAAGTTTCCTCGATCAGGGCATTGGGTTGTCTTTCCATGTTCTAAAATTACGTAACGGTTCGCTCAGGTGAGCGTTTTTGGTATATTTAACCCTATGATGCGTTTATTTTTTCTGCTGGCAGGTATCTTTCCACTTCTCTTAAATGGCCAGATCACACTCGACAAAACGCGACACGACTTTGGAGTTTTAAACAGCTATGACGAACGTTTTGTTGACTTCAAACTGACGAACAACAGTCCCAAAAAAGGCTTTGTTCTCCGGGTGGTCAAACCCAGTGAGGTCATCTACCTTGCCCGCGCTAACAGCATGAGCAAGGACAGTTCTATTTACCTGAGGTTTCAGGTGAATCCGACGCGTAAAGGAAGATTCACTTACACCATTGAGCTGTTTCTGAGCGACCGCCAGGAACCGGTAGAATTAAAACTCACAGGAGAATTGCTTGATGCCCCGCCTGCTACAGGGTTTTTGACTGACTGCCCAGACTTCAATGCGAGGCCGGGTGGTAAAGGATATTCCTTTGACCTTACTGTGGTTACCATAGACAAAGAAACGCGAGAAGAGCTTGCACAGACGAAAGTTACCTGTCTTCAGAATGGTGTTCCGCTCTGGCAGGAAAACACCTCCTCCGACGGCAGTGTGCGCAAAGAAGCCTCCGTTGGGTTCGTTTATGTACTTGGGCAACACAGGGGCTATAAAGAAGCAGAACTGGGGGCATATGTAAATTTTCAGCGGAACAAACTCCTGTTGGAACTAGAGCGTTCAAACGAAACCCCGATCGAACCGCTTCCTGAAAAAGATACGATACCAAAGGAAGATCCGCCACTTTTGGTCCAGGAAAACAAAGTGGACACCTCTGAATTTTCGGAACAAAATTATAAACCTGTCAATGTGGTTTTCGTGCTTGATGTATCGTCTTCCATGAATCAGGGAGATAAGATGGAACTGATGAAATATACCCTGCTTCAACTTGTGGGCATGATCCGTTCTTGCGACCACATGGGAATAGTCACTTATTCAGACGCCGCACAGGTATTGGTTGCACCTTCCTCCGGAAATGAAAAAGAACAGCTGCGTACAGAGATCAGCGGCTTGAGGGCTGCCGGTCTGACAGCCGGAGGCACAGGCATCAAAACCGGGTACAAGGAGGTGCTGAAAAATTACGACCCAAGCACTCTGAACACTCTGATTGTCGTGACTGACGGTGCATTCAATAAAGATTCGGAAAATTACCAGAAAACGATTCGAAAGTATAGTAAAAAAGGCATCGAACTGCATGTCATCGGTGTAAAGATGAAAGTCCCGGATGCTCAAAAAATGCAGGAAGTTACTCAGCTGGGCGGAGGCACGCTTATCCCGGTGAACGACCTCTCAGATGCGAATGCGAACCTCACACGTACGATTCGGGAAAGAACATTCTATGGTTCAAAAGATTAGAATAAATATATTCCAAGGGGAATCCAAGCCCTAGGAAGTTTTTCTTAACTTTGTAACGTATTTGCAAGATCTGACTACACATTAACTATGACAGAAGACATCAAAGTATTGGTTGTTGACGACCACGAGCTCATTCGGGATGCGTGGATTTCCTTATTAAATGACGCCCCCGGAATACGCGTTATCGGTAAATCTGATAATGCAGACGAAGCGTATGAGCTGGCAGTTCACCACAAACCAGATATAGTTCTTATGGACATCAACCTGAAAGGCAGTTCAGGATTTGATGCAGCACAAAAGATCTGCAATACCCTCGCAAAAACGCGCGTGATCGGTTTGACGCTCCACGACGAAATCAATTTCGTGAAACGTTTTCTATCCTTGGGTGGACGTGGCTATTTGACCAAAAACATCGGTAAATCAGAACTTATTTCTGCGGTTCATGCTGTGTACAATGGTGAGACCTACATCGCAAGCGAAATTAAGGACCGTTATTTTGCCTCCCTGCTCAATGTAGAACAAGAAAGTTCACAAAAAGAGCTGACAATGAAAGAGATTGAGATCGTGAAGCACATTTCTCAGGGGTTGACTTCTAAAGAAATTGCAGATAAGTTGTTCCTTTCTCCACGCACTGTCGAAACTCACCGACACAATATTCTTAAAAAGCTTGGGTTTTCAAATGCCGCTCAATTAAGCAGCTGGGCTAAGGACAAAGGGTACCTCTAATCAGGTATTTTCGATGAGTGGTGCGATGGTAACACGCATTTCTTCTTCTTTCCAGGGTTTGCCAATGAAGGCATACAGCAAGCCATCTCGCTTCAGTTCATCAACCGCGACATCATTTGCCTGACCGGAAAGCAAAATACACGGTAGTTCTGGCATCTGAGACTTTACTTTGCGAATCAACTCAGCTCCGTTTTTTCCCGGCATCTGGTAATCTGTTACCATGAACAAGAGTTCCAGGCCATAGGATTTTATTTCTTCGAGTTTTGCCAATACTTCATTGGGATCAACAGATGTCTCAACAATCGTGGAAGATTCGTTGACCAGTTTTTTCATCTGAAAATCGATGAGCTGAAGAATGATCGGATCGTCATCCACACAAATCACTGCATATTTGATTCCGTCCATTGTTATTCGTTGATTTTTGGCAAAAGTATTTCAAAAGTTGTCCAGTCCTCGTCCGAACTTACCACAATTTGGCCGTCATGGTCATTGATGATTCTTCTCACAATACTTAAACCGAGACCGGTGCCTTTTTGTTGCGACTTGGTCGTATAAAATTTCTTGAACATATTGTCGAGCACTTCTTTTTCAATCTTTGGCCCATTATTCCGAATGGAAATTGAATGGTACGCTTCATTGGATGAATAATTAATTTCCAGAATACCATTTGACTCAACTGCCTCTATTGCATTCTTAATGATGTTGGACCAAAGTTGATACAATTTGTTTTCATATCCTAGGACAAAAACCTCAGGCATATTGAAATGAACTTCCAATTTATTTTTTAGTTCGTGTCCGAATACCTTCAGAATGGTCGAAATACTTGTGGACACATTGATGCGTT
>JBEGVI010000117.1:0-41413 GCA_041178485.1 Bacteroidota bacterium | reverse complement strand
AGGCAGGTACAGTGGGCATACAGCAATTTCCCGCGTTTAATGAATCCTTTTTGGTTGAATCCAGTTTTGCCTATCCTGTTTCGTTTAATGGTAAGATGCGCTTCAAAGCGGAATTGTCATTGGAGCTGAATGCGAAAGAGGTAGAGGAAGCGGTGCTATCCAGAGAAGACACACAGAAATGGCTTGAAGGTAAAGCGCCTAAAAAAGTGATCGTCGTTCCCGGAAAAATAGTGAACATTGTAATTTAAAAGGTTACAATTTTTTGAGCAAATTTGAGTTTGTAGCATTGAATTGGCACAGCCTTTGTTTGTTGCCCGACACCAAATAACCGTGTTATGAAAAAAATTGCTTTATACCTGAGTTCGATGATGCTCTTGCTGTCGATGACCAGCAGCACCGAGGTTACTTACCCAACTGTCGTCAACAAGGCTTTTCAAGTAGGAGAGAAACTGCGTTATCGTGTAACATACGGATTCATGGATGCCGGAGAGGCAATCCTTGAATTGAAATCCACCACAAAGAAAGGTGCAAATCGTGAGTTGATTCACGCAGTAGGAACAGGAAGAACGCTGGGAGGTTTCAATGCATTTTATAAAGTTACAGATACCTACGAAACCTATTTGGATAAAAAAGGAATCTTTCCGTGGTTTTTTGTTCGCCGAGTGAATGAGGGTGGATATAAGATCAACCAGGACTATGCTTTCAAACATGATAAATACAAGGTCGATAACGGAAAAGGAAAAGAGTTCAAGATTCCGATCGGCATTCAGGATATGATTTCTTCGTTTTATTATGCACGAACCTTGAATTACAAAGACATCAAACCCGGAAAAACTTTCGAATTCAAATGTTTTATGGACGATGCCATCTGGAACCTCAAGATCAAATATGTGGGTGACGAAACCATCACGATCCGTAAAGGAAAATTCAAATGCCATAAATTCGTTCCTGTTGTCCAAACCGGCAGATACTTCAAAAGCGAAGAGGATGTGAATTTTTGGGTAACGAGTGATGACAACAAGATTCCGGTACTTGTAAAAGCTAAAATTCCAGTGGGTGTGGTGAAAATGCACCTCGTCGAATGGAGCGGTTTGAAAAACGATTTAAAAAGCAAGATCAAATAGTTAGAGCGCCTCGGCGCTTTTTCTTTTTAAAACATTTCATAGGTTATCAAAAAATCACTTTTGATAAAAAAAAATATCCCGAAAAGGGAAAACTGATTTTGGTTGAACAATTCATTTAAATTTGTCGCAAAGTCAGAGAATGCAAAGCGAATTTTCTTTGGTTGAAAAGGAGGAGGTTGCTCAATTGAAGTTTCCGTCAAAGGACGTATTGAAAAGTGAGTCGGATAAAAAGAAACTGCGAAATGATCTTGATAAGGCTATTTCGCTTGGAAATCTGGAGCATCACAAAGTAAAGATCTATTTTGAGGATGATAAGAAGAAACGGGTAGTTCACACAACAGTGTGGGCATTGACTGACAAAGCGGTGGTGTTGAAACAAAATGTTATCATACCGATGCACAGAATTTTTAAATTGGAAATATAAATAAACAGATATGTCGAAGAGAAGGGCGATCATCAGTTATGACAAACTAACCATCGATCAGAAGAAACAAATCTTAAAAGATTTTCCCGATGGGTATATTAATCATTTAACAACCATCAAGACTCCAACGGGGGAAACCTTGGATGCACTGATTTGGGAAACGGATGAGGTGATTTATCTGGTTAAAATTAATAAGGTCGCTCCTAAGCCTGCTGTTGTAGATGAAGAAGAAGATGACTTTGGCGATGATTTCGACAAGGTTGATGACATCAAGGACGATGAGCTTGACTCCGACGAAGAAGAGGAAGAAGACGAGTACGATCAGCCGGACGAGGATGGTGAAGACGATGAAGATTAATTAAAAAGCCGCAAATTGCGGCTTTTTTTAATAGAAGTCATCGAATGTTAATCATTTAATTTCAAAACTGCCATAAATGCTTCTTGTGGAACTTCCACACGTCCAACCTGACGCATGCGTTTCTTTCCTTCCTTTTGCTTTTCAAGAAGTTTTCTCTTACGGGTAATGTCACCTCCATAACATTTTGCGGTTACATCTTTCCGCAAGGCTTTGATTGTCTCACGAGCAATGACTTTTGCTCCGATGGCCGCCTGTATAGGAATTTCGAATTGTTGTCTTGGGATCAACTCTTTTAGTTTTACGCAAATCTTTTTCCCGAGATCATACGCATTGCTTCGATGAACCAATGCAGAAAGCGCATCAAGTTGCTCCCCGTTCAGAAGCATATCCATTCGAATCAGGTCAGATTCCTTGTATCCTATAGGATGATAGTCAAAGGAGGCATACCCTCTGGATACAGATTTGAGTCGATCGTAAAAGTCAAAAACGATTTCTGCGAGCGGCATTTCAAAAGTTATCTCTACCCGGTCTTGTGTCAAATAAACCTGATTGCGCAATTCGCCGCGCTTTTCTATGCACAGATTCATGATCTGACCTATGTATTCTGATTTGGTGATGACCTGTGCTTTGATGTAAGGTTCTTCGATACGATCGATACCTGCAGGATCGGGCAATTCAGATGGGTTATTGACAATGGTTGCTTTATCCGGATCTTTCCGCATGTAACAGAAATACGATACGTTCGGAACGGTCGTAATTACGGTCATATTGAACTCGCGCTCTAAGCGTTCCTGTATGATTTCCATGTGCAGCATGCCAAGAAAACCGCAGCGGAAACCAAAGCCGAGAGCTGCTGAAGACTCGGGTTCAAAAACCAGAGAGGAATCATTCAACTGCAATTTTTCCATAGAGTAGCGCAGTTCTTCGTAATCATCCGTCTCTACAGGATAGATTCCGGCAAAGACCATGGGCTTTACATCCTCAAATCCTTTGATTGCAGAATCGCAAGGGTTTGAGGCACTCGTGATAGTGTCACCAACTTTTACTTCATTGGCTTGCTTGATTCCGGAAATAATGTATCCAACATCTCCTGCTCTGACCTCATTTTTTGGAGACAGATCCATCTTGAGAATACCTACCTCATCCGCGTTGTATTCGCGCCCTGTATTAAAGAACTTTACTTTTTCGCCTTTCTTAATGACGCCGTTTTTTACGCGATAATATGCGATGATTCCCCTAAATGGATTGAAAACTGAATCAAAGATCATGGCTTGCAAAGGGGCGTTTTCATTTCCTTTCGGCGATGGGATGCGTTCGATCACGGCCTTCAGGATTTCGTCAACACCCATGCCTGTCTTGCCTGAGGCAGGGATGATTTCTGAGGGGTCGCAGCCGATCAGATCAATTATCTGGTCGGTTACTTCCTCCGGCATTGCACTCGGAAGATCCATTTTGTTTAAGATGGGAATGATCTCCAGGTCATGCTCCAGCGCGAGGTAAAGGTTTGAGATTGTTTGTGCTTCGATTCCCTGCGTGGCATCGACGATTAACAGGGCGCCCTCACACGCGGCGATGGAGCGTGAAACTTCATATGAAAAATCCACGTGTCCGGGAGTGTCAATCAAATTCAGAACATAATCCTGACCATCAAATTTGTAATTCATCTGGATTGCATGGCTCTTGATGGTAATTCCTCTTTCCCGTTCCAGATCCATGTCATCCAATGCCTGAGCCTGCATTTCCCGGTCTGAGATAGTCCCCGTCGTTTGTAGCAAACGGTCTGCGAGGGTGCTTTTTCCGTGGTCAATGTGCGCGATGATGCAGAAGTTTCGAATGTTTTTCATGTTGATTATCCGGATAATTTCGATGGATGGTTGCAAAGTTACACATTTCCCATCTATTCAAAATAGGAAAGAGGGGCGAAACCCCTCTCTCCAAAACCTAAACTACTACTACTTATGAAAACTAACTTTACAAGGTTTGGATTTCAAACTGTGTGCCACAATTTTTATCCTTTTCCGTTGTTCGGTTACATTACTAACGTTCAATCATCACTTAAATTACAACTGCCTGAATTATTTAACTTTTGTTGGCATCGAGGGCTTTTTCAGTTATTAACATCAGGTGTTGTTTAATTTTTTCAGCTTCGTTAATTGTAAAGCACGCAGTGTATTAATTTCGTTTCAATGAATTCCGGATCAGAAAAATATACCAAAAGAGGCGTTCGGTCAAGTTACATATCGACCGTTTTTGGAATTTCACTTGTGCTGTTTATGATCGGTCTTGTGCTTGGCGGAGTCATCGGCATCAAGAATGTTGAGCGACAGGCTAAGGAGTCGTTGCAAGGCGATCTTTTTTTTACGCCTGAGATGAATGCCGCTGATATCAAACAAATTGAACAGGAGCTCAAAACCTGGAAGGAGTTCAATGAGGTGTATTTTGTGTCACCCGATCGTGCCATCGAAGAATTCAGCGGATCGGACCAGAATTCTAAACAAATTTTGAGTGTGTTTGAAGGTGAAAATCCCTTGCCGCCAACCATAGGATTCAGGCCAAAAGCTGAATTTGCTACCCGTTCGGGAATGCAAAAAATAAAACAGAAACTTCTCAAAGCATATCCTGATCAAATTGATGAGGTGAATTACGACAGATCCAGTGTAGAGAGTGTAAATCTTGGATTCGGGCAGTTCGTTTTCTTGTTTTTGGTGGTGGCGCTCCTACTTATCATTGTGGCGGTGGCGATGATTAATAACACTATCAGACTTTCTCTCTACTCCAAAAGGTTCACCATAAAAACGATGCAGTTGGTAGGTGCCACTTCAGGCTATATCCGAACACCTTTTCTAAAGCAATCGTTTCTTCAGGGAATTATTTCTTCTCTGATCGGGCTGGCGCTTTTAATGACCTTATTTTTTGCTTTGAACAACACGCTTGAATCGCTTGAAATCTCCTTTACTCCAATGGGATTGATGATTCTCATTGGAGCAGTTTTTTTGTCGGGTATTCTTCTGACGGTGATTTCTACCTGGATTGCTCTGAATAAGTTTCTCCGGATGAAGTTGGATGATTTGTACTAATTTCGCAATATGGAAAAAATTGAAAAGACTAACGAGAGCTTTAAGGAAATCCCTGCTGCGGAAAACCCTCAGTTTGGATTCAAATCTTCAAATTATAAATTCCTTCTCGCCGGACTTGCTATCAATGTAATCGGTTTTCTTGTAATGATTGGGGGTGGCTCGACAGATCCGAATAAGTTTGACGCAAACGAATTGTTTAGTTTTCAAAGGGTTACGCTTGCCCCGATGCTTATAGTTGCGGGATATGTTCTTATTCTCTTCTCTATCATGAGAAGGCCAAAAAAATCCTAAAATGGATCTTCTACAAGCCATTGTTCTGGCTATTGTTGAGGGCTTGACTGAATTCTTGCCTGTATCTTCTACTGCTCATATGATTTTTACGAGTGCGGCATTTCAGACAGAAAATGATGCATTTGTAAAAATGTTTCAGGTTTCTATTCAATTTGGCGCAATTCTCGCTGTCGTTTTTCTCTATTTTAAGAAGTTCTTCGATTTTAAATCGTATCGGTTTTACATTAAACTGGCTTGTGCAGTGGTGCCGGCTTTGGTCTTGGGAAAACTTTTTGACGACCAGATAGAAGCGGTCCTCGAAAAACCTGTTCCAATTGCAGTAGTGCTGCTCGTTGGAGGAATCGTCTTACTTTTCATAGATAAGTTGTTCAAAAATCCTGTTATTCACGAAGAGGAGAATTTAAGCATCCGAAAGGCGGTTACGATAGGTTTTTGGCAATGCCTTGCCATGATGCCGGGTACGAGCCGTTCGGCAGCCTCGATCATTGGAGGCATGCAGCAGGGACTTTCACGCAGACTTGCAGCTGAATTTTCTTTTTTTCTCGCTGTGCCCACCATGCTCGCAGTAACCTGCTATTCCATCTTTTTAAAGGATTGGAATTACGGTGGTCGGGAACAGCATGGGTATGAAATGATCATGAGTTCTACGAATAATTTAATGTATTTTGCTCTGGGGAACTTGATCGCTTTCGGAGTTGCAGTGCTGGCAATAAAATTTTTCATCGGTCTGATTGAAAAATACGGATTCCGGATCTGGGGGTGGTATCGGATTGTGACAGGTCTTGTGTTATTGATTCTCTTTTCCCGCTGATGGATTTTCTTGAAGGCACGACCCTTCTCGTAGACAAACCCTACGAATGGACATCGTTTGACGTGGTGAATAAATTGCGATGGAATATCAAACAGCACTTTAAGTTAAAGAAAGTAAAGGTTGGGCATGCCGGCACTCTTGATCCGCTGGCAACGGGTTTACTTGTTATTTGTGTGGGCAAGCATACGAAGAAGATCGATGAATATATGGCCGGGAGGAAAGAATATACCGGTACAATTCTATTGGGAAAAACCACTCCGTCCTATGATCTCGAAACACCTTACAATTCGGAGAAAGAGGTGGACGGTATCAGTTGTGAAGATATCCGTGCGGCTGCTCAGAAACTGACCGGCAATATTGATCAGGTTCCACCGATTTTTTCGGCTAAACAAATCGACGGTAAAAGGGCGTACGATCTCGCCAGGGAGGGAAAAACGGTCGAACTAAAGGCAAATCGGGTGGAGGTAGCACTATTTGACATAGAGTGCACCCGTTTTCCGGAGATAGATTTTCATGTAGTATGTTCAAAGGGCACTTATATTCGTTCGTTGGCACATGACCTTGGCCAACTCTTGGGGTGTGGTGCAACACTTACGTCATTGCGACGAACTGTTTCAGGTGAGTTTACCATTGAAAAAGCGCGTTCGGTAGAAGACTGGATTCAACATATTCGCGCATTGCAGGGGTGACCACTTGACAAGGCCTTCTTGAAATAGTATCTTTGCACTCCAAAATTTAAATCGTCCACATGAGTAAAATGAAACTTTCCGATTTCAACTTCCATTTACCGGAAGAATTGATCGCGGAATATCCGAGTGAAAATCGCGATGAAGCGCGTTTGATGGTTATCCACCGTGATACCGGAAAGATAGAACATAAATTGTTTAAGGATATTATCAATTATTTCTCTGACGGGGATGTAATGATCATGAACAATACCCGAGTTTTCCCTGCACGAATGTATGGAAACAAAGAAAAGACAGGTGCAAAGATCGAAGTATTCCTTCTGCGTGAGTTGAATCGGGAAAGTTTGCTTTGGGATGTCTTGGTGGATCCTGCACGCAAAATTCGTATTGGAAATAAATTGTACTTCGGAGATGATGATTCACTTGTAGCAGAGGTGATTGATAACACCACTTCGCGCGGACGTACCCTTCGGTTTTTATTTGACGGCCCTTATGAGGAATTTAAGGCTAAAATCACTGAATTGGGTGAGACTCCACTGCCCAAATATATAAAACGAGAGGTCGAACCTGCGGACGAAGACCGTTACCAGACCATTTTTGCGAAAGTGGAGGGAGCGGTTGCAGCACCAACTGCCGGCTTGCATTTTTCACGTGAATTGATGAAACGCCTTGAACTCAAGGGAGTCAATTTTGCAGAAGTCACACTTCACGTCGGACTGGGAACGTTTCGTCCGGTAGAGGTGGAAGACCTTACAAAACATAAAATGGATTCGGAGCAGGTGATCATCACTGAGAAATGTGCAGAAATTGTCAATGAGGCAAAACGCAACAGGGGAAAGGTGTGCGCCATCGGGACAACTTCTATGCGCTCCATTGAGACATCCGTTTCTACGGATGGAATGTTGAAACCGTACGATGGCTGGACCAATAAATTCATCTTTCCGCCGTATGATTTCAGTGTAGCCGACGCATTGGTTACAAATTTCCACACACCGCTTTCGACTTTATTAATGATGATTTCCGCATTTTGTGGACATGAGTTAATGATGGAGGCATACAAGCAGGCAGTAGAGGAAAAATACCGCTTTTATTCGTATGGAGATGCAATGCTAATCCTTTAGAATACGGAATATATGAAAGAAAGAGGGAGGCGTTGTCTCCCTTTTTTATTTTACAAAACGGTATTTAAAAATACAGTAAATAGCGCGAAAACCGTCTTTCCAACCAATCTTCTTTCCTTCTTCATAGGTTCTTCCGTAATACGAAATACCGACCTCATAAATTCTGATCTTGGGTTTTCTGGCAAGCTTGGCAGTGATTTCAGGTTCTATTCCAAATCTGCGTTCGGTGATGTGTATTTCTTTTGCAATCGAGCAACGAATCAACTTGTAGCATGTTTCCATATCAGTCAGGTTGAGGTTGGTCATCATATTGGAAAGAAAGGTCAGGAATTTGTTTCCGATGGAATGCCAGAAAAACAGGATCCGGTGAGGATGGTGTCCGACGAACCGTGACCCGTACACTACATCTGCATTGTCCATAAAGACCGGTTTCAATAAAAGGTTGTATTCCTGTGGGTCATACTCGAGGTCTGCGTCCTGAATGATCAAATAATCGCCTGAACATTCCCGGATTGCCCTGTTTATAGCCGCTCCTTTGCCCATGTTTCGATCCTGCGAAAATAGCCGAATATCCATGTCGGGGTTTCCATCTATAAACTCCTGAGCTTTCTCAATAGTCTTGTCTCCGGAACAGTCATTTACGATGATAATTTCCTTTGTAACACCATATTCCAGCTCTACCTCTTTCACCTTTTGAAGAATGGTCTGAATCGTATGTTCTTCGTTGTATGCCGGAATGAGAATTGATAATTTCATGGTGCCCTTTTAGTGGAACAAATACAAAAGTATAAAAGTAAATCAATAAGCTCTTTTCAACGAACGGGCAGTGTGTTTAATTGTTATTTTTGCAACATATAAAAACACATGGAGGTCGCTACCGAAAAGCAATCCGTTTCAGGTAAATTCAGATCGTATCTGATCTTCACTAAGTTCAGGCTTTCATTCCTTGTAATTCTATCGGCCCTTTCCGGCTATCTATTCGCGGGAGGTTCAGATGCACTGACAATTGTTTACTTACTGATAGGTGGTTTGTTGGTCACGGCGGCGTCAAACGGTGCGAATCAGATCTGGGAGCGCGACCTTGACAAACTCATGAAGCGCACCGAAAAACGTCCAATTCCAATGGAACGCATGAGTTTGATGGAGGCCTACACAATCGTAGTAGTAAGCCTGCTGTCAGGTACAACACTCCTTTTTTTGATTAATGTATATTCTGCCTTGCTTGGATTGGCTGCATTTTTCTCATACGTGTTCCTCTACACACCATTGAAACGGGTGACACCGTGGGCGGTTTTCGTAGGGGCCTTTCCTGGAGCTATTCCCCCAATGCTCGGTGCAATTGCGCACACAAATGATTTTGGTTTGATGCCCGGGGTGCTTTTCTTTGTGCAGTTTGTCTGGCAGTTCCCTCATTTCTGGGCAATTGCCTGGGTGGTTTTTGATGACTATAAAGCAGGAGGGTTTTCTTTATTGCCAGCTGCTGATGGAAGATCGAAAGCTTCTGCATTTCAGATTTTGGTGTACTCACTGGCACTTATTCCCTTCAGTTTACTGCCATGGTTACTCGGCTGGACAGGGACTGTCACTTTGGTTGTAGCGACATTGTGTAGTACGATGTTTTTTATTTACGCTTACAAACTGTACCATTCATGTGAAACTTCCGATGCGCGTAAACTCATGTTCGCTTCATTTGTTTATCTACCAATCATACAGTTCGTGTATGTATTCGATAAGGTTGAAAGTATAATTCCTAAATAAGTTCTGTTATGAAAAGAGATTTTAGTAGAGAATTAAGTCCCGAGGTTCGCGAAAGAATGAAGAAGAACCTGGTGTATGTCGGGATATTCAGTGTCATCATGCTGTTTGCCGGATTTACGTCGGCATACATCGTGTCCATGGGCGATTCGTTTTGGTTGAAATATCCTCTTCCCTCCTCATTTTGGATAAGTACGGGGGCAATAGTAGCCAGCAGTCTATTCCTCGAAATGGCAATTCGTTCAGCAAAAAAAGATCAACTCACAAAACTGAAGATTTACATTTCCCTCACATTTTTATCCGGCATTGCATTCATTTATTTTCAGTTCAAGGGTTATGGTCAACTCATCGATTTCGGGGCCTATGCTGCAAATAATCACATTGTTGTCACTGACGGGAAATACGGTGACTATTATGAAATAAAGATGGACGGTAACTTCATCGAAGTGAATGGAAACGACTATTTGCTTGGAGGAAAAAAATTGACTGAAGATCAGATGAAAGAACTTCAAAAGTTTACTTCTCAATTTCTCCAGCTCGAGCGCAACAAAAGTTACCGAGTGGGGTCGTATGGACGGAAGTTTATATTGTACCATGAATCGCAGCCACTCGGTTTGATCAACGGAAAACTGACTAAACCCGATGGCAAAGAGCTTCAATATGTCGACTTGATGAGACTACGCGATCTTTCAGTGAATATAAGAGATGCTCGAGGAGATTTTTTTGTTAAAGGAGAAATGGGGAAGGATTTCCATATATTTTTCAAAGGCAAGGAGCTGACCTATAAAAACAGAGAGCTTCACTACCAAGGTCAAAAACTTTCCCGTTACCTGCAGATCAAGGCAATGGAAACGGCAGATACCGCAACGTCCTACCTGTACATCATCACATTTCTACACTTGTTGCACATTATTGTAACCATGATCTATATGTCCAAGATGACAATAGGTTCATTTTCAGGAAGATTTAATTCTCAAGAGAATTTAAGTCTTAGACTCGGAGCAATCTTCTGGCACTTTTTGGGACTATTGTGGCTCTATTTGTTGTTTTTTTTACTTTTTATTCATTAAACTTGCATAAAATTTTTTGTAATGGCAGGACACGCTACTCAACAAATTGATGCCAGTACCCTTTGGGGAGGTAAGATTTCTCCGTTCAGCACCAGTTATGGAAAGCTGATGATGTGGTTCTTTCTAGTTTCGGATGCATTAACATTCGGTGGACTACTTGTAGCCTATGGTTTTACTCGTCATGATGCGCAGGATGCCTGGCCAATCGGGGAAGAAACGTTCAACTCGATGCCTTTTCTGGGTCATGGGTATCCATTGTTGTATGTTGCGTTAATGACATTCATTCTTATTGTGTCTTCTGTGACAATGGTGTTGGCTGTTGAGGCCGGCCATCGTTTGGACAAAAAGGGAGTTGTAAAATGGATGATCGCTACGATTATTGGAGGTTTCTTCTTCGTGGGTTCACAAGCATGGGAGTGGAGTCACTTCATCCATGGATCAGAGTTCGGTAAAGTTGAATTGGCCGATGGGTCTCAAGCGATCGTTAAAGGCCATTTTGGTGAGCTGGAAAACTTTACAGTAGTGGAAGCGGGTAAGCACCACAAAAAAGGCGAAGTGATCAAGGAAGATTTGATGCACGAATTTCAGCATGCTGTTGAGAAGGGACACATTAAAGATGGTATCATCACATTGCACGATGGCAGTAAGGCGAAAGTCAACAAAAAGGCCGACGAACACATGATGTTGATCGTCAAGAAGGATGGAAAGAATCACAAGGTTGGTGATAAAATTGAAGGAAAGAAAGCGTGTGACATGTATTATGAAGCCATCAACAGTGGCCAGTCTGGAAGAATAATTTACGGAGCAAATTTGAAACAGAATGAATACGGTCCACAGCAATATGGACAGTTCTTCTTCTTTATCACAGGTTTCCATGGTTTCCACGTATTCTCAGGAGTCGTGATCAACATCATTATTTTGTTAGGTGTGATCGCCGGAACCTACGAGAAAAGAGGTCACTACGAGATGGTTGAAAAAACTGGTCTCTACTGGCACTTCGTCGATTTGGTTTGGGTATTCGTATTTACCTTCTTCTATCTTATATAATTCAAAAAACAGTCTGTTATGGAAAGAGACGATATCATTGAATACTCTTTGAATCATGATGAAAGCGGAAAAGTAATTCCGTTGCATGACGAAGAAGCAGGAAAACAGATCCGTAAGAAAATATGGATGGTTACCTTGTTACTTACTGCCATTACTGTGGCTGAGGTTGGAATGGGAGCTTATATTAAGCAGGGAACATCAATCTGGCCGATCGTAAAATGGTCGTTCGTAGTAATGACTTTGGTGAAAGCGGCTTATATAGTGTTGGTTTTTATGCACTTGGGCGATGAAAAGAAATCACTTCGTTACGTGATCCTTGTACCTTACATTTTGTTTATTTTATATCTCATTTTTATTGCTCTTACTGAAGCTCTGGCGGTAGGAGATTCCTGGTTCACCTACGGTTAAACCATGGCAAAGAAAGAAATGGCCGGTCGATTAAAAGTAGTTTTAGCATTCTTACTTGTATTCGGACCGGCTTTTTTATTGGTTTTTATTTCTACCCGAGGGTGTGAGCATAAGTTCAAAGTCCTCGATGATTACGGTAAGGCAACGGAATATGTTGTCACAGATGCACGCGGTCGGGTTTTTAAATCAAGCGATTTCAGTGGCGATATAATTTTAGTTACTACCCTTCAGGCCACTTGTCCGGGTGATTGTGCCATATCGATGTGGCATTTGAATCAATTGATTTATCAGCACATCCGTAAGAATAAACGGAAAAAGATGAAACAAGTCCGTATCATCTCTTTTGTAACCGATGGAAAGGGCAATGATTTTAAAGATTTGACCACCATACAACAATCTTTGCGAGACAATGTCGAAGGGTACGACCCTGACCTGTGGCTCCTTGTTCATGGCAATGCGCGCGAAATGTATAATTTCAGCAAGAATGGAAAATCGCTTCTCCAGAAAGGGAAAGAATTCTACGGCGGAGAGTCGTTTCAGGAATTGGTGCTTTTGCTCGATAAAAAAAACCATTTGAGAATGGTTCTTTCCGGGAAAACAGAGGGCATGATTCGCAGAATGAAGGAACACATAGCGTTGCTTCAGAAACAATACGATAAAGAGAGAAAACTTAGAGCTGAAGCGAAATGAAGCTGTTCTTTGCACTGATAGTCCTGTTAATTGTTCTGTCGTGTGGCGGAAAGAAGAAAGTACGTGTGCTTCCGTTCATTGGAAATTTCGACATCGAATACAAGCTCGTGGATGGGGTGGAAGTTACGGATACGATTTACCCAAAAATTCCATTTTTTTATTTTTCGGATGAACGCGGAAAACAGGTTACTTCTACAGATCTGAAAGGGAAGGTTTGGATCGCTGATTTTTTCTTTACGAGTTGCCGAACGATTTGTCCCCTTATGACAACAAACCTTAAAAAATTGAATCAATCTACGTTGGATTTATCTAAGGAGATTCAGTTTATTTCATTTACGATAGATCCCGATCGAGATTCGCCACGTGTTCTGAAGCGTTATAAAAAACATTACGGTATCGAGGCTGAAAATTGGATCTTTCTTACAGGCAACGAAGAAAAAACACATCTTTTGGGAATAGAGAATTTTCAAATCTTTGCCGGAAGAGATGAGGAATCTCAAGGAGGATTTGCACACTCAGGAGCATTCACATTGGTAGACAAAGAGGGTTTTGTTAGAGGAGTTTACCTCGGTACGGATCCGAAACAAGTTGAACAATTAGAGAGGGATGTACGTTTATTGTTAAAAGAAGAATATGGAATATCTGGACGAAGAGAAAGCAAATAAGTTGCGAAAAGTGATCATCTTGCTGTCGATTGTTTTGCCGGTGGCAGTAGCTTTGTTGTTCAAGGTGAAAATTGAGGGTGTCACAGCTTTCAGATGGTTTCCATACGCCTATGCGGGTATCAATGGGCTGACAGCAATTTTGTTGGTATTGGCATTGAGAGCAATCAAGCAGAAAAACATTGCCCTGCATTTCAGGTTTATCCGAACCTGTCTCCTCTTGTCCTGCTTGTTCTTAGTTATGTACGTTACCTACCACATCACCAATCCAACGACCTATTACGGGGATTCGAACTTTGATTCTAAGTTGGACATTCTTGAAAAAGCCCAGGCTGGAGTTTGGGCTTATATTTATTACATTATACTTTTTTCTCACATTGTTTTGAGTATTGCTGTTGTTCCGTTGGTACTCTTCTCTTATCTTTTCGCAAGAACCGGTCAGATTGACCGACACAAGACATGGGTACGGTTTGCATTCCCTGCTTGGTTATTTGTGGCGGTGAGCGGTGTGGTTGTCTTTTTAATGATATATCCATACTACGCTAGTTGATAGCCATTTAAACCATTAGCGGTTTATAAGGTTCGTAATAAAATTTTTGCAAGTATGCAGGCAAAGTGTATCTTTGTGCGGATTTAAACCCTCTGCTTGTGAAACGAAAAATACTTTTAATCGCATTTTTATTTCAGGCCGTTGTTCTTTTTGCAGGTGAACCCTCTTGCAATCAATGCACTAACGGTGTGCCTAATCAGAAAATTACTGATTTGGTAGACTATTTTGTGATTGTTAAAACAGGAACCAAATACTCCGCTGAATTTTTACAGAGCGCACTTTTAAAGGCAAATTTTTGCGGTTCTTTCTATGAAAACAAAAGAAATGAAATCATTTTTGACGATGGCTCCGTCATTCAACTTAAATCAAATACAGAGCTTCTTTCAGAAGGGCGTAGTCTCAACCAAAATTGTGTGATGGCGGATTCAGTAGAATACAATTCCTACGTGTGGTCTATATCTGCAGAGGGTTACATATTGAAAGGCCATCCGCACAAGCCGGAAAAACATTTAATTATCAACGACTAATTAAATTGAAACCCATGAGAGCAAAAATATTTTTTGTAATGACACTTTTCTTGTCATTGTCTATTCTCTCTTTTGCACAACCAGCAAATGACGATTGTTCTGGTGCAACAAGCATAGGCTCTCTTCCAACACCAGGAGCTTGTATAAGTGGTATACAAAATGGTTCAGTAGTTTCTCTTACTGGTCAGACAACAGTCGGTGCTACTGCTCCCAATCCATATATTTATCAGACAGCTTGTCAAGGAGGAGGAGATCTTACAACATTTGCATTAGATACGTGGTATACGTTTACTGCAACAGGTACTGTAGTAAATGTTAATATAACGGGCTTTCCAGGTGCTCAGGTTGCTATATACAGTGGAGTTTGCGGCAATTTAATTGGAAGGGGTTGCTCAACGAATGGAACCTTGAATGTCACTCAGATTTTCCCGGGTACCACCTACTATTTACAGATATCCGGGAATACAACAACAGCCACTGATGGTAGTTTCACAATCAATATTGATAATGATATTGATTGTGCTGATTGTTTGATTTCATCTAATCTTACCGTTTCGCCTGCACCCACTGGTGGTGGATATCAGCCGGGACAGGTAGTGCAATTTTGCTATACCATAGACGAATGGAGTGAAATAAATACAAACTGGCTTCATGGAGTTCAAATATCATATGGATCAGGATGGACAGGCATAACGAATCCTATTCCAGCTGCCACGGTGCAAACTGGAGGTGGAAGCTGGATTTGGTATCCCACGGGTGTCACAAGTACTGCTACTGGGGCAAATTTTGGACCCGGTTTCTATTTTAACACCGGAGGTGGAGGTGCGGGAAACAACTTCGGTGACAATTGCGGCCCCACTGCTCAGAGCAATCCTTGTCCTGATCCTGTTTTCTGGACCTTTTGTTGGAACATGACTGTTTCTTCCACATGTAGCCCCGGTACAAACTTAAGTGTTACCATCAATACCTCAGGTGATGGTGAAACAGGATCGTGGTCTAACATAGGATGTGTGGATGATCCTCCTACTGTTTTTAATGCTATACAATTATGTTGTTCAGCAACAGCAACAAACACAGGGCCTTATTGCAGTGGATCAGGTAATATTCAATTAAATAGCACCGGTGGAGGGACGTATTTATGGTCAGGACCAAACGGCTTTTCCTCTACATTGCAAAATCCCACTTTGCCTGCTACTGTTGCCAATGCCGGAGTATACACTGTAACTATCAACAACGCGGGATGCTCTGCAACTGCATCTACAACAGTAGTTGTCAATACCACGCCGGTTTTGACAGTGTCCAATCCGTCGGCTGTTTGTTCTCCGGCTACTGTAAACCTTACTGCAGCTGCCGTTACTTCCGGAAGTACGGGAGGAGGAACCTTGACGTATTGGACCAATGCATCAGCTACGACTTCACTGTCTAATCCGTCTGCTGTAGCTACCTCAGGAACCTATTACATCCAAGCGGCAAACGGAACATGTACCGATATTGAGCCGGTTGTTGTAACTGTTACTCCTTCACCAAACCTGGTTGTTACTAACCCGCCTTCGGTTTGTTCCGGCACGGTGGATATCACAGCTGCTTCAGTAACAGCCGGAAGCACAAATACCGGAACTTTGACCTATTGGACAAATGCATCAGCAACAACCTCTCTGTCCAATCCAACTGCCATTGGGACGGCAGGCACGTATTACATCCAGGCAAACAATAATGGTTGTACTGTCATCGTGCCTGTAACAGTTTCATTCGCGTCTACTTCAAACCTTGTAATTACCAATCCACCGGCGGTATGTTCACCAAACACGGTGGATCTGACTGCGGCATCAGTTACTACAGGAAGCACCGGTGTTGGAACACTGACTTACTGGACGAATCCTGCTGCAACAACCGCTTTGTCTAACCCCAATGCTGTTGTCACTTCAGGGACGTATTACATTCAAACAGTGAGTGGAGGTTGTTCGGACATTGAACCGGTTGTGGTTACGGTCAACACCTCACCGAGCTTGGTTGTTACCAGTCCACCGGCGGTATGTGAACCGAATACAGTTGATATAACTTCTTTAAGTGTCACTACAGGAAGTACGGGAGGCGGAACACTGACCTACTGGACGGATGCAGGAGCAACTGTTTCCCTGTCAAATCCAAATGCAGTCTCCGCGACTGGCACGTATTATATTCAGTCGACACTAGGCAGCTGTACAGATATTGAGGCTGTTACTGTTACGATCAATACAACCCCTGTATTGACAATAACTGCCCCTGTGGCCGTTTGCTCCCCGAGCACCATAGATTTGACTGACCCTGCTGTAACAGCAGGAAGTACAGGTGGAGGAACCTTGACGTATTGGACAACTGCAGGAGCAACAAGTTCATTGTCCAACCCGGGCGCCGTTGCCACCTCCGGAACTTATTACATTCAGTCTGCGAATGGTGCGTGTACCGACATTGAACCGGTTACAGTAACAGTAAACGTTACGCCAAACTTAAACATCACTAATCCTCCTGCAGCGTGTACTCCAAATACCGTAGATTTAACAGCATCAGCTGTTACTTCAGGCAGTACCGGAGGTGGCACATTGAGTTATTTTACCGATGATGCCGGAACTATTGCTTTGTCAGGTCCCAATGCTGTATCAGCATCCGGAATATATTACATTCAGGCATCTTCCTCTGGATGTACCGATATTGCACCGGTTACAGTAGTCATCAACACCACACCTGCGCTTGTAATTACAGATCCTGCTGCCGTGTGTTCACCGAACACAATTGATTTGACATCTGCCGCTGTTACTGCTGGAAGTACCGGTGGAGGTACACTAACCTACTGGACCAACGCAGGAGCAACCTCCGCTCTCTCCACTCCAACTAGTGTTACTTCTTCAGGAACATATTACATACAAGCCAATAACAGCGGTTGTACCGATATCGCCCCTGTAATTGTTACGATTAATCCTCAACCACAATTGGTGATCACTGACCCGGCGGCCGTTTGTACTCCTCTTACAGTAGATGTAACTGCATCGGCTGTCACAGCGGGAAGTACCAATGCAGGTTCGTTGTCTTATTGGACGGATGCTTCAGCTACGAATGCACTCAGCTCTCCTTCCTCTGTGTCCGCATCGGGTACATACTACATTCAGGCGGTTTTGAACGGTTGTACTGATATTGCACCGGTTGTGGTAACAATCAATCCATTGCCACCTGCGCCTCCTGCAGGTACAGATGCAACATATTGTTCTACCTGGGAGTTTGCGCTGATGTCTGCATCTGGGTCAGGGGGGACATACACCTGGTATTCCGATGCTGCATTGACAAATGTTCTTGAAACAGGTCCAACCCTTGCACCATCAAATGTCATTGGTACGACAACTTATTATGTGACCGAAACAGTATTGGGTTGTGAAGGTCCTGCAAGCTTGGTAATCATCACGGTAAATAATTGTGAAATCACTGTTCCTACTGCCTTTACACCGGATCAGGATGGTGTTAATGAATACTGGGAAATTGTTGATCTGGATCTTACGTATCCAAACAATCTTGTAATGGTTTATAACCGTTGGGGTAACCTGCTTTACCAATCTGAGAAGGGGAATTATTCTGGAAAACCCTGGAATGGAACTTTTGAAGGGAAGTCAATGCCGGTAGGGTCCTACTATTTTATAATCGAAACAGGTGTTGAGGATGTGGATCCAATCACAGGTATAGTTTCAATAGTACTTGAAAAATAAACTAGTTTAATACAAACAAAAAAATGAAAAGATTATTACTTCTGGTTGGGGTTGTTATAGCTGGATCGGCTTGGTCTCAGCAAATGCCTCAGTATAGTCAGTACGCTAGAAATCAATACATCATAAATCCTGCAGCTGCCGGAACGTATGATTTTGTTGATATTACCATGGCAGGAAGGTGGCAGTGGTTAGGATTTGGAGACGAACCGAGAACGGCCTATTTGTCAGTGACAGCACCTCTTTCACGTCCGAAAGTGCGATACAATCCTGCACTCCGTGTATCGGACGGACCTATCAGGAATCCGAAAATCAATACAGGAAAGTTAAAACATGCGATTGGTGGGCAATTTTTAGCCGATCAATATGGAGCCTTCAGAAAAATGCAAGGCGCTCTTACGTATGCACTTCACCTACCTGTAAGCCAAAAGTACAATCTATCTTTTGGGGTCCGTTTAGGAATGTCAAGCAATTCTTTTCTGGCAGACAAGGCTCAGGTTTTAAATCTGGTTGACCCTACGTTAGCGTATACGGACAATACTTACAATAATTTTGTAAGCAACCAGTCGAGCAAGTATATCATGGACATTGGTGCCGGATTACATTTCTACTCCAATAGGACGTTCCTGGGAATTGCTGCGGATCAATTGACGAAGGACCTTGTTGAGTTTGGAGCAGGTACAGCAAACTTCAATAACCAATACCACTTCAATGTTTCTGGAGGGCATAAATTTGACCTCAATGAAAACCTCACTCTTATGCCATCATTTCTTGTTAAGTTCATGAGCCCGGCACCTGTTTCAATTGACGGAACATTGCAATTGGAATACAAGGAGTGGTTGTGGACAGCGGTTTCATACCGTCATAAAGATGCTGTGATTGGAATGGTTGGTTTGAATATCAGTCAAAGGTTCAAATTTGGGTATTCGTATGACTTCTCGCTGTCTCGTTTCAATGACTTTAGCAGTGGAGGACACGAAATCGTTTTGGGATTAATGTTAGGAAGATAAATTTGAAAAAAGAAAATCATGAGTATTAAACATAGTGTTTTAAGTATAGTAGTTTTTGTTTCTTTCTCCGTTTCTGCGCAGTTCTGGAATATTTCTGAGGTCAAGAGACTACCCGGCACAGTGAACACAGAAGTTGCTGAAGAGAGTATTCCGGTCTTTTCCAAGGACAGTTCTATGCTGTATTTCGTTCGTACCTACGATCCGAAAGCAGAGGGAGGAGAATACGATCAGGACATTTGGTTCAGCCGTAAATCCGGGGATGGGTATACAGACTGTCAACTTTTGAAATCCATCAACAACAAGTTCAACAATGCAGTTATAGGGCTCAATGCCAATGGCAGCAACATGTACGTACTGAACACGTATGAAGGGAAGAAAGATTTAGTGAAAGGTTTAGCCGTTTCAACAGCGGATGGTGCTGATTGGGGCAAGCCTATGGAGATTGTTATTCCTACGTTGGACATTGAGGGCGACTTCTATGGGTTTCATGTAAACCGTTCGGAGGATATCATACTTATTTCTTATGCAGGACCGAACTCAGTCGGACTTGAAGACCTTTATGTGAGTAAGAAGCAAGGTGGCACGTGGTCTGCACCAGTAAACATGGGCAATGTCCTGAATACAGCTTCTTTTGAAATTTCTCCCTTCCTGAATAAAACAAGTGATACGTTGTTCTTTTCAAGTGAAGGACATGGTGGTATGGGTGGAGCAGATATTTTCTATTCCGTCAGATTGGATGACTCCTGGACAAACTGGTCAAAGCCGGTGAATTTGGGAAATAAAATCAATTCACCAAAGTTCGATGCATATTTCAGTTACACGACGAATCAGATTTATTGGTCTTCCAACCGCGATGGTGAACGAAGTGACATCTACATGGCTACAGTTTTGTATCCACCACCACTGACAGTATCTTGTAAGGGGATTGATATCACGAAATTCGGAGCCAACGATGGTCGACTTGAGTCAACTCCAAAAGGCGGTGTAGGGAAGATTACCTACAGTTGGACCAATAATTCCAAAGAGCAAAATCCTTTTGGCGTAGCGAAAGGGGAGTATACGGTTACTGCCAAAGATGAGCTTGGTCAGACAGCTACGTGTACTTGTCGTGTGAATGAACCTTTGCCACCGGTAGTCGAAGATCTTCAGTTGAAACATTATTTCGAATACAACGGGGATAAATTGACCGTGCAGGAAGGTAAATTGCTGGATTTCGTTTCGAAATTAGAGACACAAATCAACAACGGACGTGAAAAAGTTACAATCAACATTTGGTCTTCAGCATCGTATGTACCAACGAAAACGTTTGCTACAAATGATAAGCTAGCGAGATCAAGGGCGAACCGAATTAAAAATGAGTTGACAGCGTATTTCAACTCTAAGAATTTAGGAAATAAGGTAACGATCAAGATTGTTTCGGCAGTTGTTCAGGGTCCTAAATATGAAAAGGATTTTGAGAATACTGCGAAATACCATGATTTCCAGTACATTGAATTGAAAACAGAATAAGAATAAGAGAAAAGGCCGCGAAAGTGGCCTTTTTTATTTGAGGTGCTTTTCGATCACCTTCCAGACATGAAGTGCTGTTTGGTCCCAGTTAAATATTGTGCTGCGCTCAAGTCCTTTCCGTTTGAATTCCATGTAAAGGATGTCGTCGGTCGCAAGTTCGGTCATTCGTTCGGAGATTGCATGTTCATCAAAAGGATCACAAAGTAGGGCTGCATCTCCTGCTACTTCAGGCAGTGAAGTTCTGTTGCCGCAAATCACCGGAACGCCGCATCTCATGGCTTCTACTATAGGAATTCCAAAGCCCTCGTAGTACGGTACAAATGTTAAAGCAAACGCAGCGGCTGTTACTTTGCAAAGTTCGTCTTTCTCAAGATGTCCTGTGATAATTACATCGTCTCCTAGAGAATGGATCAGCTGTTCCAGTTCTTTATCTCTTCCCCACATTGAGGTCCCCACAAGTAAAATTTTCATGGAGCTTCCTTCTCTCTTTTTGAATTCACTGAATGCTCGTAAAAGACGCAAGAGATTTTTTCTTGGATGCATAGATCCCACAAACAGAAAATAGGGTTCTCCCGAACTGTATTTGTTCCTGACCAGTTTGATGGAAATATCGTCCAAAGGAACGTATTCCTCCGAGGCTCCGTTCCAACAATAGCTTATCCGATCGGATGCTACACCATACAGGGTTTCTATGTCCTTCAAAGAATAGTGCGATACGGTAATGATCTCTGTAGCTTTTCGTGCGAAACGAGGGAAAAAGTAACGAAGATACAGGCGCGCTGTAAATGGGAGATCTCTTGGGTGGTGTTCGAAGTTTATATCATGAATAGCAATAACCTGTTTTACTGAACTGGATAGAGAAAGGTATCCATCAGGAGAGAAAAACAGATCAATGGAATGCTTTTTTAATGCTTTGCGAACAGCGATTTCAAACCAATAGATAAACAAGACGGGATGCCTTGCCGGTGGATTTAATACAATCGGAGTTACATTTTTAGCAAAAATGAACTTTGGATCGTAGGGCCTGTCAAATAAAAAATAGAATTCGTGCTCAGGATGCGCACAAACAATTCTTTTAACAACCTCATAGGTATACCAACCAAACCCTTCCATTTTTCCGGACAGTAAGAATCTTGTATTTATCGCAATCCGCACTAAAAGTTGAGGATATAGTTGGTTCTTTTCTCTTTACCGATTGTTGTTGAAGGTCCATGCCCGCAGTACACAACTGTTTCTTCCGGAAGCTTGAACATTGTATTGAAAATGGATTCTTTCAACGTTTCGAGGTCACCCCCCGGAAGGTCCACACGGCCAAAACTGCCACTGAATAGGACGTCACCATTGATCACAAAGTTATTTTGCCGGTTGTAATACACCACATGACCAGGTGCGTGCCCCGGAGTATGGTACACTTCAAACTGAATTTCACCAAACGAAAGTTGCTCTCCTCCATGTAACGTATGTGTTGGCGCAGGAGAGGGGAGGTATCCCTCAAATCCGTATAAATGTGCATAAGAACTGACTGCCTTTAAGGTAGCCACATCATCGGAGTGAAGATAATAATCAACTCCGTAAGTATTCATTATAAAGCTATTTCCAAGAACATGATCAATGTGTGCATGTGTTCCTAATAAGGCATGGAGCGTTAAACCTTCATCCTCCAGGAAAGAACTCAACTCTTCTTGTTCAATACGACTGTAACAACCAGGATCAATGATCACTGCATTTTTTTGTTCGTCATAGATCAGAAAAGTGTTTTCCTGAAAAGCATTGAATTCAAAATGTTTTATTGCTATCGGCATGTTCGTTTGTGATTGCTCAAAGTTACATTATATTTCATGGTGGAATATTCTTCAAGGTTATGGCACGTTTATTTATATTTGCCCTAAAATTTTGAACATGAAACGCATACTTCCTTTCTTTATTCTGATTTTTCTCTCGAGTTGTGGGGTTAAAGTTCCTTACACCAATGATATTAAAGACGAATTCAACCTTTCCTCTGTGGATAAAGTGAAGAAAGTTCAGTTCTACACTTCTGCAACGATTATTATGGAGCGCAGTAAGCAGTCCGGAAATCAGGGAACTGCAGATGACGGTGCGCTGGTTTCAAATTCGAATAAGGAACAAGACCGTGTCATCATACCGATCAATACGAAATGTGTTTTTGACAGTTATGGTCCAAATGGCGAATTGATCGTTCGATTTGAAACCGGAGTAGGGAAAACGCTCACGTTTACAGTAAGACAAGCGCAGGCAACAAATGCAAAATATTTTTTGGTCGCCGATTGGACCAACGAAAAAGGAGGAAAGTTAACCTATGGGAATGAAACGTATTTTGCCTCATCCTCGAGTGGAACCACTTATTTAATGGTAAAACGTAAGAATCTACAAAAAACCAAACGCAAAGACCGCGTTGTCAAGGGAATGAAAGTTTAATTTAAAAGGACCTTTAGGGTCCTTTTTTCTTTACATAAATTTAACTCAAACTACACATTGCAGTGGTAGAAGATTGCGACCTTTGAGTTGGATGGAACTAATCAATCGAGAACTAAGCTGGTTAAGCTTCAATGAAAGGGTCTTGCAGGAGGCACAGGACAGACGGGTTCCGCTCATCGAACGTGTCCGTTTTTTGGGTATATATTCTAACAATCTGGATGAATTCTTTCGAGTTCGAATCGCAAATTTGAGAAGGATGATTGCCGTTCGGAAAAGAACGGTCGATGGGTTCAAAGGAACGCCCTCTGAGCTCTACGGGGAGATTAGAAAGAAAGTGCTCAAACAACAGGAAATATTTGAAAGAACCTATGAGTCCTTATTCAGCGAGCTGGCTGACTTGGGAATTATTCGTTTGGATGAAACGTCATTGACAGATTCCCAGCGTACAGAACTCAAGGATTTTTTCGAGCTGACGCTCAAACATGCAATCGTTCCCATGTTGATTGATGGCAAAGGCGGACAACTTAAATTGCAGGATTCAGGCATTTACCTTGCGGTAAAAATGTTTCCAAAAACCGGAAAAAAAATAAAGTATGCTCTCATTCAGGTGCCACCGGAATTTTCAAGGTTTTACCTCATGCGCGAGGGAAAAAAGGACTATCTTATTCTTTTAGATGATGTTATCCGGCTACATCTTGAAAGTATATTTTCAATTTTTGAATTTAATGGAATAGAAGCGTTCACATTCAAATTTACCCGTGATGCCGAACTGGATCTGGATGATGACATCTCTATTTCTTTTATTGAAAAGATGGAGAAAAGTTTGAAATTGAGAAAACAGGGAAAGCCGGTGAGGTTTGTTTATGATGACCGCATGCCTGAAGATTTGCTTAAGCATCTGTTGAAAGTGTTGCAATTGCGCTCAGGTGTAAACCATATTCCGGGAGGGAAATACCATAATTTTAAAGATTTTATGAAGTTTCCTTCTTTCGATCGAAAGAAATTGCTCTTTCCTCCTCAACCCCCTCTGCCGCATCCTGACCTTGCCGAAAACAAAAGCCTGATTCAAAGTATTCTGCTCAAGGATGTTTTATTGAACTTTCCTTACCAACGTTTTGATTATGTCGTTGATCTGTTGAGGGAAGCAGCAATAGACCCCCTGGTAGTTTCAATAAAAATTAACATTTATCGGGTTGCGAAAAATTCACAGGTCATGAATGCACTGAATGCGGCCGTTGCCAATGGAAAAAAAGTAACGGTCGTTCTTGAATTGCAAGCCCGTTTTGATGAGGAACAAAATTTATTTTGGGCAGACAGACTCAAGGAAAACGGAGCTAAAGTTATCTACGGTATGCAAGATTTGAAAGTTCATTCCAAACTATTGCTCATTCATCGAAGACAAAAAGCATCAGACCAGTTTATTTCTTACATAGGTACCGGAAATTTTAATGAAAGAAGTGCACAAGTGTACAGCGATCTTGCCTTGCTAACGGCAGATATTAACGTCGCTAAAGAAGTTCAAAAGGTATTCAGATTGCTTGAAAACAATCTTGAAAGACCCATTTTTAAGCAACTTATAGTTTCTCCTTTGAATACGAGGAGAAAAATGGTTCAACTCATTGATCAGGAAATAAAGAATTCAAAAAAGGGCCTGTATGCTGAAATACGGATCAAACTCAATAACCTTACGGATGTAAAAATGATTGAGAAGCTTTACGAAGCAAGTGCTGCAGGAGTGAAGATTAGAATGATCATTCGAGGAATTTGCTGCCTTATTCCCGGAGAGAAAAAGTTGAGTGAGAACATTGAGGTAATCAGCATTGTCGATCGCTATCTGGAACATTCGCGAGTTATGATTTTTGAAAATGGAGGCAATCCAGTGTATTACATTACAAGTGCGGATTGGATGGAACGAAATCTGGATAAACGCATTGAGGTGGCGTGTCCGATAAAAGCAAATGACCTGAAGGAGGAGTTGAACGAGCTATTTGAAATTCAATGGAAAGGAAATGTCAAAAGCCGTTTGATCCGAAAAAAAATGGACAATTCTTACCGATCTGCCGATTCAAACGAAAAACTATTTCATGCTCAACAAGAAACGTACAGGTATTTTCAAAGAAAAAGCGTCATTTCACGAATATAGCAATGGCACGGTCTTTTTGTAATTCAACCGATGCACTTCCAAAACTCGGAGCGCTAAACGTTTCTCGCGCATTGTTGGAAAAGCCGTAACGTTCCACTGGAATGCCCAACATGTTTTTATCCAGTTTGCCGTTGTTATTTCTGTCGTGGAATACAGCTACGGCATAGGTGCCACATTCGAGATTGTCAAATTTTACAGTGGAAGTTTTTCCGTTTATTGCCACAACTTTACCTATGAATTGCTTGTTGATTTCGGGCCATACATCTTTCGGTCTGTACAAGGCAATGTATGATTTCCCTACATTGTCCGAAAATCCCGACACATTTACAGTAAGGGATACTTTACTCGTAGGCAGTGGACCGAACAAAAACGACAATAAAAAGAGAAAATTCATGTTACTGAAACAATCTCCTCAGAGAATGGTTCAGGGCAGTTCGATCTTTATGTTATGAATTTCCTCTGTTTCCGTTTTTGATTCGGTACTTGTAGAGTGTTTCAATCGGTTTGAAATGAAAAAGAGGATAATGCCAATAACCAGCGCATACGCCACAAATTTGAGCAAATACGTCCACTTCGTTTTTGGGCTGACAAAACGTTGAAGATCTATCTTTCGATTGTCATTCATCACTGCAAAGTACATCAAATAAGTATTAACTTTGATCAGGCATGAGTGAAAACAGGAATATTCTTGTAACCGGCGGATGTGGGTACATCGGTTCACACACCGTCATTGAGTTGATCAAGCATGGATACACTCCTGTCATTGCGGACGATTTCAGAAATGCCAACAAAAAGGTACTGGAGGGTTTCAATGAATTACTTGCGTATGTCCCCGAAATCCATGAGATAGATATTTGTGACAGAATGGCTATGCATGCGCTTTTTGCATCTAAGCAATTTCATGGGATCATTCATTTTGCCGCATATAAGGCGGTTGGTGAATCAGTTGAAAATCCCCTCAAATATTACCATAACAACCTTGAAGGATTGAACGTCGTTTGTGCTTTGGCTCTGGAGTTTGGAGTATCTAATTTCGTCTTTTCTTCTTCTTGTACTGTTTACGGTGAACCGAATGGTGTGAAGGAGGTCACGGAAAGCTCGCCAATGAGTCAGCCTGGTTCTCCGTATGGCAACACCAAACTTATTGGCGAACAGATTCTTGCAGATGTTCAAAGAGCTTTTCAAGGGTTTAAAGTGATGAATTTACGTTACTTTAATCCTGTTGGGGCACATCCAACCGGTGCGTTGGGTGAATTTCCAGTCGGCAAACCAAATAATTTATTTCCATTCATAACTCAAACTGCAATTGGAAAACAAGAATGTCTGACAGTTTTCGGAAACGATTATCCGACAACCGACGGTACATGTGTAAGGGATTACATCCATGTATGTGATCTTGCAGAATCGCATGTGAAAGCGTTGAAATTTTTGGAAATGCAGTCCGGAAATTGTTTGGAATACATCAATGTCGGTACAGGTCAGGGAACAACTATTCTTGAGGTAATTGAACTTTTTGAATCACGCAGTGGGCAGAAACTGAATTGGAAGTATGGCCCGAGACGTGCCGGTGATGTGGTTGAGATATATGCAAATGCAGACCGCTCCAGAGAAGTTCTTGGTTGGAAACCAAAATATACACTTGCCGATGCCATAGATCACGCCTGGCGATGGGAACAACGAATTATAGATTTACGATGAACAGAATTCTTGCCATATGTATCGTGTTGGTCAGCGCATGGAATGTGAGTGCGCAGAAAGACGATGAACGCGAGGGGAGTAAACCGGGTATTCTGTGGAATTTCACTGGGTTGCGCCCTGCCAAAGCGGGAAAGGCAATGAAGTATGACCGTCTTGTATTTGATGTCACATACAATGACTGGTTGGGGGAACTTCGTTCATTTCAAAATCAATGGTCTTCTATTGGGCTAAATACAAATTTGATGTTTGATTTTCCGTTGAATAAGAAAAGCACCGTGTCTTTCGGTACCGGAGTGAGGCACAGTCTATTCAGAACTGAAAACCTCTCCAATTTATTTGTTTGTGACCCTACCGGATCCTATACCCAGATTAAAGAGGGAACTGCTTCGGCCAAACGCATATTGCTTTGCGGCAATTCTTTGGGTATTCCACTTGAATTTCGCTTTAGAACAAAAGGAAGAGATCACTTTAAATTCCAATTCGGGTTTACTCCGGCATATCAGCTGAATATTTATTCTAAAACTGTCTTTTCCAATGGAAATGTTTCGAAAGATTATCACTTCGTAGACCTGAACCGATTTGCGCTTTCGGGTCATATTCGTTTTGGCATTCGAAATTGGGCGATCTACGGTGCGTGTAGCATCAACCCATTGTTTTACAGCCGTGCCAGTGCGACTCTTCATTTGCTTCAGTTGGGTTTGAGTGTGTCACTCTTCTAATGAATCTGATCGATACACATACACATTTATTCAGCGACTCCTTTGACGAAGACCGTTCTGAAATGATCCACAGGGCAATCGCCTCAGGAATCGATACATTTTTGCTTCCCAACATCGATGTGGATTCGATTGATCGAATGCATAACCTTTGTTCTGATTTTCCCGGACATTGTTTTCCCATGATGGGTTTGCATCCGGGTTCGGTTGGGGAGAATTGGCAGCAGGACCTTGAAGTTATAAAAGCACATCTTTTTTCAGGAAGAAAATACATCGCCGTAGGAGAAATAGGCATGGATCTTTATTGGGACAAGACGTTTCAAGGTCAGCAGGAAGAAGTTTTTCGCAGACAAATTCTCTGGGCGAAAGAACTTAAACTCCCCATCGTCATTCATGCGCGCGATGCTTTCGATGAGATTTTTTGCATTTTGGATGAGCTGGCTGACGATTCTTTGAGTGGAGTTTTCCATTGTTTTACAGGAACCCTTTTACACGCCCAGAAGATACAAGAATACGGTTCTTTCATGATTGGTATCGGCGGGGTCCTGACGTTTAAGAAATCCGGATTGGATGAGGTGGTAAAAGATATTCCAATGGAATACATCATTCTTGAGACAGACTCGCCGTATCTCGCACCCTCGCCACATCGTGGGAAACGCAATGAGAGTGCCTATATGGCCCTTGTTGTAGACAAACTTGCAGAGGTCAAACGAATGAGAATTGAGGAAGTGGCTGCGATTACTACTTCAAATGCTAAAGAACTTTTTAATTTGTAGGAGGATGAATACGAAGCCGAAGGTATTGCTCATTTACACAGGTGGAACAATTGGTATGATCAACGATCCGCTGACGGGACAGCTGAAAAGTTTTGATTTTAACCATTTGCACCGGCATGTTCCGGAGATCAACCGTATTCATGTCGAACTGGTAACAGTTAGCTTCGATCAACCAATTGATTCTTCGGAGATGAATCCATTGCGCTGGCAGCAGATGGCACAGCTTATTTTTGATAATTACGACGCGTACGATGGGTTTGTCATCCTGCATGGTTCGGACACAATGGCTTTTTCTGCCTCTGCGTTGAGTTTTATGTTGCAGGGATTGCGTAAACCCGTCATTTTTACCGGGTCACAATTACCGATAGGTACCATACGAACCGATGGCAAAGAAAATTTGATTACTTCTATTGAGATCGCAGCAGACAAAGATGTAGACGGTCAGCCGATGGTTCAGGAGGTGGCAGTCTATTTTGAATATTCTCTTTATCGAGGCAACAGAAGTTCAAAGGTTTCTGCGAATCAATTCGAGGCTTTTTCCTCACCGAATTGTGCCGAATTGGCCAGGGCCGGAGTCACAATTACCTACAATAGAGACGCACTCTTCAGGACTTCTCTTCCGCATCTTGTGTATCAGAAGGAGATGGGTGCCCGCGTCGCTTTGTTCAAGATCTATCCCGGATTTTCCTCAACATCCTATGTAAGTTTGTTTGATCGTTCGAATACGGACGTTGTTATCCTGGAAACATTTGGTTCTGGAAACGCACCGAATGACTCCCACTTTCATGGGTTAATCGAAAATTACCTTGACGATGGGGGATTGGTACTGAACATAACACAGTGCAATTCGGGTGCTGTTCAACAGGGAAAATACGCTACAAGTGCCTTCTTTGAGAAAGTCGGGGTGATCAGTGGCCGCGATCTTACAACAGAAACCGCGCTCACCAAAGTCATGCACCTTTTGGGACAAAATTTGAGCCTCACTCAAATGAGAAGTCAATTGCAAACCGCTCTCTGTGGAGAAATGACCCTTTGACCAAAGAATTTTTATTATTTTCGCATCCCCAACACAGAGAGGTGTCCGAGTGGTTGAAGGAGCTACCCTGGAAAGGTAGTATACGGGTAACCGTATCGAGGGTTCGAATCCCTTCCTCTCTGCAAAACACAATCCCAAGCTTAAAACACTTGGGATTTTTTGTTTCCGCATGAAAGCTTGCTTTCAAATGCGAAGAAACAAAAAAGACCAACTGAGAGAGGTACGAGCGAAGGGCGGTGTTTTAAGCATCCCCCGTTTGGGGATCATGAAATAATCCTTTTCCTCTTGCTTTCAAATGCTTACATCAAAGTGAGATCAAAATCAGTGTATAGCAATCCACAACTAAAAATCAATTAAATTTATCCAGTACTCATTTTTTAGACAAGCGAATGAACTTCAAAAAAAATCTGCTGTTGCTGGGATTTATTTTGAGCCTTTTCCCCGGTCTGTCGCAGATAAATTCCACACTTGTGCACGATGGCGTGACCCGAACCTTTGTCTATTTCACCCCTTCGAATTGGACAGCCGGTCAGCAGGTGCCGTTACTTATTCTGATGCATGGACTCACGCAGACTGGCTCAGGAGTAATGGACATTACGCAATTCAATGCCATTGCGGAACAGGATAATTTTATTGTTGTTTATCCGGATGGACTGAATTTTGCCTGGAATGCCAACATGAATCTCACTGTTTCTTCGGCTGATGACATAGGTTTTATTGAATCCCTGGCACTTCATTTTCAGGCCAATTTTGGAACAAATCCTTTGCGTCAGTATCTCGTCGGCTTCTCCAACGGAGGTTTTATGAGTCACAAGATTGCCTGCGAGTCTTCTATGTGTTTTGCAGGAATTGCTACCGTTGCCGGAAACATGAGCGACACTACGTATGCCAACTGTTCACCGCAATTCACCCCTTCGGTGCTCCATATTCACGGAACTGCAGATGCTGTAGTACCATACAACGGTGGTCCGGGAACGGGAGTTTCGGTTGACCAGGTCATGAACAAATGGAGTGAATTTCTCTCTTGCACTTCGGCACCGGTAACTGTGGCAATGCCGAATACCAATCTGCTGGATCTCTCCTCTCCACAAAAGATTACCTATCAGAATTGTGTAAGTCCGCTGGAATTGATAAAGATTGACGGCGGGGGACATCAGTGGCCTGGCATCCAGACCTTGCTCGGAGGAGCTGGAACCATTAATTTTGATTTCTATTCTCCCCAAGTCATCTGGGATTTTCTGAAGAATAAATCGTGTTCTACTAATGAACTGAATCAACAAAAACCTTTTATTCCACGTATACAGAACCCCGTCAATGGGTGCCTCCATTTGGATGCAGAGGGATACCAAAGTTTTCGAATTCACACACTTGCCGGTGAGCGTATCACCGAAGGATTGCATACATCAGTCATTGATGTGAGCACCTTGCCTGAGGGCATGTATCTGCTTACCTTGAATTTTCCAACATTCAGTTCAACCGTCCGATTTGTTAAGGATGGGTTGAATTAAAGAAAGCTCCATTCCAAATAAAATTTGAGCCAATCCATAGAATAACAATTCGGTTTGTCTGTGTTTGCCTTTTTTTTGAGCAAAACTTATCAGATGAGATTCACTGCAATAATTCTTTTAAATTTCTTCTTCTGTCTAGTCGGTTTTGCACAGCAACCCTCTCATCCGGATACAACAGAATACAGAGTGATAAAAACAGATGGGACAGAACTTATCGGTCATATTCTAAGAGAGGATGAACGTGAGTTGACGCTTAAAACGAACGATGGGAGAACCATCGTTGTTCCTCAATACATCGTCCGCGAGATCATGCCGGTAAAGGAGAATGAACTTTCAGAAAAAGGGGAGTTTATCGGAGAAGACAGGTTTGCTACGAGGTATTTTATTACCACAAATGGTTTGCCCATCAAAAAGGGCCAGCACTACATTCAGTGGAATTTATTTGGTCCTGATTTTCAATTTGCTGTAAGCAACAGATTTGGATTGGGAATTATGACTACCTGGCTGGCTATGCCGATCGTGGGAACTGCGAAATACAGCATTCCACTTAAAAAAGATTTTCATTTCGCACTGGGGGCCATGCTCGGAACCTCCTCCTGGATCACCTTACTTGGTTCGGATAAAAATGCAGGGGGAGCACTTCCATTTATGAGTTTGTCTTATGGTACAAGACGTGCCAATATAGCCGCTTCCGCAGGCTATGGTGTCATCTGGGCAGAGGGAGATTCAGATGGCAGGGCACTCACTTCAATTGCCGGAATGATCAAGGTCAGTTCGAGGATCAGTCTGGTGTTCGATTCTTTTATTGTGATCAAAGGAAAAACCACCCGTTCCAGCTCTTCGGAATGGCAAACGATATATGACCCCTCGACAGGAACATATCAAAATCAATTGGTGACGGTGACGACAGAAGACCGCAAACCGGGCCTCGGACTTTTCATTCCGGGTGTGCGCTGGCATCAATCCGAAGGCAAGGCCTTTCAGTTTGGATTTACCGGAATTTCATTTGACCGAGAGTTGGTTCCAATTCCCATTCCGATGGTGCAGTGGTACCGAAGCTTGTGACTATACTTGCACACCCCCTCTAAATTTCGTTTCTTTGCAGCCTGTTTTAAGATTCATGGCGCACCGTTCCGGTTTTGTAAATATCGTTGGAAGTCCAAATGTTGGCAAATCAACCCTCATGAATCGTCTTGTCGGTGAAAAACTTTCTATTGTCACTTCCAAGGCACAAACGACACGACACCGGATTCTCGGAATCGTCAACGACGAGGACTATCAGATCGTTTTTTCGGACACTCCCGGTGTGGTGAATGCAGCATACATGTTGCACGAGGCAATGATGGAGTATGTGAATACCTCATTGAAAGATGCCGACGTTTTGATCTTTATAACCGATACCCGCGAAAACAATATGAACCATGAGGAGACTCTTGAACGAATCAAGAATCTCCGTGTTCCTGTACTTTGCCTGATCAACAAGATTGATCTCAGCGATCAGGAGAAGGTCATGGAACGGATCGCCTATTGGCAAAACCAGCTTCCAAACGCAGAGATATTCCCTGTCTCTGCTTTACATGATTTCAATATTGAAACAGTGTGGAACAGAATTCTTGAACTGGTTCCCGAAAATCCTGCGTATTACGACAAGGAAGAATTGTCGGACCGGCCGATGCGTTTCTTTGTTTCTGAGATTATACGCGAGAAGATATTCCTTTTCTGCGAAAAAGAGGTTCCGTATAGTTGCCAGGTAGAGATTGAAGAATACAAGGAGGAAGAGGGATTGACAAGAATTCGTGCGCTGATTATTGTGGAACGGGATTCTCAAAAGGGGATCATCATCGGAAAAGGCGGGGAGATGCTCAAGAAGATCGGTCGAGAAGCAAGAAAGGAAATTGAAAAGTTTATTGAACAGAAAGTCTTCATGGAAACATTTGTAAAAGTGGACAAAGACTGGAGATCGACTGAGAATAAGTTGAAGAAATACGGATATTGATTGGTGCAATTTTAGTACAAAGAACAAGGAGCAAGGCTCTGAATGTGTTGTTTTTTAATGGGTGTCAGTCTTCCGAAAAAGAAAAAATAGTTTAATCGATTGGAATAAAGTGCGATGAATAAAGATGGTGTCTTAGTTCTTTGCCCTTTGCTCCTTGTACTGCAAAAGCATGAGTAACATAGTAGCCATAGTAGGTCGTCCGAATGTAGGCAAATCCACCCTGTTCAACCGTTTAACGGAATCCCGGAATGCCATTGTAAAGGAGGTAAGCGGGGTGACCCGTGACCGCTTATATGGTAAAGGAGAATGGAATGGAATTCAGTTCTCTGTGATCGATACAGGAGGGTATGTCAAGGGATCTGAAGATATTTTTGAAGAAGAAATCCGAAAGCAGGTAGAGATTGCCATTCAAGAGGCAAAGGTGATTGTTTTTATGGTCGATGTGACTACCGGAATCATTGATCTGGATGAAACCGTCGCTGCGATTTTAAGAAGGTCTAAAAAACCGGTACTTATTGCTGCGAATAAAGTAGACAACACAGACCGCGTAGGGCTTTCCTCTGAATTTTATCAGTTTGGTCTGGGAGATGTTTATGATTTATCTGCTACGAATGGCAGTGGAACTGGTGAGATCCTGGATGAGATTGTAAGGCATTTCGATAAAGAAGATGAATCTGTAAACGAGAAGGAGGAGCTGCCCCGAATAGCGATCGTTGGTCGTCCAAACGTTGGGAAATCCTCCCTTGTAAATGCCCTAACAGGTGAAGAACGAAACATCGTAACCAATATCTCAGGAACGACAAGAGATGCGATCAATACGCGGTACAAAGCTTTTGGGTTTGACTTCCTTCTTATTGATACTGCTGGAATCCGGAAGAAGGCTAAGGTTACAGAGGATATTGAGTATTATTCTGTTCTCCGTTCTGTTCGAACCATCGAGAATTCGGATGTATGTATTTTCATGATCGATGCAGAGGAGGGATTGCAGAAACAAGACCTTCATATTTTTTACATCATCGAAAAGAATTCAAAAGGGGTTGTGGTGCTCGTTAACAAATGGGACCTTGTGGAAAAGGACCAGAATACCATGATGAAATTTGAAGAGAATATCCGAAATCAACTTGCACCTTTCAATGATGTTCCTATCATTTTTACATCTACCATTACCAAACAGCGAATTCATAAAGCACTGGAAGCTACAATGATGGTGCACGAAAACAGGACAAAGAAAATCCCAACTTCGAAATTGAATGAGGTCATGTTAGAGATCATTCAGGCCACGCCACCACCGGCGATGAAAGGAAAGTACATTCGGATAAAATACGTTCAACAGTTGCCAACGCATGCGCCGTCCTTCGCGATATTCTGCAATTTACCGCAGTACATTCCAGATTCCTACAAACGATTTCTCGAGAACAGATTACGCGAAAATTTTGATTTTTGCGGTGTGCCAATCAAGATTTTTTTCAGAAAAAAATAGTTTTGTGGTGTGAAATATGGCGCGATTGATATTGGAACCAACGCAGCCCGACTTTTGGTGGGCGAGGTAGAGAAAGTAGATGGCCATTCATTTGTCAAAAAGATCTCATACACCCGGGTTCCATTGAGACTGGGAGAAGAGGTTTTTACGAACGGGAAGCTGTCAAAGAAGAAAACAGAAGATTTTGTTAAGACCATTCAAGCATTCAAGCTGATTTCAGAGATTTTCGAAGTCCGTAAATTGCGAGCAGTCGCAACATCGGCCATGCGTGAAGCCTCAAATTCAGAAAAGATCATTGAACGAATTAAAGAGGAAACCGGGGTGCGGGTTGAAGTGATTTCTGGAAATGAAGAAGCGGAATTGATTTTTGGAACTTTCTTTTTGCTGGATATTGATAAATCGGTTCCATTTATTGTGATTGACGTAGGAGGCGGAAGTACAGAAATAAGTGTATTTGAGGGTGGTGAACGCGTAGCTTCCAAGTCTTTTGAGATAGGTACGATTCGTGTGCTCAAGGATAAGGTAAAAAAAGATATTTGGGCTGAGATTCATGACTGGATTACCGGTCATGTAGATTTGAAGTCGCCTCATCAGATTTATGGAACGGGAGGAAACATCAATAAGGTGCACAAATTAATAGGTGCCGGACATCAAGAGGCCATTGAGTTGAGTGAACTCAAAAAACTTAATCAAAAGCTGGAGGCGCTCACCGTAGACCAACGAGTGGAAGTGTACCAGTTAAAACCTGACAGAGCGGATGTCATCGTGCCGGCTTTGAAGATTTATATTTTTATTCTGGAAGAACTTCTCAGTAAAGAGATTCTGGTACCGAAAATTGGCCTTTCAGACGGGATGATCTATCAAATGTATCGGGACGAACAAAACGGTTGATCAAAAGAACGCTCTGAGCTCCATTCCCCCGCTGTGAATTGTGCGGCTGTTCTCTGACCTTCTCCCATTGTATTGTATCGAAAGTTGAAGGTTTCGCGAAACAGAGCGCTGGTAACCGACATTCCAGGTATAATTGATTCCCGGTTTGAGTGCCTCCAGAATTTCGAAGCCCAAGGCTGAATTCGGGTTTCCGTTGTACGTAATGTTCACCATTTTCAACCCACCTTGCAAACTTCCTTTTTCCGCTTGATTGTATTTAAAGGTGGTTCCTATTTCACGCAGTACGGCATTTTCCCCGCCATAGAAAGGTGTATTTTCTTTTTGGCTGTATCGGCCATCCAGTGAGACCCTGAAACTGGTGCCGGGTTGAAAGATGAGGCTTGGCTGAATAAAATAGTAGGACAAGGAATAATTTCTGCCGCTCGTGTAATCTGCCTCGGAATCTTTTGTGCCCCTTTGTCCTTTAGCTTCCACTGAAAACACCCTTCTAATGTTCCACCGAAAGGAGAGTTCATGGTAAAAATTTGCACGGGAATCAAACCCGCTTGCCAATAAGGTTTTGCTTCTCAAGTCCTGAAAATTGTATTCTGCACTGAAGATACTGGATGTCCGGTTAAAGAACAGTGTGTTTCTTAAGTTGTATGCGCTGGAGATGAGGTTGGTATCTCTGATTTGTGAGGCAAATGGATTGAATGCTTCTACACCGTCGAAAAGATTCGTTTTTCGATTGATGCGGATCCGTGCCTGATCGGAAAAGCGACTTAACACTCCGAGCACTCCTTTTTTATTCGACCATATTCGCTCCGGCCGCCAGAAAACGGATTCATTCAATTCATTGGAATACGTTTTCTGATAGGCACTGCTGGGGGTAAAAACCCGGATGTAACTTGCCTGATCAACAAACTGTGCAATTTCAAATTCATTCAGGTCTTTCACTCCGTCGCCGTTGTAGTCGATCCATGTGTACACTCCCTGGCCGTCATTGACTTGAATGTAAAGGAATTCTCTTTTTTGTTCCAGACCTGAACCGACCTCATAGAAGTTTGTCCACGTAAGTGCATTTTTCCATATTCGGATCTCGTGGTCGACACGCCCGGTTACCGTATTTTCTGGTGGGAGATTTATCAACCCGGGATTCAAGATCTTTAATTCACGATATGCCATGATGATGTTAAGGGATTGATTGCGCAACTCACTTATTTTGATTTCACCTCCTGAGGTTCTTGCTTTTGCAGCGGGAACAAGCGCATTGCTGTCTGAAAATTGGTCGTAACGTTCACGGTAGAACAGTTTGTACATGTTCTTTACTGAGTCGCCATTTGCAAGATAGAACTGGTAATCGAAGAATTGATAACTGCCGGGATCCAGCGACGTGCCGCTGCTTCTGAATCGATTTAACTCATGGTCATCGACGTAGCCGATTTTAAACCATTTGAAATCTTTGGATATTTCTGCCCTGTGTCTTACGAAATCATTTTGGGCAATTGTGGAACTGGAAAGGTAACTCCCGTCCCATTTGGCTCGTAATCCGTTTTTATTCCATTTCCCGTCTGTGGCTGCTCGCGTTCCTTGATAATCCTTTCCGATAGAATAGAACTGCCCCTCAAGGTTAATATTTCCTGCCGAACGGTTTTTAAAATTAAGTCCGGCAATGGAATACAACTGTTCGCCAGTGTATCCTTTGTTTCTGGTGTTCCAGTCGCGGTCAAATTCCACAGAACGGTATTGTTCAATTGGAGTGAAATAACGATCCAGGTATTCGAGTTCTGCTTTTGTATCCAGTTCCCAAGATCGGGTGGAATCGGAGTTATTTCCAAGTGGCAGTGTACCCAGAAGTTTGGTTCGACTCGCAAGGCCATTGTCATCCTGACTGTCTGTCCTTGAAAACGTATTTTTATCGTACCCAGAATAAGCAAGTTCGGTTTCGATGTACAGGTTTTTTCTCAACTGGTACCGCGCCCCGCTGCTCACCATTTGACGTTGCTGAGGTGTAATGATCAGGCGAGAAGGAATGTAATCCCCCTGGGGAATCCCGGCGATTGGAGCCACCCATTGAAATACCTTTCCCAATGCATTGGAGTTGCTAAAGATGTAGTTCCCCTTCCCGGGTCCAACGAAGGTGAAGGTCGCTCTGTAAAATGCTGAATCGGGATTCACTGAGAAAACGAGAACGGAATCATAGCCAAGTGAATCGATCATTTTATACAGCACCTGATTTTCAAACCAACCCACAGAATCGATGCTGTTTGTTGTAGCAAGTTCCAGCGAATCTCCGATGGATGCGAGCAATTGTTTTTGGGAAAGTGAAAGTTCTTGTTGTAGGGTTTGGTTCCTGGCATCCTGCTCGGTGTACGCATTGATCCAGAAGTTCAATTTTTTAGAGGAGTAGGTCGTCGATGACTGCACAAGTGAACGGGCATAATTCTGATCTGTGTATTGGAATTCGATCACAATGCGCGAATCTTTCGTAATGAGATTCCGTGAGGTAAAGACAAGTTCGGAAGTGTTGTAATTTATGGTATAGTCCATCTCCTGTCCCCTCTCGAGCAATTTGCCATCTATGTACACCCGTTCCGTTCCTGCAAGGATGATGATGAAAGGTTCATTTTCTGCTCCTCGAAGTCTGTATGGACCCTGATTTCCCTCCACGCCCTGAATGATTTGTCGGTGGAACTTTCCCCTGGACAATGCACCGCTGAGTTCTGTTCTCCACACATGGAGGGTGTCTTTTCCCCATTGATAGTTCAGATTCAATCCTTGAGCACGTTTTTTATAATTCATAAAATACCCTTTTGGCCGGTAGATCCAAAAGTCGCCTGCAACAAGCTTTAACCGGTCATTGTAAATCTGAATGAATACCTGATCGAATTCCTGAAGTTTGCTCGTATTTCCGTCGGGCTGTATCGGGAGGTTGTCATCCGAGATTGAGGCAAGCAATTTAAGATTGGGTGCAATCTCTCCGGAGAGCTCAAGGTTGAGGGTAGAATTTATTCCAAGATCCTGATTGTTTCCGAAGGAAACGCCACGTGAAATGCTGCCTGATTTATTCAGAGAGCTTCCTCCGAAGACGTCTTCTACGCTATATGTATTTTCAATTCTGAATTTGTCGCGCTCGTCCGGAAGGCCTTGTCTGAAGATCATGTCTGGACTTCTTCGGGCATATTCTTTTGAAAGGTCGAAGGGCAACACCCGGTATTCAACAGTTACAGAGTCACCACATTTTTTTCGGAGCTTCAGTCGCGCTGCGGCATGATCCAAAAAGTAATCTTCAGTAGGAAGTATTTCACCCCCACAACTGATTCTGAAACTATTGGGGTAGATGGACAAGGTATCTATCTTCAAGGTGTCCAGTGTACTTTTACAGGTGTGTCGACGCCATGAACTCTCTTGTGCTCGTCCGGCAAAGCACAGGAGTACCAACACAATCCCAACATTTAATCGAAGCACAGACATTCCTACGAATGTACAACGTTGTAAAGAGAAAATTCGTGTTTCCTTCCTAAAGTTGAGTTACATTGCTGTGTTTCTTTCTGAATTTCAGGTCGTGTTAAAAAACGTTAAGCCTGCAGTGTGCCTTATGCCCGGTGCTACATTTGAAAAAAGTCTGAGTTGAAAAAGATCCGGGTAAATTTCATTCTTTCCTTAGTGGTTGTGGCACTCCTGGCTCTTCTGGTAGTTCAGGCTTTTCAGACGCTTCAGCTCTACGACCGCAAAAAAACGCAGTATGAGACCAATTTATCGACTTCACTGGAGCGGATTGCAATACGTCACGAAAAAGCTGAGGACATTCGGCGCTACCTGCACATTGTTGACCGAGACTTCAGAGGGCAGTACAAAGACATTCTGAAGCAGGAATTCAAAGATTTGATTGCTGCGAAGGAGTCGGTATCGATTCAGGACACCTCACTTTTTGAAAATGGTGAACGTCACAATTATCTGATCATCAAAGGAAGTTCGTATGATTCCTTAACCGGGTTGTCTACCGAACAAAAAGTAATGGCAAGAGATGTTCGGGAACTGCGTGAATTGTTTGATAATCCTCGACGCGGCTTGCCGAGCAGTGATTCGATTCGACTTTCAATTCAGCTCGATCAGCGTGTGACAGAACAGATCTTTAGAAAGGCAAGATTCATCAATGAATTAATGGTGGAAACATTTCGTGAAAATGTGTATACGCATCCGGACAAACGGTTAGATGTTGTATTTCTTGATTCGGTGATACGGACAGAGCTAGCCAATGATGATCTTCCCCATACCTATCAATTCATGGTAGCCAATCAGATGGGTGATCCTGTTCGTTTTGCAAAAGTACCCCCAAGTTACACCCTTCAAATGGATACACTGGTTTCCGGAAAAACGAAGCTTTTCCCGAGCAACATTCTGGATGAAGACCTTTATCTGCATATCTATTTTCCAAAGAAGGGAGTGTTTTTAATTCAAGAAATGTGGAGTTCCTTCTTCATCAGCCTTACACTGATCATGCTCATCGTTACAGCGTTGATTTTCATGTTCAAGACCATACTCGCTCAGGAGCGATTTTCGGAGATGAAAAATGATTTTATTTCCAACATGACACATGAGTTCAAAACTCCAATTTCAACCATTTCACTTGCTTGTGAAGCCTTGGGGGATAAGGACATGGTTACATCGGAAAAAAATGAGGAAATAGCACCTTATGTGAAGATGATCTCCGACGAGAATAAGCGGCTTGGTACACTGGTCGAGCGAATCTTACAAAGTGCTGTGATCGATCGTGGGGAACTTCGCTTGCAACGTGAAATTTTAAGTCTGAACGATGTGGTAAAAGAGGTTTGTCAGCATGCCCAATTTAGAGTAGAATCTATGGGAGGTACACTTTCGCTGGAGTTGCCGAATGAGTCTCTGAACATTGAAACAGACCGCCTTCATTTGACAAATGTCATCTCAAACCTTGTGGACAATGCCATAAAATACAGTGATAAAGCGCCTATTATTGTCGTTTCTTTAAGGAAGGACACTAAAAAGATACGTTTGAGCGTTAAGGATCGAGGGATCGGAATTCGTAAAGAACATTTATCAAAAATCTTCGATAAACTGTATCGAATTCCAACAGGCAATGTCCACAATGTGAAGGGATTTGGACTGGGATTGAGTTATGTGAAGGCTATAGCTGACCTTCAGGGATGGCAAATTCAGGTAAAAAGTAAAATAGGAATGGGAAGTGAATTTACATTGATTATAAATGAATAACCATGGATAAGAAAGTAAAGATCTTATTGGCGGAAGATGATGACAATCTGGGTACGCTGTTGAATACATTTTTGAAGAACAAAGGCTATGAGGTAGATCTTGCACGAAATGGCAAACTGGCTTATGAACACTTCAGCAACAGAAGTTACGATTTTTGTATTCTCGATGTAATGATGCCGGAAATGGATGGATTTACACTGGCGAGAGAAATACGTGAGATCGACAAGCGAATTCCTATTTTGTTCCTCACCGCAAAATCAATGAAAGACGACAAATTGCAAGGTTTCGAACTGGGGGCAGACGATTACATGACGAAGCCTTTCGTTATGGAGGAACTTCTGGCACGAATTCATGCAATCATGCGCAGAACAGAAGTCGTCACCCACACTCAGAATGAAGTGTACAACCTTGGTTCTATACGTTTCAATCCCGAGTTGAGAATTCTGTTCCTTCAGGAGGGAGAGAAGAAATTGACAACCAAGGAAAATCAGTTATTGCATCTGTTGGTGAAAAACGAAGGGGAGATCCTAGACCGTCATGCTACACTAAGAGCAATCTGGGGAGACGATAACTATTTCAACGGACGCAGCATGGATGTCTACATCGCCAAATTGCGAAAATTGTTAAAAGAAGAACCGGCAATTGAAATCATGAAT